>DATMKQ010000329.1:0-12247 GCA_035571275.1 Trebonia sp.
TGTACGCCGAACTGTTCGCTCTCCAGGCCCGCGCTTACGGCTGACCGGCCATAGTGGACCTTGGGTTCCGGCCTCCCGGCCGAGGGCCGGTGGGCGCGGTAACCGAAGGAGGTGGCTCGCTGTGACGACGATCGAGATCCCTGCGGGGTCTGCGTTCGGCCTAGACAACCTGCCATACGGCGTTTTCGAAGCCCCCGGCGTGGCGCCTCGGGTCGGGGTCAGGGTCGGGGACAGTGTCATAGACCTGGCGATGCTCCTCGCGGACGAGACGTTCGCCGCGCCCGCTCTCAACCCGTTCATGGCGCAGGGGCAGGCCCGGTGGACACAGGTGCGGGAGCAGGTGACATCACTTGTCTCGGGCGGCGCCGTCCCCGCCGCGGCGGTGCACGCCGTGCTCGACGTGAAGCTGCGGCTGCCGTTCGAGGTCAGCGACTACGTCGACTTCTACGCCTCTGAGCACCACGCGTCCAACGTCGGGCGGCTGTTCCGTCCCGACGCGCCGCCGCTGCTGCCGAACTGGAAACACCTGCCTGTCGGCTATCACGGCCGGGCCGGCACGGTCGTCGTCTCCGGCACCGACATCGTCCGGCCCTGCGGGCAGCGGAAGGCGCCGGGGGAAACCGCGCCGACGTTCGGGCCGAGCCTTCGGCTGGACATCGAGGCCGAGCTTGGCTTCGTCGTCGGCACCGGGTCCCCGCTCGGCTCGCCGATCCCGGTGGACGACTTCCCCGGCCACGTCTTCGGCGCGGTGCTCGTCAACGACTGGTCGGCCCGCGACATCCAGGCCTGGGAATACGTCCCGCTCGGCCCGCACCTGGGCAAGAGCTTCGGCACGTCCATCGCACCGTGGGTCGTGCCGCTGGCCGCCCTCGAAGCGGCCCGCGTGCCGCTGCCGGGGCAAGACCCGGAACCGCTGCCGTACCTGCGGGAGACGAGCCCGTGGGGACTGGACATCGACCTGGTTATCGCCTGGAACGGTGAGGAGGTCAGCAGGCCGCCGTACCGGGAGATGTACTGGTCCCCGGCCCAGATGCTCGCCCACATGACGGTGAACGGCGCGTCGGCCCGGACCGGGGACCTGTTCGCGTCCGGCACGGTCTCCGGCCGCGGGCGCTTTCAGCGCGGCGCGTTCATCGAGCTGACCTGGGGTGGTGCGGAGCCGGTCATGGTCAGGGGAGAGTCGCGGACGTTCCTCGAAGACGGCGACGAGGTGGTCATATCGGCGACGGCGCCCGGCACGGGCGGCGGCTGCATCGGCTTCGGTGAGGTGCGCGGCACGATCTTGCCGGCGCGTTGTTAGGTGCCGCGAGTGGTGCGGTAACCTCCCGATCACATGAGACCGGAACAGACGCTGGACTGGATGCGGGACGGCACCGAGCGGCTGCTCGGTGCCGTGGCCGCCCTGGATGACGCCGACCTCGACGAGCCGTGCCTGCTGCCCGGCTGGAACCGCCGCTACCTGCTGTCGCACCTCGCGGCGAACGCCGGGGCGCTGCGCAACCTCGTGTACTGGGCGCGGACAGGGGAGGAGCGCCGCATGTACGCCTCGCCGGAGCAGCGAGACGCGGACATCACGGCCGGGGCGCGGCGGCCGGCCGGCGAGCTGCGTGCCTGGGTCGCGTCGTCGGCGGACGCGCTGGCCGGCGACCTCGCTACGCTGCCGGAACCAGCCTGGGACGCGCAGGTGATCACCGCGCAGGGAATCACCCGGTCGGCGGCCGAGATCCCGTGGATGCGCGCCCGCGAGGTGTTCGTACACGCGGTCGACCTGGCCTGCGGCGCCGTCGGCGAAGCCGGCGCCGGCGGCGCCGGCTTCGCCGACCAGCCCGCCGCCTTCCTCGGCGCCCTGCTCGACGACGTGACGGCTCGCCGCGGGGCGGTCGGCACCGGGCCCGCGCTCGTGGTCAGCGCCACCGACACCGGCGGGCGGTGGCAGGTCGCGGGCGCCGGCGCGCCGACGGCAGTCAGCGCGCCGCTGGCCGTGCTAGCCGCCTGGCTGACCGGCCGCCCGGCGTCGTCGGCGTCGGCGCCGGCGCTGCGCGACGCGCCCGCCCTGCCACCCTGGCTGTAACGGGAGCATCCACCCGCGAAACGCGAACCTCCCCGGCCCGGCTTGGTGGCCGGACCGGGGAGGCGGTTACGCGGTTACACGGTTACACGGTTATACGGCTAGGTGGTGCAGGTGGCGCCGTTTACCGTGAAGGCGGTGGGCGCCGCGTCGCTGTTCGTCCAGGTTCCCTGGAAGCCGAGCGTGACGTTGCCGCCTGCCGCGATGGTGTTGTTGTAACTCTCGTTGGTAATGGTCACGGCCTCACCGGACTGGCTTTCCACGCCGTTCCAGGTGTTGGTGATCTTTTCGTCACCTGGGAAGGTGAACTTCAGCGTCCAGCCGTTGATCGTCGATGTGCCGGTGTTGTTGATCTGGATGTTGCCGGTGAACCCGCCCGACCAGTCGTCGGGTGTGTAGAGGACCTGGCAAGAGGAGCCACCGGAAGCGGGGCTGATCGTCCAGCTGAACGACGCCGACCCGCTCGCGCCGGTGGTATCAGTGGCGGTGACCGTGACCGAGGATGTCCCGGCCGTGGTCGGTGTGCCGGTGATCAGGCCGGTGGTAGAACTGATCGACAGGCCCGCCGGCAGGCCGGTGGCCGCGTAGGTCAGCGTCTGCCCTGAAGCGGAGTCTGTCGCCTGGATCTGCAGCGACGCCGCCGTGCCGACCGTCCCCGTCTGGGAGCCGGGGTTGGTCACCGTGACGGTGTTGGTCGTCGTGGTGGAGATCGTCCAGGTGAACGACGCCGTTCCAGACGCCCCGGTCCCGTCGGTGACGGTCACGACGACACTGGAGGTGCCGGCCGTGGTCGGGGTGCCGGTGATCAGGCCGGTGGAGGAGCTGATCGACAGGCCGGCCGGGAGGCTGGTGGCCGCGTAGGTCAGCGTCTGCCCTGAAGCGGAGTCCGTCGCCTTGATCTGCAGCGACACCGCCGTGCCGACCTTGCCGGTCTGCGCGCCGGGGTTGGTCACCGTGACGGTGTTCTTCGTGCCGCTGGCGCCGATCGTCCAGTCGAAGTTGACCGAGGACGCCGAGGTGCCGTCGTTGACCGTCACCGTGGTGGTGTAGCTGCCCGCCATCGTCGGCGAGCCGGTGATCGCCCCGGTGGAGGCGTTGAGCGACAGGCCGAGCGGCAGGTCGGTGGAGCTGTAGGTGAAGGTCTTGCCGGTCGCCGAGTCCGTCGCCGCGATCTGCAGGTTATCGGCGGTGCCGACCGTCCCCGTCTGGGTGCCGGGGTTGGTGACCGTCACCGTAGGCGTGGCGCTGGCAGGCGGGGTGACGCTCGGGAACAGGTACGCGAACGACTGGAACGCCGTCGCGACCTCTACCTCAGCCCAGAACCTGTGGTAGTTGAATTCCGGGGCGGAGCCGCCGTTCAGGTACGCCTGTACCTCGTTGTAGTCCGCGACGCTGGTGTACCACGGGCGGATGGACAGGAAGGTGTTGTCGGCGGAGGTGATGTCGCCGCTCATGCCGGGGTAGGTCCCGGACCAGCCGGAGGGGATGAACAGGCCCTCGTAGTTGGTCGTGTTGAACGCCGAGGTGAAGTTGCTGTAGTCGGTCCGGGCCTCCGGCGCCGAGTAGCCGAGCGTGTCGCCGTAGAACTGGTGGATGATGTCGATGATGTTCTGCGCGTCGGTCTCGGCGGTGGTGTTGCCGGACTTGGCCGCGTAGTACTCGTACACCTTGGCCAGCGACGAAGAGACGCCGATGTCCGACGAGCACCCCGACACCGAGACAGTCAGGCCCGGGTTGGCGGGCGGCTCGGCCGAGCTCGACGTGCCGGTCGTAAAGCTCTCGGCCGGCTGGCCGGACCACGTCAGCGTGCCGGGCAGGCAGATCGCCCCGGTGGTCGTGTTGAACGAGGTGACCGACTCGGCCCACGAGACCCACTTACTCAGGATCGCCCCAGCCTGGGCGTTGCCGGTCACGTAGTAGTACTCCGCGACCCGTTCCATCGGC
This sequence comes from Trebonia sp., assembly GCA_035571275.1. Classification (GTDB taxonomy): domain Bacteria; phylum Actinomycetota; class Actinomycetes; order Streptosporangiales; family Streptosporangiaceae; genus Trebonia. The sequence continues at coordinate 4,013 of DATMKQ010000329.1, forward strand.
CAGGTCTGGTAGCCGAACCATTGGTTAGACGGCGGGTTGTGGTACACGGGTTCGAAGTCGTAGTACATGCCGTCGAAGGTGGGATCGCCCGATGGAGGCTTGGACACGTCGCCGTAGTTGCCGCCCCAGTTGTTGGTGACGCCGCCCGCGATCCCGCCATTGCTCGACTGCAGCCACTGCATGAGGTTGAGCTGCGTGGTGAGGCTGGTCGTCCAGTCCCCCTTGGCCGACGGGGACAGCGGGATCAGGGTCGAGTCCGTGGACAGTGCGTATGCCGCCAGCGGGTTCTGATATCCCTCGTGGATCTCGGTGCCGCTGATTCGCCAGGACCAGGCGCCGGTGGTGGAACCACCAAAGGCGTAGTACCAGGACAGTAGGTAGGTTTCCTCGTTGGCCTTGGACGTGCCGGCCGGGCAGGCCACCGAACCGTCCTGGCTGCACGAGGCGCTGATCTGCTTGAAGTACTTGTCGTACATGGAGTAGCGCAGGTAGTCGCCGAGCTTGGCGGCGTCCGCCAGCGTCCCTGAGATCTGCGACTCGTTGCCCTGCGCGGTGGCGTACTGCTGTGCCCAGTACGCGGCCTGGATCAGGCGCGCGTCGGCGTCGGGCGCGTCGGTGTACTTGTACTGGGAGGCGAAGCTGCCGCCGCCGTTGTTGAACAGGTCGAGGTAGCCGGACCCGCTCTCGCCCTCGGTCAGGTTGTCCCAGTCAGGCTGGTCGACCGTGTCCCACACCGACTCCTCGGAGCCGCGCTGGAACGTGTTGATGAAGCTCGGCGTGGAGGTGCCGTTCTCCTGCTGGCCGAAGCCGTACCGGTTGTCGGTGTCCATGATCCACATGGGCGCGTAGATGTCGCAGTTGCCGTAGGTCGAGTTCAGCTCGCTGTACAGCGGGTCAGAACCGACCGGGACCGAGGAGTTGAGCGCCACCGGGTAGTCGCTCGGGGACGGCTCCTCCGGCCCGTACGTGGCCGGCGAGGACGCGTTGTAAGCGCTGCATCCGGGCTGGTTGGCCGCGTTCGGGATCATGTACGTCTGCATGTTGGACCATGCGGTGTTGAACTCGGTCCAGTCACCGCTGACCTGGCCGTAGTCGGCGGCCAGCCACAGCCAGTAGCTGTAGGTCTCCGAGGTGGTCTCGTGACCGTAGTCCGGGGCCTCGACGATCAGTTCCTCGACCGAGTGGTACGGGATGCCCAGCGGGCTGAAGTACCCGTTGGCGGTGTTGGTGATTTGGGCGTACAGGTTGAGGAACCACTGGTCATAACCGGTCGCGGTGGCCGCGTCGGTCACGCCCACCGAGGCACTCCCCAGACCGGCCGCCGACGCGGTCAGGGTCGAGTGAGCGCCTGGCTTCGCCTTGGTCTTAGCCGCGGCGACGGTGACCTGCTGCGGCCGGTTCCAGTCTGACGGCGTGAAGGTGAGCGTCTCGCCCCGGGACACCTTGACCCCGGTACCACCCGACCGGTTCAGCCGCACCGTCACGTCTTTGGTTGGCTTCGTCGACAGCGAGACGCCGAACGAACCCGTGTTGCCCTTCGCGACCGCGAGCGAGGACTCGTCGACGACGACGCTGGGCTTTTCGACCTGGATCGCTACCGGGTCCGAAGTCGTGGTCTGTCCCGCCCTGTCCTTGGTTACCGCGGTCAGCGAGTAATCGCCCGCTGGCACGTTCTTCCATTGCACCGTCCAGGGCGCGGACTTGGCCACGGCCACCAGCCGGTTGTTGGTCAGGTTGGTGCTCGCGTAGAACGAGATCGAGGTCACCGGGCTCGAGCTGAGCCCGTCCTTGATGGCGTCGCTGGCCTCGAAGGGAACTGCCTGCAGCTTGACGTTCGAGCCGGGTGTGAACACCTGGTTCGTGGCTGGGCTGGTGATCGGCGCGGCGGCAAGCGTGCCGCCGCCCGGACTCGCCTTGGTGGGTGTTCGCGCGGCGGCCCCTGCCGAATGGGCAGAGGTAGCCGATGCGTTGCCAGCGGCGGCGATCAACCCGCCAGACAGCAGAGCGACTGCTGCCACGACGCTGGCTAGCGTGCGCGAACGAGGTCGACGGTTTGTCATCCGCATCTCCTCGTTGAGGGAAAGTGGGGAAAGCTAGGCGGCGATGAGCGCTCGCACGTAACAGACTCGCAACGTAACTCACGGCGCCGGCACCGGAAAGCGCGCGATAGTGACCTCCGGTAAACCGGTACAGTGCGCAGCCGGACCGAAAACTTGCGGACGGCCGGATTTGCCGCGCGACGTCGCCTCTACCTGTGCGGAGATGGGCGCGGGCGATACCCGCGGACCGGGCGCCGCCCGCGATTCAGTCACAGCGCGGATATGAAACTTTCCCGCCGCGCGTGAAATTCTCATAGCGGGACGGTTGCCGCTTGTTAAGTTATCTATCCTCCGCCACCTCACCTTTCCCGAGGTGAAACTAGTGACGCGGCTTTCATCCGCGGCGGGCCGTAACCGCAGCTGAGTGCGGCCCTTCCGCCGCCACTGGGCCGACCGCGGCGCCCGGGCGTACCGTAACGCCCATGAGGCACCGTGCGCGTGCGGCCGCGACCCGCGCCGTCCCCGGCGTACCCGGCGTACCCGGCGTCCGCGCCGTCCGCGCCGTCCCCGCCGTCGCCCTAGCCCTGGCGGCGCTCGGGGTCGGTGCCGCCGTGGCCGGCTGTACCGCCGCCACCGCCGCGGGCACCGCGGGAGCCACGGCCGCCAGCAGCCGGCCCGCCGCCACGCGGACGGCCGCGCCCCTATACGGCCCGCCGTCGCGCGACTCGGCCTGTGCCGCGGCGGAGCAGGCGGAGCAGACGCTGCAGTCCCGCCAGGGCAAGGACCAGAACAACGAGACTGCCCTGGACCAGGACTTCACGAACTTCGCCAACGCGCTCAGCGCCGCGGCGCAGCAGGAGAAGCGCCCGGCGGTCGCGCAGGCGATGACCACCCTGGCCAGCGACTACAACGCCCTTGTCGAGTCGCAGAGCGGCGCCGCCCAGCTCCCCGACATGAGCCAGGTCCAGAGCGACGGCGAAGCCTTCGACAACGCCTGTTCTCCGTAACGTCTTCTCCGTAACGCCGGCTCCATGCCGTGCCGGCTCATCAGCGCCCGCTCCTGTTCCTGAGTAGGCGGATCAGGCCGGGACCACAGCTCATCGAGCTCGGCGAAGTAGGCGTCCATCGCCGGGGCGTGCAGCACGAGCAGCCGCGCGGGCTCGTCACCGCCGTTGCCGAAGGTATGGGCGGCTCCCCGGGGCACGAGCAGGAAGTCATTCGACCCACCCCGCATTTCGGTCCCGTCCACGACGAACGTCACGGTGCCGTCCAGGACGAAGAAAGCCTCGGAGGCGGCGACATGACGGTGCGGCAACGGTCTGCGCCCCCCCGGCGGCAGCGTACGCTCCATCAGGGAAAAGTCTCCGCTCGTCTGGTCCGCGACAGCCTTGAACGCCATCACGCTGCCGCGGGCACTGAAGATCTTGCTGCCTTTCCCGGCGGGAATGACGTTTTCCCCGGTCATCGCTTCCTCGTTTCAGTCGGCGTCCGCACGATCATTCAATCGGTCGACCGCTGCCCAGGTAAGGGCTCGCGGATAAACAACACGCTGATTTCTAGGACTCAGCCCTGGCGGCATCTGCCCCTCCGGGCAATTTCAGCCCCGCTGGTAACACCGCTACCCGCTTCTTTTGCGTCGGCGTGCTATCACTCCTGCGCCGAGATCAAGATAGAACGTACCGCTGAACGTTTGACCGGCTGAGACCGGTCAAACGTTCAGCAGTATCGGAAACTGGGTCTGTCCTAGGCGAACGATCTTGTACGTAACTCGCACAGCGGGCTCTAAACGCATTGATCGCCGTTGGCGTTCTGTTCGCGGCGGCTACTGAATCGAGTAGATGTCTGCCGGGCGACGCGGGCGGAACCGGGCCGGGCTGGGTGACGCGCCGACGGAACCTGTGCCACGACGGACTGGCGGATACTGCCGCAATCGCGTGAGGGGCTGAGGTAGGAGAGCCGCCACGGCTTCGTTCGGGATAAAAAAGCTTTTAGTTTTCCGAACGGTGTCCCGCTGACTCTTACGCGGCATAGGCTCCGCGCGTCACGGCCGTCGCCGGACCGGTGCTGGCGAGTGGCGGGTGCCGCCGGCGCCACGTGGTGATCCTCTGGAACGCGGCGGCGGCGGACAGCGCCGCCTCCCGCCGGGGCAGCTACATGCCCGACGGGTCCATGGGTCCGTGGTGATGGCGTCCCCTGCGGTGTCCCCGGGTCGGCATCCCCGTCGCGCCGGTGTTGGTCACCTTCTGCACCGTGGTGTTGAAGGTGGCCGCGACCGCCGCGCCGCCCCCGTCCAAGGTGACGGCGACCGGGTTGGTGAGGCCGAAGTTCTGGCAGCTGAGGTTGGTGAACGACATGCTGAGCCTGTTCGCCATGAAGGTGAACAAGTTGTCACCGACCGCGGTCACCGGCGACGGGCCGGTCGCCAGCAGCGTCTGGTTGGCCGCCAGGAACGGCGTCTGGATGTTGACCATGTTCTGGCAGAACATCGCCGGGCTGCTGGTCCGGTTGTTCGCGAAGTCGATCGGCGTCTGGCCGAGCTCCTCCCGGTACAGGTTGGTCTTGGCGGCGTCGAACTGGCCCTGGTTGTTGAGCACCATCTCGTCGTTCTCCGGGACTAGCGCGGGGATCGACGGCTCGTTCTTCTCGGCGAGCAGCTCGTCTAGCGCCTGAGAGCTGGTCGGCTGGTCGTTGTTGGCCAGGTCGGGGGCCTCGAACGGAGTGCAGCCGAGGACGGTATCCATGAACTGATCGAGCAGTGTGTTGTCGCTGCCGTTGAGCAGCAGCGTGGAGCCCGCGATGTTACCCGCGTTCGACGTGGTGTCCTGCGCGGTCTGCCCGGTCGCCGGGTTGAGCAGGTATTCGGTCGTCACGTTGTCAGAGGGATCCTGGTCGACCATGTCGTAGTTGTGCGTGGTCGGGCAGTCCTGGCCGGTACCCAGCCGGCCGCCGGACGCGACGATCTTGCTGGAGGTGCCCTCAGAAGGCACGACCAGCTTGCCCCTGGCCTCAAGCCGGTGCGCTGTCTTGAAGAAGTTGATGCCGTTGCAGAACGACACCTGGCCGAATATCGATCCGGGCGTGCCGTTGACGCAGTTGGCGTCCGCGAGGGTAGTGGGCGTCGCCCCAACCTGGGTCAGGTTTGTGCCGTTGAACCCGAAGTCGATCGTGACGACCGCGTTCGCCGGCAGTGTCGGCACCGTCGGCGCGACCGCGGGCGTCGTGCCCTGCGTGACGACCAGCGGGTCATAGACCGCCAGTGCGCCCGTGGCCGGGTTCAGGATGGTCGCCTGAACGAAGGCCCCCAGGTTCGTCGCGTTGGTCATCGTGCAGCCCGACTGCGCGGGGGTCATCCCGTTCGGGCCGGTGAGCTGGTACGGCGTAGCCAGGCCCTGTGCCGTGAGCGGGTTCGCGGGGACGATGATGTCGCAGTTCACGTTGGTCGTCGCGGTCGTCGTGGCCGGGCTCGTGCCCGACGGCGTCGGGGTGGCCGAGGGACTCGCGCTCGCTCCAAGCGCCGCCTGATTCAGCGTCGTGGAATGGCCGCTTGGTGAAACGGCTATTACAATGCCCAGGGCAAGGCCGATCGCTACAGGTATCGCGACCACAGTGGCGACCCGTAGGGCCCTATTCCTTCCGCGGCGACGCCACGCGGACCGATGTCCGTTGGGCACGGCATTCACCTCCATACGCTTCTGCTTCCTGGGGGAATACGTTAGAACACGCCAGCCCGCGCGGCAGGAAATTCAAAATATTCTCGATACGTCCGGGTAATGCAATCCTTTCGAAATTATTACGTCGTTAGCAAAGCCTTGTTATCTGTTCGAGATCGCAGCATACTAGCCCCGGGCGCGTCCGGTCAGCGCTTTGGACAGGTCGCGGCGGCAGGGGAGCGGCGCGGGCGCCCGCAAGTTCTTTCGCGGATCTTACAGGCCCATGTTCACCCTGGTCGGGCGGCACCTACCGTTAGGCTCGCCGCTATGTCCGCTTCGTCCGTGACCGTCCCCGCACCGTCGGCAACGGCGGCCGCGCGCTCGCTCGGCGACCCGGCCAAGCGCCGCGCGCTAGCGCTGGCATCCGTGTACTTCCTGCTGGGCGCGGTGGCGGTGACGATGTGGCTGTGGCGGGACCCCGCGTCGCGCCTCGTCGCGGGCAACCCCAATGACACCGACCAGTTCGCCTGGTACTTCCGCTACGACGCGACGGCGTTCGCGCACTTCCGGCTGCCCGCCCTGACCACGGACGCCATGAACGCCCCGCAGGGCGTCAGCGTGATGTGGAACACGTTCATGCTGCTTCCGGGGATGCTGCTCGCTCCGGTAACGCTGCTGGCCGGCCCGCAGGCAAGCCTGACCGCGGCGATGACGCTGGGTTTCGCCGGATCCGCGGTCGCCATGTTCGTCGTCCTGCGCAGATGGGATGCCAGCACCCCCGCCGCCGCGCTTGGCGGCGCGGTGTACGGCTTCTCTCCGGCCCTGATCCAATCCAGCCTGGGGCATTACGACCTGCAGTTCGCGGTGCTTCCCCCGCTGATCGTCGATGCCGCGCTGCGCCTGGTCAGCGGGCGCTGCGGAGCGGGCCGCCGGGCCGCCGCACGGTGCGGAGCCTGGCTGGGACTGCTGGTGGCGGCCCAGGTTTTCATAGCCGAGGAACTGCTGTTTGACACCGGCATCGCCGTGGCGATCATGGTGGCGGTGGCGATGGCATCTCGTCCGCGCGCCGTGATGAGGCGCGTGCGGGACGCGGCCTGCGGGCTCGCGGCAGCGGCAGGCGTCACGGCGGTGATCGCCGGCTATCCGCTGTGGGTGCAGTTCTTCGGCCCGCTGCGCCAGCAGACCAGCCCGTTCTCGCCGGATTTCTTCAAGAACGACCTGGCTGGCTTCGTGCAGCCATCTTCCTTCATGCTGGTGCACAGCGCGAGCAGTGCTCGCTTCGCCGACGCGTTCCAGGGCAAGCTGCCCGAATACCTCGCCTATCTTGGCTGGCCGATGCTCATCGTGCTCGCCGTCGTGACGGTGTTGTTCTGGAGGCTGCTCTCGGTCCGCGCGGCGGCGGTGACGTTCGCGCTGCTCTCCGTGTTCTCGCTGGGCGGGACATTGCTGGCCGGCGGCCACGAGCACACGGGGATCAAGCTGCCCTGGTACTGGCTCCAGACGCTGCCGGTCACCGGCTCGGTCCTCCCGGACAGGTTCTCGATCGTCGCCGACGGCGCCGCGGCGGCGGCGTTCGCGTTCGGTTTCGACGCGGCGCGCAAGCGCTGGCCCGAAGCGAGCAGGATCGTGGCCGGTGCCGCGGCGATCGCCGTCATCCCGCTCATTCCCGCGCCGCTCCCCGCCGCCCAGGTATCACCCGTACCCCCGGGCTGGACCTCGGCCATCACCGCGCTGCGGCTGCCCGCTCAAGCACACGTGCTTGTCGTCCCCATCCCCGTGTCGACGTTCACGGAACCGCTCCGCTGGCAGGCGGACACCGGCGAGCCCGGCTCCATGGTCGGCGGCTACTACATGGGCCCCACCTGGAGCGGGCAGGCCGCTACCGACGGCAACGGGCTGAGTTCCGAAGCGATGTACCTCAATCAGCTCTGGGCGCAGTCCGCTCGCCTCAACGTCGCGGCGGTCGCCACCCTGCCCGTCAACCAGATCTACCCGGACGCCGCGCAGATGAGAGCGCAGTTCAGGGGCTGGAAGATCTCGGCCGTCGTGGCGGTCACGAGCCTCGACTCGGCTTTCGGCCGTTACCTGACCGGGCTGCTTGGCGAGCCAACCACGCGTACCGGTCAGGTCCTCGGCTGGCGACTTAGCGAATAACCGTGCTGGGTGCCTTTCCGTGAATTGCTATCGGCGACCATTGGAATTGCGGCGCTACCCTCGGAATTGTAATAGCTGTTTCCGGTAAACGCGCTTATGATCGCGTGCTGAACGCCGCGTCAAACGCCGCGGAAGGTGGCTCGAAGTCGAAGCCCCGCAGGAACGTCAGCGACTGCGGCGCCCCGGCCAGCCGGTCCATGCCGGCGTCCTCCCACTCCACCGAGATCGGTCCGTGGTAGCCGATCGAGTTGAGCATCCGGAACACGTCCTCCCACGGCACGTTGCCGCGTCCGGCGGAGACGAAGTCCCAGCCGCGCCGCGGGTCACCCCAGGGCAGGTGCGAGCCGAGCCGCCCGTTGCGGCCGTCCAGCCGCGTGCGCGCCTCCTTGCAG
>DATMKQ010000330.1:0-2979 GCA_035571275.1 Trebonia sp.
GGGTTCTGCGGCGCGCTGCTGCTGGTCGACCAGGACACCGGGCATTCGATCAGCGAGACCATGTGGGACAGCCACAAGACGCTGGCGGCCAGCCGCGGCGAGGCGGCCGCAGTCCGGGTCGAGACGGTACAGTCGACGGGCGCCCTGATCCGGGCGGTCGAGGAGTACGACCTGGTGTTCAGCACCGCGCGCATCGGCGGGGTGTGACCCCGCGGTCTAAAGCACGGTTCGCGCGGGCGGCTACGAGCCCGGCGCCGCCGCGGTCATGATCACGACCCGGCGGCGATGGCCCAGGAGCAGGCCCCAGGACGAGACCGAACGCCAGGCCGCCGAGCACCGGGCCGAGCCGCTTCAGCACTGGCATGGCGCCGGCGCTGACCAGGTCCAGCGACTCGGCCGCGGCGGTTTGGGGCGCGGCGGTATTTTCCGGCTCGGGGGTCGTGGTGGCGGCCGGCGCCTGCGCCGGGGTGGCGCCGTCAGGCACCGGCGCGGGACCGCGCACTCGTTCGGCCAGGCACGCGGCGAACTGATCGGTCAGCTTGGCCGCGATGTCGGACATCACGCCGCGACCGAACTGCGTCTGCTTGCCGGTCACCTCGAGCGAGGTGACCACCCGCACCCGGGTGACGGCGTCCTGCTCGCTCATGCTGACCTCGACCGTCGCGGACGCGGTCCCTGTACCCCGGGTCTCCCGGCCGTTGTCCTCGAGCACGAAGCGGTGGGCGGCCTCGTCCTTGGTGACGAACCTGGCCGTGCCGGCGTAGCTCGCCGTGACCGGCCGGACCTTGACGCGGACTCGCCCGGCGACCTCGTCGCCGTCGACCCGCTCCACGGTCGCCCCGGGCATACACGGCGCGATCCGCTCCACGTCGAGCAGGGTCTTCCGCACCTCGGACACGGGCGCGGGGGACCGAGAACTCGTTCTCCAGCTGCATAAGACTCTCCTACATTCCTGCTGCGGCGCGGCGCAACTGCCCGGCCGGTTCCTCACCCTGGTGACTGAAGCCAGGGATCTATGATCTCGATGCCGGTGCCGTCGAAGTCGGACACGTTGCGAGTTGCCAGCGTGGCGCCGTGGGACCGGCAGACGGCCGCGATCAGCGCGTCGAAGCCCGCGATTGGTTTCCCGGCCCGTTCGCGGCTGCTAGCAATGACTGCGTAATGTTCCGCGGCCGCGGTATCGACCGGCAGGATCTGGTCGGCAAAGGCCGAGAAGATCTCGTCGGCCGCGGCGAGGAGGATCTGCTTCCTGCGCCCGTCGGGCAGCCGGGCAATACCGTACCGGACCTCTGCGAGCGTGACGGCGGTCGTACGCAGCTCGCGCCTGTCCCGGTCGCGGACCCAGCTAGCGACGCTGGGCGCTGGTTCCGAGCGCATCAGCTCGGAGACCACGTTCGTGTCGAGGATGATCATGCGGAGAATTCCGCGGCACGCGCCGGTTCCTCGCGCCCGGGCAGGTCCAGGTCGACTCCGCCGAGCGCGCCGAACCGGTCGAGGAGCGTCGTGAACAGCCCGGCGGAGTCCGCAGGCTCGCGAACGGCTTCCGCGAGAATCGCGCGTACCTCTGCCTCCATCGACCTGCCGTGACGAGCCGCGCGAACCTGAAGGCGCCGTTTCACCGTTTCATCGAGGTTTCGGATATTCAACGCCGCCACTGATACCACCCCTGCTATCGATGATAGCAAGAATGATAGCAACTCCGAGCGCTTCACCGCGAGTTGCGCATCCACTGGCGTCGGCCCGCTGCCCGGACTCTAGCCCAGCCATGCGAAGCAAAGGATCTCAGGATGCCTGCGCGGGGTGCACTCAGCCGGGCTGCGCGGCAGCCAGTTCTGCTACGAGCTCGGCCTTGACCTGTGCCATGTGATCCCTCTCTGCGGGGTCAGCGGCCGGGTACCTCGGGTTGATGGCGCTGAGCGCTGTCACGAGGACCCCAGCTGTTGCCAGGTGGCTGAACCACCTATGGTCAGCCGGCACGACGTACCACGGTGCCCATTGCGTGCTCGTATGACTCAGCATGCTGTCGAAAGCGCGCTGGTACTCGTCCCAGTGGCGCCGCTCCCTGACGTCGCTGGGCGAGAACTTCCAGTTCTTTGCCGGGTGGTCGATGCGCTTGATGAACCGTTTGGCCTGCTTTCTCTTTGACACGTTGAGCATGATCTTGACGACATGGATGCCGTTGTCGACCAGGTAGCGCTCCCACTCGTTGATCTCCCGGTACCGGCGGTCCCAGACGTCGCCTTTGGTTGCCGCCGCGGGCAGCCGCTGCGCGGCGAGCAGGTCTTGATGCACCCGGACGACGAGAACCTCCTCGTAGTGGGACCGGTTGAAGATGCCGATCCTGCCCCGCCCGGGCAGCGCGCATTGGTAACGCCAGAGGAAGTCGTGGTTCAGTTCTTCGGCGGAGGGCTGTTTGAAGGCACGGACGGCGACCGCCTGCGGGTTGACACAGCTCATCGTGTGCTTGATGGTGCTGTCCTTGCCCGAGGCGTCCAGTCCCTGGAGGACCAGCAGCACGCCGAAGGTGTCCTGGGCGGCGAGCCGGTCCTGGTACTTGGCGAGAAGCTTTACGCCATCGGCGAGCAGTGCGGTGGCCTGCGGTCGCGTCACCTGGCCGGTGTAGCCCGGCTCGTGGTCCCGGCTCAGCTTGACCGTGCTCCCCGGCGCTACCCGCAGCGGTTCGATGAGATCGGCAATGAAGCGAAGACCCTTGTCCATCCCCTAACTATGCCCATCCCAACGTCGCCGGGGTCACGGTGTGACGAGTCACGGTGTGACGACCAATACCGGATGGGGAGGTGCTCATCAGCCAGGACTCGTCTCTGCCTGGCGCGGCGCGCACTGACGGGTCAGACCTCGAGGGTCGCCGCCAGATCGTCGTCGACGATCAGCACAACCTCCCCTGGGATGTCGTACTGCTCCACTGCGCGGTGCGCCTGGGCCGCGTCCTGCCAGTAGTACATGGCTGACACGTGAACC
>DATMKQ010000331.1:0-3552 GCA_035571275.1 Trebonia sp.
CGCCAATACCGACGCGATGCTGCGCGATAAGTTCCGCGAGTACCGGGCGACCCTGCAGCCCGACCGGCGCCATCTCCTCGAGCAGTTCGAGATCGTCGACGTCGCCCGCAAGGTCGTGGGCGTGGGCAGCGTCGGCACCCGGTGCTTCATCGCGTTGCTGCAGGGACGCGACGCGAGCGACCCGCTTTTCATGCAGGCCAAGGAGGCGACCGCCTCGGTTCTCGAAGCGCATCTGCCGCGCAGCAGGTACCGCAACAGCGGCCAGCGCGTGGTCCAGGGACAGCGGCTGATGCAGGCGGTCAGCGACATCTTCCTCGGCTGGACCAAGGGCGCGGACGTCAGCCGCCACTTCTACTGGCGTCAGCTGCGGGACATGAAAGGCTCGGTAGAGCCTGAAGGGACCACCCCGCTGGGCCTCACCCTGTACGCGCGCGTCTGCGGCTGGACGATGGCCCGGGCGCACGCCAGGTCGGGCGACCCGGTCGCGATCGCCGCCTACCTCGGCTCGGGCGACTCGTTCGACCGCGGGATCGCCGACTTCTCGCAGCGCTACGCCGACCAGAACGAGCGGGACTACCAGGAGTTCGTCGCCGCCATCAAGGACGGCAAGATCGAGGCGGTCGAGGGCGTCTAACCCCGCCCCTAGCGCTGGATGGCGACCGTCACGTCGTCCACCCCGCTCGGGTTAGCCGCGTCAGCGCGCAGCACCGCGTCGGCGCGCGCCGCCAGCCGCAGCGGCTCCGCGATCAGGTCAAGCAGCGCCCCCGCCCGCGGCGTGTGCGCCTGCACGGTCACCGAGGCGAGCCTGGCCGAGTTCCCCAGCCGCAGGTCGCTGCGCAGCGCGCGGGTCGCGTCGAGGATCACCGCGAGCTGGTCGACGGCCTGCCGGTCCGACCGCCAGGCCGGGTCGGCGGCCGGCCAGCGGGACACGTGCAGCGACCCGGCGTCCTCACGCGCGGCGTAGAACCGCTGGTACAGGTGCTCGGTGACGAACGGCGCGAATGGCGCGAACAGCCCGAGCAGCACGCGGAAGGACTCCCATAGCGTCCACCGCGCACTGGCCCGGCCGACGTCGTCCCCGGCCGCGCCCGCGCCCGCGCCCTCGTCCGCGTCCGCGTCCGCGTCCGCTAGGCGGTCCTTGATCATCTCCAGGTACCGGTCGCAGTACACCGACCAGAACATCCGCGACGCCACCAGGTGCGCCTGCATGTAGTCGTGCTCGGCGAAGGCCTTTGTCGACAAATCGATAGTCTCCGCCAGATGTGACAGCAGCCAGCGGTCCACGACGTCGCGTTCTGCCACCGGCACCGGGGTCTGTTCCGGGGAGAATCCCTCGAGGTTCAGCGACAGGAACCGGCCGACGTTCCACAGCTTGACGACGAACTTCCGCCCGGCCCTGATGTCCTTCTCGTTGTACCGCAGGTCCGATCCGATGCGGCCCCTGGTCGCCCACAGCCGCAGCGCGTCGGCGCCGTACTTGGCGAGCACGTCGTCGGGCACGTACCGGTTGAACCCGTCCGCGCCGGTGTGCCGCTCCAGGTCGCGCTTGGAGATCTTGCGGCCCTGCTCGTTCAGCCCGTGGCCGGAGATCATCGCCGTCCGCCACGGCAGCCTGCCAAAGAGCAGCTCGGACTGCACCACCGAATAAAACAGCCAGGTCCTGATGATCTCGAACGCCTGGACCCGCAGCGACATCGGCGCCAGCGCCGGATCCGGACCGTTGCCCGAGGTCGCCCAGCCGTCGTTGATCTGCGGCGTCAGCGACGACGTCAGCCACGTGTCCATCACGTCCGGGTCGCCCGCCAGGTCCCGCGAGCCGCAGCCCGGGCAGCCGGATACCGGCGGCGCGTCGGCCAGCGGGTCCACCGGCAGGTCCTGTTCGCGCGCCAGCACCGGCGCCTGGCAGCCGGCGCAGAACCAGACGGGGAACGGCACGCCGTAATGCCGCTGCCTGGTGATGTTCCAGTCCCACTTCAGCCCGTCGATCCAGTCCTCGAGACGGCGACGCATGAACGCGGGAATCCAGTCAAGCTCGGCGGCCCGCTCGCGGAACCGTCCGGCGTTCGAGCGCACCGCGATGAACCACTGCGGCCTGATCTGGAACTCCACCGGTGTCTGGCAGCGCTCGTGCACCCCGACCACCTGCCGTATCGCGGCGGCCCCGGCCAGGGCGCCGGCCGCCTCCAGCGCCGAGACGATCGCCGCACGCGCCTGGGTCAGCCGCAGCCCCGCCCATTGTCCCGCCAGGTCGCCAAGGCGCCCGTCCTCCGTCACCGCCAGCCGCAGCGGCAGTCCGTCCCGCCGCCACTTGAGCACGTCCTCGGCGTCGCCGAACGTGCACACCATCATCAGCCCGGTGCCGAACTCCGGGTCGACGGACTCGTCCGTCAGCACCGGCACCTGGTACCCGAACAGCGGGACCGTCGCCAGCGCGCCGTCAAGCACCGCGTACCGGGGGTCGGCGGGATGCCGGTACAGCGCCACGCACGCGGGCAGCAGCTCGGGCCTCGTGGTGGCTATGCTCAGCCGCTGACCGCCCGCCGCCCGGGGAAACTCGATCGAGTACAGCTTGCTCGTCCGCTCCAGGTCCTCCACGTCCGCCTGGGCCAGCGCGGTCCTGTCTTCTGGACACCACAGGATCGGGTCGTTCGCGCGCCGCAGGTACCCGGCCTCGTGCAGCCGCAGGAAGCTCGTCTGCGCGGTTCGCTGACAGCGCTCGTCGATCGTCGAATAGCGCAGCGACCAGTCGACCGAGAGCCCGAGCCGCCGCCACAAGTCCTCGTAGTGCCGCGCCGTGCGCCGGGTCTCTTCCAAGCACAGCCGCACGAACTCGGCCCGCGGCATGTCCACGGCCCGCACGCCGTACTTCTGCTCGACGTACCGTTCGGTCGGCAGCCCGTTGTCATCGAACCCGATCGGGTAGAACACCCGCTCGCCGCGCATCCGCCGGAACCGCACGATGAAGTCAGGCTGCGAGTAGCTCATCGCGTGCCCGACGTGCAGGTGCGCCGCGCTCACGTAGGGCGGCGGCGTATCGACGCTGAACACGGCCCCCTCGCCGCCCCGGTCGTACCGGTACACGTCGCGCTCTTCCCACAGCGCCCTGGCCGCCGCCTCCACCGCCAGGTGGTCGTACTCGCTGGCCTCCATGCTGGCCGAGGGTAATCCCGCCGCCACGGCAAGGGAAAAGCATTTTCCTCCCGAACGAACCGCCCTGCCTCTCCCCCGCCCCAGTAACTCCCCGTCCCCACCCCCACACATCGCGGCGGCGCGCCGCCTCTTGCTGTTATCACGGGGGCTGGAACAACGCGAAGGATCCTGTTTGCAAGGGGGCACACGATCTTTCGCGGTAATCGAGGTGGCGCCGCTTCTTGCTGTTATCGCCGTTCGGCCGATAGCGCGGAGGATCGTCCGTGCTGGAGGACGGAGCATCTTCCGCGCAAATCGGCACGCCAGCGCTTCTTGCTGTTATCGCGGCCTGGGGTGGCGCCGGGGATGGGACGCGGCCGGGGTGGGACGGCGGGGGGTGGCCGGGGTGGGACGCGGCGGGGG
>DATMKQ010000332.1:0-14646 GCA_035571275.1 Trebonia sp.
TGAGCGGGTAAGGCCCCCAGCCAGACGACTGGGTTGATAGGCCGGAAGTGGAAGCACCGCAAGGTGCGCAGCTGACCGGTACTAACAGGCCGAGCGGCTTGGCACACAACACATACTTAAGCTTGATGCTTCGCGTCCACTGTGCGGTTCCCGGGAAACAGCCGGCACCATGGCCGGCGATACAACCCGATAGTGTTCCCGGCGGCCATAGCGAAGGGGAAACACCCGGTCCCATCCCGAACCCGGAAGTTAAGCCCTTCTGCGCCGATGGTACTGCGAGGGAGGCCTCGCGGGAGAGTAGGACACCGCCGGAACTTATCTCAGAGGGCCGCACCCCGTGCAAGGGGCAGCGGCCCTCTTACTTTTATGCCAACCGTTCAGGAGGTCGGTGACCATGGCCGAAGAGGACAACGCGTCGCATCGCGGCGACGCTAGTTCCGGGCGGGCACGTCCGGGCGGTGGCAACAATGGTGGTACTCGTGGTCGCGGCGGCTCTAGCCGGGGCGGTGCTGACCGGGGCGGCAGCGCTGGCCGGGCGACTGGTGCCGGCCGGGGGAGCACCGCCGGCCGGAGTGCCGGCCGGGGGAGCAGTGCCGGCCGTGGTGGTTCCGGCTCGGGTGGCGGCGCCGGGTCAGCCAGGGGTGCGCGCAGCGGCGGAGCCGGCTGGGGCAGGGACACCGGGCCCAGGGGAGCCAGTCGCGGCGGACGCGACGATTATGCCGGCGGCGCCGGTACCGGCCGCCGGTCGGATGGCCCGTCTGGTGAGCGTGGCGCGGATGGCGGTGCTCGCGGCGCTAGCGGAAGTCGCGGGGGCTACGGCGAGCGCGGATATCGCGGCGGAGCATCGTCGTACGGCCGGGGCTCTGGCGGCCCGCGACCGCGCACGGGGTCTCCAGCAGGTGCAGGCGGTCAACGGCGAACGGGATGGGACAGCGGCCGCGACTCCGGGCGCGACTCCGGTCGGAGATTCGACCGGGAGTCCTCGGGGCCGGGACGTGACCGCGACCACGAAGCCCCGCGCGGCGGCGAGCGGGAGTACGGCAGGCCGGCCCGCTCCTACGGGCGTGACGATAGCACCCGGGGTACTGGCAACCGGCGTTTCGGCGCGGACCGCGGGTCGTCATCCGGATACCGGGGCGGGACGCGCGATAGCGGACCTCGCCCTGCGGGCCGTGGCGGGGAACGGCCCGGCCGGGAGGCCAGCGGAGACCGAGGGTACGGACGCAGGTTCCCCGCGGAAGGCGATCGTGGCCGACGGTCCGGCACCGAGGGGGACCGCGGCTATGAGCCCCGCCCCGCGCGCCGTCCGTACGCGGGCGATTCCGGCAATCGTGGCGGCTACCGGGGTGCGGACAGCGGCCATCGCGATCGTCCGGAGGGCGGCTACCGTGACCGTCCGGAGGGCGGCTACCGTGACCGTGCCGAGGGCGGCTACCGCGACCGTCCGGACGGCGGCGGCTTCCGGGACGAGCGGGCGCAGCGGCGTTCGCCCGGATACGGTGCCGACCGGCCGCGGCGTGCCGGAGCGTTCCGCGACGACCAGCCGGGGCCGCGTCGCCAGACTGGTGTCCAGCGGTCCTCGCGCGAGCACGGCTTCAGCCGGAACATGTCAGAACGCATTGGTGGCGCCTTTCCTGATGAGCGCTCGGACCAGCGTGCAGGTACCCCTCGCGGCGCCCGTCCGCAGTGGCGCGAAGAGGGCCGCGACCGCGAAGACGGCCGGTCCAGGCCGGCGTCGGAGCGGTCGTACCGCCCCGGGGGCAGCGCGCCTCGCCCGGGTGCTCGGCGGACATTTAGCGGCGGCGGAAATCGTGCGGGCAGGCCCGCCGGGCCCGGACGGTCGGGTGGTCAGACCGGTTTCGGCAACCGTCCGCGTCCAGCGGCGGCGGCCCCGAGGGCGGACGGCGACAGATTCGACCGGCGCCGCCCTGCCGCGTCCACGTCCGCCAGGCCGAGGATCCCGGACAGCATCACCGAGGACCAGCTGTCCCGCGAGGCCAAGGCAGAACTGCACGGGCTGCCCGCCGACCTAGCCGCTACCGTCGGGCGGTATCTCGTGGCCGCCGAGCTGGCCAGCGACCCCGAGCAGGCATACCGGTACGCCCACGCCGCGCGCGAGCTCGCCGCGAGGATCGGTGTCGTGCGTGAGGTGAACGGCATCATGGCGTACCGCACCGGCCGCTGGGCCGAAGCGCTAGCGGAGCTGCGCGCCGCCCGTCGGCTGACGGGTCGCGGTGAGTACCTCCCGCTGATGGCGGATTCCGAACGTGCCCTTGGCCGGCTCGACCGCGCACTCGAACTCGTGCACAGCGACGACGCCAAGCGACTGCCGCGCGCGGCGCAGATCGAACTGCGGATCGTGGAGTCCGGCATCCGCAGGGACCAGGGTCTCACCGACGCGGCGGTCTTGGCGCTCCAGGTCCCCGAGCTGTCCGACGGTCGGCCGCGCCCATGGTCAGCCAGGTTGTTCTACGCGTACGGTGACGCGCTGCTCGCGGCAGGACGCCCCGAGGCCGCCAGGGAGGCGTTCTCCCGTGCGGTCGTGGCGGACGAGGACGAGGAGACCGACGCCCTCGAGCGCCTCGACGAACTAGACGGCATCTCCGTCGAAGACCTAGAGGAAGCAGACGCCTGGGACGAAGACGACGAGTCCGACGAGGACGACGAGGAAGACGACTCGGAGTCTGAGGACGAAGATGACGACGATCTTGCCGACGACTACGACGAAGACGACGACTCTGAGTCTGAAGACGACGAGGACGATCTCGCTGACGAGGACGAATCCGACGAGGATGAGGACGATCTCGCTGAGGACGATCTCGCTGACGAGGATGAGGACGAAGACTCTGAGTCCGAGGACGAGGACGATCTCGCCGACAAGGAAGACGAGTCCGATGAGGATGAGGATGGTCTCGACGACGCCTAGTCCGAGGACGAGAACCACGACCTCGAGGACGACCACGTCGCCATCATCTGGCTAGCGCTTCTGGACCGGGACAGATGCCATTTCCTGTGCCGGGGCCAGCATTCAGTGCCCATTGTGACTGCCGATGCCCGGCCCCGCCGCGCCTGCCGATGCCCGGCCCCGCCGCGCCGACCACGGCCGGCCCGCCGCGCCGACCGCGGCCGGGTCCGCGCCCCGAATGCCCCGGGTCACTCGGCCTACCTCCCCGATCGAAGTCACCCGACCGCTCCCGCGGAACCGGTCCGAGGCCGCCGTTATCGGTGTGCGGAGTTGGATGTGGTGCCGGTAAGAAAACGCCGGCATGACAAGCCCGCTTGAGAAGTCGTGCTACCGCCTGCCCCGTCTTGGAAGGGGACCTACGCCAACGAAGGCGGATCGCGGGATAATGGGGCGGTGCTCTACCGGTTTGCCGTTGGGGGCCTCAGCTGCGCTGTGATCAGCGATGGCCAGATGGCGCCGCCGTGGGAACCGCCGCTCGAGGCGTTCTTCACTCCCGAGGCAGGCGTGCCTGACGGCGAACTGCGCGCCGCCCTCGCGGCAGAAGGCCGGCAGAAGACCACCATCTCGTGTGGCTATAACTGCGTGCTCGTGCTGACCAGCGACGGACACGCTGTTATCGACACCGGGCTGGGTGCCCGTTTCCTCGGCTACGGGCCGGCCATCGAGCCGCTGGTCGGCAAACTCGGCGACGGGCTCGCATCCGCCGGGGCGCCGGCCGCCGAGCTGGCCGCGGTCGTGTTCACGCACCTGCATCAGGACCACTGCCGTGGCGCCACCTGGTCAGGCGAGCTCACGTTCCCGGAGGCGACGGGGTTCGCGCACGCCGCCGAGGTTGCCTTCTGGTCAGGTGCGGCGGCCGCGGGTGGCGGCAGCGAAGAGCACGTGGCATCGGCGCGTGAGGCGATCAGGCTGCTTGGCGACCGGCTGCGTCCATTCGAGCATGACAGCGAGATCCTTCCCGGCGTCCACATCGTCGATGCCGCCGGCCATACCCCAGGGCATTCCGCGGTCCTGCTGGACAGTGATGGCGAACGGCTGCTCTGCGTGGGCGACCTCTTCTACGACGAGCTGCAGCTGAGCCATCCCGGGTGGTGTACCCCGTGGGATCACGACCCCGCCCGGGCGGTGCGCGCCCGCCGCCGGCTGCTGGACCGTGCGGCCGACGAGCACCTCCGAATTCACGCCTACCACATGCCTTTCCCAGGCCTGGGCACGATCGCCAGGCATGGCGGCGCCTACCGATGGCAACCGTGCTCCGAGTGACCCTGATTGCGCAATCGGGGGGTCAGGGCGCGGTCAGGGCAACATCGATCGCGCAATCAAGGTCGCGACTCGAAGGCGCTCGAAGGCGCTCGAAGGCTTCGTTCACCCGGCTGGCTGGTCGAGTGTGTCCAGCCAGAGCCAGATCCCGGCGACGTTCGTGGCCGCGCTGCTGATGCGCTCGAACTTCGCCGCGACGGCCGGGTCGGCGTCCTCGCGAAGCGCGGCGTAACGCGACAGGGTCTGTTCGCGGACCATAGCGACGGCGTGATCGAGGTCCATTCCGGCGGCGCGGGCCTGGCGGGTGCCCTCCACCCAGACGATGATCTCCTCCGCCGACCGCTCCAGGGTCGCCTCCACATCGGATACAGGACCGTAGTGGCTGAACAGCAGCCGGGTGGGGGCGAGCGCCTCAAACTTTCGCAGTGAGGCCAGGGTTACTTCCAGGTCGAAATCCGGAGGCGGCGTGGCGGGGCGCAGGTCGCCGGTTTCGGGGATGTAGACGCCCGCGGCGTCGCCGACGTACAAATCACCGTTCGCCGAGTCGATCAGTCCCACGTGATGCTTGGCGTGGCCGGGGGAGTAGTGGCTCTCGAGCCGGCGTCCGTCGCCGAGGTCCACCATGCCCACATCGTCTAGTGACCTGATCCGGTCGGCCGGAACCGGCGCAAGTTCTCCGAACAGCCTGTCCAGCGCCTTTCCGTACACCTTCCGCGCGCCGGCCATGAGCCGGCTCGGATCGGCCAGGTGCCTGGCGCCCTTCCGATGGACGACCACCTCCGCGGCCGGGTACATCGACGCGATATCTCCGACTCCGCCGGCATGGTCGAGGTGGATGTGGGTGACGACGACGGTGGCGAGGTCCGCGCTCTCCACGCCTAGCTTCGCGAGCGCCTGGCGGACGATCGGCGCCGACCACGCGGTCCCCGTTTCCACCAGGCACGGTCGGCTGCCCCTGATCAGGTACCCGGCGGTTATCCCTCGATACCCCGCCATCCGGGTGTCGATCTGGAAGACGTCGCTACCGAGGTCAGCAATGTCTGGCGTGTCGGAGTTGGGGAACTTCTGCTTGCTCGTAGCCATGTCGTCACGCATCCGACTATTGTCCCAGACAGAGGAGTAGAGGGGAGAGGCCATGGATCTCATGCTCAATGAGTATTCCGCTGCCTCAGGTACAACGGTTATCGAAGTAAGTGGGGAGATTGACGTCTACACCGCTCCCCGGCTTAGGGAAGCACTTGTCAGCCTTGTCGACGCCGGAAACTATCGCTTGATCGTCGATATGGAAAGAGTTGAGTTCCTCGACTCGACCGGGCTGGGCGTGCTGGTTGGAGGCCTTAAACGGGTACGCGCGCACGACGGCGGCATCGACCTCGTCTGCACGCAAGGGCGGATCCTGCGAATCTTCAGGATCACCGGCCTGAGCAAGGTCTTCAACATTTTCGATACCGTCGAGGAAGCAGTCGCTAGTCACGCGAAACCGGACGTCCACCTCGCCGAACCCGACGATTCCGCGGACTCGGACGAATAAGCCCGCTGGACGCGCCGATCGGGAACCGATCCCCGATCGGCGCGTCACGGGCTGCTAGCGGCAGCCGAGGTGCCGGGCGAAGAACCGCACGGTGCTGTCGAGTTCGAATGCCGGGACTTCCCCGTGCTTGCCGGAGTTGGCGTGCAGCGTCTTCTCCGCGGAGGCGAAGGCGTCGAACAGCGCTAGGCTCTCGGCCCGCGGCACCCGCTCGTCGTCCCACTGCACGAGGAACTCGATCGGGACGGTGATCCGCGCGGCGGCCTCGGCCAATGCGGCGCCGCCCAGGCCCAGTACCGCCGCGCGGACCCGGGGCTCGGCGGCGACGAACGGAACGCCGAGTCCGCAGCCCAGGGACACCCCCCAGTAGCCGACAGGACCAGCGCCGACGTGATCGAGGTCCTGAACCGCGTCCAGGACCGCTCGCCATTCGAGGACGGTCTGACGAGCCACGACCGCGTGGAAATCGGCCAGCAGCGGAGCCAGTTCCTCGCCGGCTGACACCCGAGCGTCGATCTGGGCCGAGATCCTGTCGTACTCCTCGTCCGTCGGCCGGTCGCCGTGGTTTGGCACGTCGACCGCCGCCGCCGCGTAACCGCACTCCGCCACGAAGCGGCAGGCGCGGGCCACCACGCCGGGGGCCCTTTTGTGCTGGCCGCCGCCGTGTCCCAGTAGGATCAGCGGGCGAGTGCCGACGGCACCTTCTGGCGTCCACAAGACGCCGGGAATTTCACCGAGGGTAAAGAGCTGTTCGCGGACGCCATCGGACGACGTCTGAGAGGTAAAGCGCATAAGCGTTTAAGCCTTTCGGGATGCCTTTTGCGGGCACTCCCTAGGCCATGAGAAAGAGGGAGCCCCGACCTGTCACAGCGTTAATCGGACTCACCTCCTCAGTTCGCGGCAGAGTACAGCGCTATTGAACGCTATCATGAACGGCCGGACGGCCACCCCAGGGCTTACGGCTCCCACGTGCGCAGCACCAGGCCCGTACGCGGCTTGGGGCCGAACGACGTGGATTTGCGCGGCACTCGCTCGCCATGGTCAGCTACCTCCTTGACCGCGCCGAACGGGACCGGATTGCACAGCACCGCGGTGCCTGACGCGTCAAGCGCCATCTGGACGGCTTCGCCGGCGTGATGAGAGATGAGCACGTCGCGCTCGTTGTCCTTGATGGACCACAGCCGTGCCATCAGCAGTTCCTGCATGATGGAGGCGTCAAGAGCCTGCCAGCGCGGTGACGCTTCCGGCGGCATCGAGGCCTGCAGCTGCTCGTGGTCGGGGTCGGTCAGCAGCCGGTATCCGGACCGGCCGGCGAGCAGGAACGCCGTGCCCCGCCGTCCCGCCTCCGCGAGCCGGCGCAAGGCCGTCTCCAGGCCATCGAGCACTTCCCCGTCAGACAAGCTCGCACCGACGGCAGACAGCTCTTCGACGGTGAACGCCTCCGCGGCCAACAGTGCCGCGTCTTCCGGCGCCAGGTGCGGGATCACCCGGTGGATGGCGCCAAGCTGCGGCGGGTGCTCGTCGGCGTCGACGATGAATGCCAATCCGAAGTCCCACGGACCGGTGCCGTGCCCATCCCCGCGCATCAGGTCACGTAGTTCCCTGTAGGCGGCGTACCTGTGATGCCCGTCGGCGATCAGCGCGGTTCGCCCGGCCAGGTCACCGGCGACCGTGGCATGGTCGGCCGGATCGGTCAGCCGCCAGAGCCGGTGCGTGATGCCGTCGTCCGTCACGGCGGTGAACAGCGGTTCCCGCTCTTCAGCCGTCAGCCGCACCAGCCCTGAGGCGGTCACGGGAACCGTCGGTTCGGGGCCGGCGGGGCCCCTGTGCCCGCCGGAACCCGCCGCGGAGCCCGTACCAAGACCAGGGGAATCAGCCTGGCCAGCTCCACCGTTATAGACGAGAAAGATCGGCTCAAGGTTGGCCCGTGTCGCCATCATCAGCTGTCGCCGGCCGGTAACCGGACCGGGCATGACACCCTCGTGGGGCAGGATGCCCGCGGAATCGGGCGTGCCCACCGGGACCAGTCCGATCAGGCCCCGCTGAAGCCACCCGGCACCGCGCTGCTCGTATACGTACAGCGCCGGCTCCGGGTCCGGCGCGAGGACTCCGGAGGCCAGCCAGTCGTGCAGTCGGCTCGCCGCCCGCGCATTGGCCGCCCCGGCACCGCCGGCCGTCCCGGCGCCGCCGGCCGTCCCGGCACCGCCGGCCGTCCCGGCACCGCCCGCCGTCCCGGCACCGCCCGCCGTCCCGGCACCTCCCGCATCGGCGCCGGCGTCCAGCCCGAACCCGGGCAGGATCAGCCGAACGATGTTGTGCGGCTCGGCCGCGAGCAGCTCATCGAGCGTGCCTGAGCCGATCACGTCGTACGGTGGTGAGGTGACGTTCGCGATGCCGCTGACTCGGTCCGGGTCGTAGCGGACACCGCGGAACGGCGCGAGCACGAGACCGGAATCATGGCCGGACGGAAGGGTCTGCACACCATGTCTGAAGTACCTAGCGAAGGCTGGGATTCCCGCTCTCTGGAAAACTTCGCTGATCGGGCCGGCTTCGAGCCTGAGGGTGATGGGGACAGAACGGGGCAAAACGGCGGCGAAAACGCGAGCGCCCAGGGGGCGGACGGCGCGGACGTGCACACCTGGTACACGACCGGCATGGCGCTGCTCGACAAGGGCAGCCCGGCCGCCGCGGCCCAGGTGCTGCAGCGCGCCGCGACGGCCGAGCCAACCTCGCGCAGCGTCCGCGAGGGGCTGGCCCGCGCCCAGTTCGACACCGGCAGGTATGCCGAAGCAGCGGCCAACTTTCGCGTGATCGTCGAGGCCAGCCCCGCGGACGACTACGCGCACTTCGGGCTGGGCCTGGCGCTGTCCCGCGCCGGCGAGCACGAAAGAGCCGCCGAGTACCTGGCGCTGGCCGCCGCGATGCGCCCGGACCGCAAGCCGTACATCGACGCGCTGCGCCAGGTGCGCGCCACCATCGAGGCCCGCAAGCGCAAGGCGGAAGGCGGAATGACAAAGCCGGAAGACGGGATGAGAAGCTAGCCACCGTGACGAATACCCCCGGCCCCGCCCTGCACGAGAAGTACGACGTCGCGCTGCTCGACCTCGACGGCGTGGTCTACATCGGCGGCACCCCCATCCCCGGCGCCCCCGAAGCCCTCCACCGGGCCAAACGGCAGGGCATGCACCTGGCATACGTCACAAATAACGCGTCCCGCACCCCGGCGGCGGTCGCGGCGCTGCTCAGCCGCATGAACGTCCCCGCCGAGCCGGACGACGTGGTCACGTCCGCGCAAGCCGCCGCCCGGCTGCTCGCGGAAAAGCTGCCCGCGCAGGCTCCCGTCCTGGTCATCGGCGCCGCGGCGCTGCGGCTCGCGGTCAGGGAACGGGGCCTGCGGCCCGTCTCCACCGCCGCCGAACGTCCCCTCGCCGTCGTCCAGGGCTACAGCCCCGGTGTCGGCTACGCCAGCCTGGCCGAGGGCGGCCTCGCGGTCCGGGCCGGCGCGCTGTTCGTCGGCACCAACGCGGACAGCACGATCCCGGGAGCGCACGGCATCGCGCCGGGCAACGGCTCAATGTTGCAGGTCATCGCGCACGCCACCGGCACGACTCCGGTCATAGCGGGCAAGCCCGAGCCGCCGCTGCACCACGAGTCTGTCATCCGTACCGGTGCGAAGAACCCGCTCGTCGTGGGCGATCGGCTGGACACCGACATCGAGGCCGCCTGCCGGGTCGGCGCGGACAGCCTGCTCGTGCTGACCGGGGTGTCCCGTCCCGCCGAGCTGCTGCTCGCCCCGCCGCAGCAGCGCCCGACCTATGTGGCGGAAAACCTCGACGCGCTCCTCGAGCCGTACCCCGAAGTCGCCCGCACGCACGACGGTTTCGCGTGCGGCGGCTGGACCGCGCTCCGCCACCCGTCCGGCCAGCTAGCCCTCAAGGGGACAGGCGCCGCGATCGACGGCCTGCGCGCGCTCTGCGCCGCCGCCTGGGACCCGAGCCGGGGCAGTGACAGCAAAGGCACTGACAGCAAAGGCAGCGCCGACGCCGCGCTCGCCGACCTCGCCGCCGCCGGCCTGCGCCTCTAACCCGGTCAATTTGACAACGACACCGCGTTCCGGTCTCCTAGTTCCCGTGTTCCACCGCGTTCCTTCGTGTTGTCGCTGACCCTGTAACCCGGTCAGCCAGTCAGCCGCGGGAGCCGCCGCGCTCCCGAACGCGAAGGAACCCTCGTGAACGCCGACCTCTCGGTAGCTCCTGAGATCGCCCAGCTCGCCGTTTCGCTGGGCCCGCCGCCGCAGGCCCGTGCTATCCCCTCCCCGCGCACCGTCGGCCGGATCGCGGCCGCCCTTTCCGGCCTCGCCGCGGCGCCGCAACGCTGGTGGGACCTCGTCCGCTTCGACCCCGACGGCCCCGTCCGCATCCCGGTCCCTGGCGCGGACGGCGGCTGGCTGCTGGTCCTCCCGCCCGGCGCGGCCGCCGACTGCGACTGCCGCTACGCCACCATGCTGGCCGGCGAAGCCGCCGAGTCCCCGCTCCCGCCGCCGCCAGCACGCCTGCCGCCCGCGCCCGCGCCCGCCCCCGCCAGACCGCTGCGCCCCGGCCGCGTGCGCGTGCACGGCCGCCACGCCCCGCACCAGATCCGCGGCGCCGGCCACGGGTATTCGGTGAGCTTGCATTGGACAGACGGCGCCACCGGCCGTTCGGAAGAGATTAGAGATTTTGCTTCAGAACGGCCGGTGGCGGAAGTCTCTGAGCGGCCCCTTCACGCCCACCGGGCCATCCTCCCCGGGGAGTACAGCCGAATCATCACTACGACCGACGCGGGGGACAACGATGGCCGGGCAGACTAGGGATGTCTCTAATAGAAGAGAGGACACATTCCCATGATTGAGGTACGGGGCCTCACGAAAAGATACGGGGCGAAGGTCGCGGTCAACGACCTGACGTTCGGCATCGAGCCGGGCAAGGTGACCGGCTTCCTTGGCCCGAACGGCGCGGGCAAGACCACCACGATGCGCCTGATTCTCGGCCTGGACTACGCGGACGCCGGGTCGGTCAGCGTGGACGGCAAGCCTTACCGCGAACTGGCCTACCCGATGCGGGAGGTCGGCGCGCTGCTGGACGCGAAGGCGGTGCACGGTGGCCGCAGCGCCTACAACCACCTGCTGTGCCTGGCGCAGACCAACAACCTGCCGAAGAGCCGGGTTGGCGAGGTGCTCGAGCTTGTCGGCCTGTCGGAGGTGGCCCGCAAGCGGTCCAAGGGGTTTTCCCTCGGTATGAGCCAGCGGCTCGGCATCGCGGGGACGTTGCTCGGCGACCCCAAGGTGCTGATGTTCGACGAGCCGGTCAACGGGCTCGACCCTGAGGGCATCTTGTGGATCAGGAACCTGATGAAGGCCCTGGCGGCCGAGGGCCGCACGGTCTTCGTGTCCAGCCACCTGATGGCGGAGATGGAGCACACCGCCGACAGCCTGATCGTGATCGGCAAGGGCAAGCTCATCGCCGACTGCACGATGAGCGAGTTCATCGCCCGGTCGTCGGGTGCGGCGGTGCGGGTCCGGACCCCCTCCCCGGACCAGCTCGTGCTCGCGATCGCCGCCAAGGGCGGCACCGCGACCGCCGACGGCGATGGCACGCTGCTGGTGCGCGGCATGACCCTCGACACGGTCGGCGACATCGCATTCGAGAACGAGATCAGGTTGCACGAGCTGAGCATCATGCGCGCCTCGCTCGAGGAGGCGTTCATGGAGCTGACCGCGGACAGTGTCGAGTACCACGCCGGAATTCCCGGCGCGGCCCCCGGGACGGTCCCCGCCGCGCCCGCCAACATCGGAAGCGGGGTCTGAACGATGGCTACTACCACTGCCCCCGGCCTGCAACTGTCGGCGCTGCCGCCCGCCACCGGCCGGGCCGGCCTGGTCGGCGCGCTGCGTTCGGAGTTCACCAAGCTGCGTTCGGTCCGCTCCACGTACTGGACGATCGCGGCGCTGTTCATCGTCAGCGTCGGCATCGCGGCCATCGCCGGCTTCGCGATCGCGAACAGCATCCACAACAACCCGGCGAACAAGGCCGGAATCGACGCGACGCAGGCGTCGCTGCTCGCCTTCTTCGAGTTCGGCCAGCTGATCATCGCGGTGCTCGGCGCGCTGGCGATCACCTCCGAGTACTCCACAGCGATGATCCGCACGTCGCTGACCGCGATGCCGCGGCGAGGCACGGTTTTCGCCGCCAAGCTGATCGTGTTCACCACGGTGGCTCTGATCGTCTCGTTGATTACCTCGTTCGTCGCGTTCTTCGTCGGGCAGGCGGCGATGTCGGGCTCCGGGGTCGGCGCCTCGCTGTTCCACTCGGTCACGATCCCGGCGAACGCGAACCAGCAAGGCCCGACGGGTCCCGTGACGTTCAGCGGCACGACCGTGATCTCGCCGGGGACCGTGCTCACCGCGATCATCGGCACCGCGCTGCTGGTCACGGCGGTCGCGCTGATCGCGTTCGCCCTGGGCGCGATCATCAGGCACACGGCCGGCGCGATCTGCGCGGTGATCGGCCTGATGTTCGTCCTCCCGATCATCATCGCGGTCCTGCCGAACACCTGGCGCTGGGACGTCATGCGGTTCTTCCCCGACGCCGCGGGGCGGGTGCTGACGGTGACTATCGGCCAGACGAACCAGCACCTGTGGTCGGCCTGGCCGCAGTTCGGGGTGACGCTGATCTGGGCCGCCGTGCTCATCGCGGTCGGCGCCTACCTCTTCCGCAGGAAGGACGCCTAACGGGGACGCGGAAAGGGCCGGTCACATCTGTGACCGGCCCTTTCCGCTACCAGCAGACCTGGACGCCGTCCTGCAAGCCCGCCGCCGGCACGGGCAGCGTGGTCGCCTTGCCGGTGGCCAGGTCGATCAGCTGCAGGATCGGCGTATTGGTGGTGTTGTAGCCGCCGGAGGTCTGCGCGAGCAGGTACCGGCCGGACGGGTCCAGGCTGAGCCCGCACCATCCCGCCGCGCTCAGGTGCGCGGTATGCGTCAGCGTCCCGCCAGTGAACGTAAGCAGCGGGTCCGGCGTCGCCGGGGGAGGCGTGTTGCCGATGCCGACGCCGCCGCCGCAGACGTACATCGCGTGGCCGTCGGGGCTCAGCGCGGCTCCGTCAGGCACGGTCCCGGCGGGCCGAAGCTGGGTGCCCGACACGATCACCTGGGCGCTCTGGGCCAGCGTCCCGCCGGTGGCGTCGGTGGCGATCAGGCCCGCCTCCGCCTCGAACAGCTTGGTCGGCCCGACGGCGAAGGCGATTTCCGTGCCTTTGTCCGACACGGACAGCGACCCGATGTCCTCCTGCTTCGGCGCCGTCCACCGGCTGATCGCCCCGGTGCCCATGTTCACCAGGCCGATGTCCCCCTGGCCGCCGCCCTGATCGGCGCACTCGTCGCCGGCGTAGCCGAGGAACTGGGCGTCGGGCGTCGCCGCCAGCGAGATCACGTCCTCGGGCAGGCGCGGCACCGGCAGCGGCGTGTAGCCGGCGGGCTGACCGTCGGCGGTCAGCCGCAACCTGTACAGGTCGGCGCCGCATGAGTAGTCGTGACCGGTCGCGACCACGAAGCGGAGCGGGTCTGAGGTCGCCGCGATGCCGTCGAAGGTGTCGCCCGGGTGCGGCGGCGTGATCCGCGCCACCACCCGCGCGGTGGCCGTGCTGTACACGTACAGCGTCGTGCCGGGGCCGCCGTCCGACGCGAAGAAGAACGCGGGAGCGCCAGGCGGGACCGCCAGTGTCCGGTTTGGCTTGCCGCCCTTCGTCGCGCGGGACGGGTGCCTGGGGATCGCGGACGGTATGGCCGCTCCCGGCCCGCGACCCGAACCAGGCGCCGCGCTCCCGTGGCTTGCCAGCAGGCCGGACTCGAAGGTGGGGACCAGCACGGCGGCCGCGACGACCGCCGCGGCCGCAGCGACAGGAAGCAGCACCCGCCCGGACATGACGCGCCGCGCCCGGCCGCCTTCGGCGGCCCGCCCGATACGGACGACGCGCTCGTCCAGCCCGCCGACCGCCTCCGGCGGGATTGTCTGCGCCGCCGCGCGGTAAGCATCGCGCAGCCGCTCTTCGATGTCGTCGACCGAACCGTTCACCGGTCCTCCGTTCGTCGGTAGGTTCATCGCGGCGCACCCAGCTCCCGGGCCAGCACGGCGAGCGCGCGGGAGGCGGTGGACGACACCGTGCCGCGGCTCACCCCCAGCACGGACGCGATCTCGGCATCGCTCAGCTCCGCGTAGTAGCGCAGCGCCAGCACCTCGCGCTGCCTTCGCGGCAGCCTGGCCACCGCGGTCAGCACCTCCCGCCGGTCCTCGCCGGCCAGGGCCGCCGCCTCCGCGGACCAGACCGGCGGCTCGTGCTGCTGATGCCGCTGCGCGCGCCGCCACGCCGCCCGGCGGGCACGCTGCACGCTGCGGCACCCGTTGACGACGGAGGTCCGCAGGTAGCCCAGCGCCTTGTCCTGATCGCGGACCCGGGACCAGCCCCGGTACAGCCCGAGGAACGCGTCCTGCACCACGTCCTCGGCCGTGGTCCTGTCCCCGACGAGCAGCAGCGCCAGCCTGACCAGCCCGAGCGTGTGCGATCGGTACAGCGTGTCGAAGACGTCGGCCACGGGGGGACCGGCTTGCGCCGGGGGTTCCGCTCCGGTGGCGACGCTCTCAGCCCTCATGCCTCATTAGACGCCGTATCCGCCCGATTGCTGAGTCCAGCGCGAGATTCCGCCGCCGCCGCCGATAGCGTAGTAAAAGGACGTAGCCCCGGGAGGCGCCTGTTGTGGGGGACGTCCTCCTGTTGCGGGAGTACGGGCTTGGTGTCCCAAACGCATCCAGAGAGGACGTCCTGGTGAGCAAGGCTAGCGGTATTTCGCGTTCGGAAC
>DATMKQ010000333.1:0-13224 GCA_035571275.1 Trebonia sp.
GTTCCCGTCGGGCACCATCCCTTGCCGCAGGGCCGACCGCGACCGGTTTATCACGCGTTGGCGTAGGTACGCCAGCGCCCTGTCGCGGTCCCGCAGCCGGCTCCAGGCGCCGTACACGGCGACGAAGGAATCCTGCACCACTTCCTCCGCGATGCCGACGTCGCCGACCAGCACGGCCGCCAGCCGTACCAGCGAGCGGTACTCCGTGCCGTAGATCGCCGTGATCGCCTGGTCGGCATCCGGCCGGACGCCAGCGGGAACCGGACCCAGCGCGGCGTCCGCTGGCAGCACGTCGGCCCCATGCGGGGGCCGCGGGCCGACGGCGCACGGCTCGCCTGCAGTCATGCCGACACTGCGCACCACGGCGACCCGGGCGCTTCCACGGGTCCTGTTACCCAGGCCAAACATGGCGTCGCCTTTCTGCTCAAGCAGTCAGGCGGGGTCTGGACCTAGCGGCTGATTCGCCAGCTTCACCATGACGATACGCCGAACTCCCGCCGCTGCCCAGGACAGCGACCCCTCGCTCCTCGAAGCGCTGTCCTACCCCGCGTGGCACCTCGCCAGCGCTCCTGAACGATCCCCGCACGTCGGAGAGCCTCCCGTGCTGGGCGGAGTCGTCCACGGGTTCCTCGCAGGCATACCAGGAGCGGGATACTTTTTATCGCGCTGTGTAGTCAGCCTTGTCCGGAACGAGGCGCAGGGTGCCGTCGGTCGGCGTGGATGAAGCATCGCCGGTCAAGGTGCTGCCTGTGGCCATCTGGGCCTCCCGCGTGTGGTCATCTGCCGCTTCGCCGGTGGGTGTGCGTGCCGAGAATCTCGTCCGTAGCTGTGACCAGCAGAGTTGCCCTCTTTGCCGTCCGGCCATGATGATCACCGGTCATGTGCTTGCGGTTCGTCTTCCTCCTGATCACCCACGCGTCCTCGTGGCTGCGGCTGTCTCAGCGTGAGGAGACATGGAAGACCGCCGAGATCTTGATCCTGCGCCACCAGCTCGCCGTCCTCCAACGGCTGACGTGGACGAGGTTCTCGGCACCCACAGGCGCGAAACGCCACGTCAGCACCTATGCGCGAGTTTTTGGCACGGCACAGGGCGGCCCGCGATCCGCCTTGGCGCGGGAGCGGCCTCGGGTATGGCTCTGTCCTACTGCCGACGCTGGATGCTGGTGATGTCGGGATGTTGCTGCGCGCGTGTGCCGAGGCCGGCGTCGCGGGCGGTGACGATGGCTTCGGCGCGGGTGTCGACCTGTAGCTTGCGGAAGATACTGGAGACGTGGTTGGCAATCGTGTTGGGTGACACCCCGAGTTGATCGGCGATCGTGGCGTTGCCCAGACCTGTCGCGATAAGGGTGAGCACTTCGCGTTCGCGCGGGGTGAGGGCTGGTAGCACGGGCTGGGCGCCGGGAGCACCGAGGAATGTCAGGGCGCGCCGGGCAATGCCGGGGCCGAATACGGCTTCGCCGGCGGCGACGCTGGTGATCGCGCGGACGATGTCTTCGGGGTCGTTGCCTTTGAGGACGTAGCCGAGAGCGCCGGCACGGACTGCGGCGAAGACGGAATCGTCGTCGTCGAACATGGTGAGCATGAGAACGGCGACTTTCGGGGCAACGCGGGTGATCTCGCGGGTCGCCGCGATTCCGGTGCCGCCGGGCATGCTGATGTCCATCACGAGAACGTCGGGGTGGAGCGTGACGGCGGCGCGGACCGCCTCGTGGCCGGTGGCGGCGGTGCCCACGAGTTCGTAGCCGTCGATGGCGGCGATGAGCCCGCGGAGTCCTTCACGGACGATGGCGTGGTCGTCGGCGATCACGATGCGGATGGTCATCGGGCCGCCAGCGGGAGGGTGACGGTCACCCGGCCACCGGTCGCCTCGGGGCCGACGGTGCAGGTACCGCCCAGCTCCGTGGCACGATCGCGCATGGATGAAAGACCGACGCCCGGCCGCCATGGTGCCGCGGAGACGCCGTTGTCGCGGATGATGAGCCGAAGCTCTCCGGCGGCGGTCCGCAACTGGACGTTGGCGGTGGTGGCATGGGCGTGCCGGGTGATGTTGGTCAGCGCCTCGGCCGCGATGCGGTAGGCCGCGACCTCGACTGCGGCGGGAAGCGGCGCGAACTGTTCGGCGACGTCGACCGTGACGTTGAGCGGGGTTCCGTCGAACCGGTGGGTGAGCATGGTGGCCTGTTCGCGGAGCGCACCGGCCAAGCCGAGGCCGTCGAGCGCGGGCGGACGCAGTTCGTGGACAAGGCGGCGAACGCTGCTGATCGCGTCGGTTGCCTGCAGGCGCAACTCGGTCATCATCGCCGCGGCCGCGGCCGGGTCTTTGGGCGCGAGGCGGCGAGCTACGTCCGCCCGCAGGACCACCGCGGTCAGGGCCGGTCCGAGTCCGTCGTGCAGGTCGCGGCGGATGCGCCATCGTTCTTCTTCGCGAGCGGTGACCAGGGCGCCGCGGGCCCGGCTCAGTTCGGCGGCGAGCAAGGTGGCTTGCACGGCGACGGCGAGTGACGTCGAAAGCAGCCGGATGACCTGCTCGTCGGCCGGATCGAGCCTGGATTCGCCGGGCCGCAGGCCGATGGTCAGTTCGCCGACGATGTCGCCTGATTGCCGTAGGCAGACCGCGTGGCGTCGCTCCGGCGAATCACCGTGGGAGGCGATCTCCTGGCCGCCGACGGTTAGGGACGCCCAAGGCAGCCGCATCACCTGGCACAGCCCCTCCAGGACGCCGGACAGGCCGGCCGACGGTGGTTCTTCCAGCCGGGCGCCGACCTCCCTGAGGGCGCGGACCGGATCACGGCGGGCGCCGAAGAACAGCCGGTCGATCCTGCGTTGCAGGGTCACGCGGACCGGGTTGAACGCGGCTGCGAGAGCGAGGGCGGCCAGAGCTGAGGAGCCGATGCCGCGAAGCACGCTGTCGGTGGCCGCCACGATGCCCAGGTACGCGGTGACCGCCAGCGCGCTCAGCAGGACATACAGCAGCGAGCGCGAGACCACCAGCCGGATGTCGAGCAGCCGGTAGCGCAGCACCGCAACGCTCACGCAGGCCGGCACGACCAGCACCGGATAGATCGACAGGTACTGGTTTGTGTCGAACAGGGCGCTGGCGACGAACAACGTCAGCGTGACCAGCCCGCCCCACAGCGGCCAGAGGATCTGCTGGCGGACCCGGTCGCTACCGCCGCGGTAGCGCCGGACAAGGGCGACGACGGCGCCGGTGTAGGCGACCAACGCCACGACCACCCACAGCGGACCCACCCAACCCTGCCGCTCGAACCACGCCCACGAGCCGTATCCGTGCACCCCGACCTCGGCGTCGTCGGTGTACAACTGCCGGGCGAACGCCGACATCGACGCGAACAGCAACCCGGACAGGCCAATCACTACGACCAGCCACCGCCAGCGGCGCGACGGCAGTCGTCCGTCGGGAAACAGCAGCAGCACCGCCGGCAGGACCAACGCCACTGTCCACGGCCAGCCGATGTCAGTCGCGGTGGCGACCACCCGCCATGCCGGCCGGTGCTCGCCCGGTGACGTCACGGCGGCCAGCAGCGAAAAGCCAGCGGCTGACACCACATAGCCCAGGCCACCGGCGAGGAGCAGCCACCCCAGTGCATTACGCGGGCGGAAGTACGCGATCGGCCATCCGGCGGCCGCGAGCCCGAGCCCGATCACCGTGTTGCTCGGCGTCAACCCGTGCAGCACCAACTGCCGATCGGCACCCGACGCCACCATGGCCACGACCGCCAGGCCGGCCGCCGCCACGACGAGCACACCCGCGACAACGGCGGTAGGGCTGTTCAGCCAGCGGTAGGACACGCCTCCATGATCGCCGGATAAACCGGACTGGGCATAGTGGCCAGCCACTAGAACGCCGTGAAACTCTCCCGATCCCGGCGTGACCCGCCGACCTGCCGCCTCGGCCGGATATGGCGCACGGTGTGTCGTACCAGTTCACACCGAGGAGACGAACGATGGTTACCAGCTCCGCTTCCGTCCCGACCGCGTCGGCCGTCAAGCCGTCGCACGACACCCGCGGTTTCTGGCGGATCCTGCTCGCGGTCCTCGCCCCGCTGCCGTGGGTGGCCAGGGCCGTGTACTACGCGATCATGCCGGACAGCACCGGCACGTTCAGGGATCTCGTCGTCTGGAACGCGGCCCACCCGAACACATACGCGACGCTGCAGTGGCTCGACGCGGCATTCGTGATGTTGATCGTGCCGGCCGCGTTCACCGTGGCCTGGGTTGCCCGTCGCGGGGCGCCGCGCCTCGCCACGATCGGCGCCCTGCTGCTCATCGCGGGCTTCCTGGGCGGCATCGGCCTCAATGTCAATGACGACCGGCTCGCGTACACCGCCGCGGCCCACCACTTCGACCCCGCTGTGATCGCCCAACTCGACACAGCACTGCAGAACAACCCCGTGACCGGTCTCGGCGGCCTCCTGTTCATCTGCGGACTCGTCATTGGGTCCGTGCTTCTCGGCATCGCCCTGTGGCGCAGCCACGCAGCCCCCGCTTGGGCCGGCATCGCGCTCGCCGTCGGCGGCTTCACCCACCCGTTCCTGCCCGGCCCCACCCCCACCGCCATCGGGCTCCTCATCGTCGCCATCGGCTTCGGCGCCGCCAGTATCGCCCTGCTCCGCACGAACAACGACGACTTCGACCTTCCCCCGGCGCGCGTCTAGCGCAGAACCGCGGCACCGCCGACATCCCGCAACAGTAGCCAGCAACGGAGCAAACAATGGCACGACCGAGAATCCGCGCGCCGCTGCCCGGCGCCGGCGCCGCCGCGCCCGCTAGCCGGGCGGTGAGGCAAGCATGAGCGCGGGCACCTGCCCGGTCCCGGGACGGCTGTCGTTCCGGCGGATCGTTGACGTCCCCTTCCAGACGTGCCTGGCCGCAGTTGAAAGCGGGCAGCGCACAGGTCCGGACGGCGAACTGCGAATCGGCGAAAGCCGATTGCGCGGGCCGATCGAGCACGATCACGACTCAGGTACACGCCGGATCGAGGTCCGCCTGGCCCGGGGACCGCTGCGCCCGCTCCTGCGCATGCGACTGAACATCGACCGCTGGTCCTCCTCGTCCACCGCTCTCGAGCTCATCCCCTGCGGGCGCGTCCGGCCCACCGCAGCCTACTTCCGCGCCGGCCACCTCCTGCTTGACTCGCTAGCCCGCTCCCTGCGGCAGCCATTGCCCGCAGGGCAAGCCCACGGCACCGAGCGCCAGCCACGCGCGGTCATCGGTCCCGGGCGTCCCTAATCCCGTCGGGCGTCGCGTCGCCTTCCGGTAGCGGCGGGTTCCATCCCGCCGTCCCGCCTCCGGTCAGATACCCGGACCGTGGCAGGACCCGAAACCACCTCGCCAGAGCTAGGGGCCATAATCGGCTGTTCTGCGTGCCGCTGGGGCGCATCCTTGCGACCCAGCTATCTGCCGTTGACGGTCGCGACCGTAAGGATCGCCAGCCGCCCGCACATCGCGATCACCGAAGCGTCGGTCCCGTCCAGGCGCCGGTCAGCGTAGCGGCGCACGAGCTCGGCCATGCGGCGCAGGTCCGCGTCGGTCAATCCGGCCAGCTGGAAGGCGTACTTGTCACCGATGCTCACGCTGTCCAGGAAGGCAGCCGTTGCCGCGGGCCGGAGGTACCTGTCGATCAGGTAGCAGGCCTCGCTACCACGGTAGGCGGCACGAGCAGGATGTCATTGTTGCCTGACCACCTGCACCCTTGCAGGGGTGCCCCCGCCGGTCTGGGCAGGCTCCGGCGACCTCATCGGGTAGGCGACGGGCACGCGGCCCGGATTCGCAGCCGGAACCGCGCGCCCGGACGGCACGTCTATAAGGTGGGCGAAGAAGGTGAGCGCGCTGCGGCAATCCACCGAAGGACGGCTGTGTGTCCTCGACGACATGTTGAGGGCACAGGCGCGGCGGCGCCGGCTGCGGCGCGGCGGCCTGGCCGTGGTCACGCTCCTGTTTGTCGTCCTTGTCAGCTTGGTGCTCGAGCCGGCCCGCCACCCGGACGCCGGGGTGGCCCGTACCGGGGCGGTCACGGCCACCCAGGCACCTGCTGGTTCCCGTGCTGCGGCACTGACGCTGGCCCGGCAGATGCTCGCCCGGCTGGTCGTGCCGGCCGGGTCGCAGGCTGCCGATCCGTCGCCGGTGCCGCCGCCGCTGAGCGTGTCGTCGGCCGGAGGCAACTTGCCGTACACCGTCGAGCTGCACCGGTTCGTCCTTGTCCGCGAGCCCGTGGCGACCGTGCAGTCCTTCCTGCTGGCGCACGTGCCAGCCGGGATGAGCTGGGCTGGTGACGGCCTGGCGCCGGGCACGACGAACACGGTCACGGTGCTGTCGGTCGCGTACAGCCCCCGGTCGCTGGCTTCTGGGCTGACCAACGCGCAGCTGGGCACCGCCGCGATGCCGTTGGCAGACGGCGATACCTTGATCCGCGCCGACGCCAGCGTGAGCTGGTTCCCGCCGCGCAGCGCCGCGGAACAGCTGACCGCGGCCAGCTTCCGCTCGGTGACCGTCACCGCCACCGAGATGTTCCCCCGGCCGAGAACGGTGACCCGCACCTTCACCTCGCCCGTGGTCATCGGCCGGCTGGCTGCCCTGGTCAATAGCCTGCCCGCGACACCGTATCCGGACGTGGCCGCCATGAGCTGCGCGCCTGGCGGTACCGTTTACCGGCTGGGATTCACCCCGGGCGTGGTCATCTACGCGGGCGGCTGCGGGGCGAGCGATGCGATCACGGTCAACGGGAAGGAACAGCCAAGGCTCTGGGATCTGGGTGTTCTGACCGCGGCGGCCAGGCAGCTCCTGCACCTGACCACGTAACTGACCTCACCGTAAAGCCGCAGGCTGCGGCACTAGCTTGATCTCTCCACCCCGCGGGCAGTGGCCCGGCATGCGCCTGGCTGGGCCTTTCAAGGCAGAGGCTGACGCTGACGCCGGATCTGCGGCGCTGTATGCGCCGCCTTGATCTTGGCGCGCCACCGCGCGTGGTCCGGGAAATCGCCGGTCACTCGGACACCAAGGTCACGACGACCATCTATGCGCACGTGTCGCTGGAGGAGGAAGTGCAAGGCGCTCGGCAAGCTCGGCGAGGTGCGCTTGGCTGATGCTGTTGCTGTCAAACGGGGAGCCAACAAGGCGTTCGCACTGGTAAAAAACTGGTGGTCAGGGACAGGATCGAACTGCCGACCTTCCGCTTTTTAGGATGAAGGATGACAGTTCAGGGTCGGCCGTGCTGGTCCATTTAGCCAGTTAAGAGCCCGGTAGTCCACGGTGATGAACGTAGGTACACGAACATAATGAGACTAACCGTGGACCGGTCTCCTGCGGCGAAGGCCAGTCCAAACGACCTGACCTTCCGCCTTAGGGGCGGCTTCGCGGGGCCAGATTCAGGCCAGCGTAGGTAGGAGCATCGGCTGCCCGGCCACCGGCAGGGGCCGCTGGTAACCGGTTCCTGTATCGGGTATGGCTTCGTCCCTTAGTGCCCAGTACGATCATGATGCTCGTGTTCACCATCAGGCCCGCCGCGGCGCTTTGCAGCGCCATGTGCGCCAAGGAGGCGCCATGTTGCTCGCTTCGAGCACCTACTCGTATCCGGTCCTGGGTGCGTTCTGGACGATCTTGATGATCTTCCTGTGGGTGATCTGGTTCTGGGTCCTGATCACCATCTTCATCGACCTGTTCCGCAGCCATGACCTGTCCGGCTGGGCCAAGGCCCTGTGGTTCATCTTCATCTTGATCTTCCCGCTGATCGGAGTCCTGGTGTACCTGATCGCCCGGGGCGGCAAGATGCATGAGCACGCCGCGCGGGACGCGCAACTTCAGGAGCAGCAGATCCGTCAGTATGTCCAGGAGGCCGCGGGCTCGCAGAGTTCGGCGGACCAACTGGCCAAGCTTGCCGACCTGCGCGACCGGGGCGTCATCACGGCCGAGGAGTTCGAGCGCGAGAAGGCCAAGATCCTGGCCTGAGCGGGACCGCAATCGCCTTGGTCAACAGCATGATTCGCTCGGCGGGCGGCTGGCTGATGTCGCCGGGGGCGACCAGGGTTGGCGCGATGCGGGCGTACGCCTGGCCAGTTCCGGCGGCGGGGTGTCGGGCGCGGCGCAGGCAAGCGGCAGGACCCTCCACGCCAGCCCGGATCCTCGCGCGGCCAGCCCGGAAATGACGATGCACGCGGTGCCCAGGCTGCTCATGACCCCCGGGGCGCGCCCGGCATACGTCACCCGCCCCGGAGATGACCGAGTGTCCGGCTGATTTGGGCTCGGCGCGGTCTTCGCGGTGACGGGCGCGGCGCTGGTCAAGGGCACCCGGTGTGCGTTTTCCCGGCGGGGCTCTTCAGCCCCGGAACCAGCCATCGCGCCACGACTTCGTCTGCGGCGACGAGGTGTACGGCTCGTGCACCAGGCGAGGTTGTCTACCGCCGGGAACCGCGGCCGGTGACTACCACAGGCGCCGAGATCATGGATGACGTCTTCGCGGAAGCTAGCCACTCGTAGCAACCCGAAAGCCACACGAGTTAGTCGCGGCCCTCGTTGACCTGACCCGGGCTCACCCTGCGTCTGCAGTGCTTGAGCAAGCCAAGGCGAAGGCGTAGGCAATATCAGCGCTGCCTTCGGCCGCATCTACGCGTTTCACGGGCTGGGTTGCTGGTCATGTTATAAGCAAGGAGGGGGAGGTCCGTCTGGGATGGTGGGGTCAGCGAGTGCACGACATCGGCGCGTCTGCGTCAGGAGCAAACTAAGATGACCCCCCGTGTTCTCATAATTGATGATGAGCAAGAGTGGCGAGAAACGTTTGAACAAGCCTTTATCAGTACCGGTTGGCACGCGGACTCGGTGGCAGATATAAGAAGCGCCAAGGAGTTGCTGAATGCTAATGTCTATAAGTTGATAGTCCTTGACATCTTCCTCAACCCAACCCAAGTCCCTCTCAACTACGAGAGTTTTCTCACGTTCGTGACGCAAGCGTATCCTAATGTAATCGTCGCAGCTGTAACCGGCAAGCCATTGGCTCCGGACGAAGCGTTCGCGCTAAGCAGGCTGGGAGTCTCGGATTTCATTTACAAACCACGGATACATCTCGATGATATGAGCCGCCTAGCGCATAGGATCCTGGGACCGGTCGAGATGAGAACGACCTCGATTGGGCCGAAAGGGAATCTTGGTCTGGCCGTTCACAGGACCATCGTCGCTGTCGATGTTGAAGGGTTCGGGAATAGGCGTCGTACCAACCGGAATCAGCTAGCCATACGCGATGGACTGTACCGATCGATGCGGATGGCATTCGAGCAGGCGGAAATCTCCTGGTCAGATCGCGATCACGAGGATCGCGGCGACGGGATGTTGATCCTAGTTGGCTCTGAAGTGCCCAAGAGCCTCTTCGTGGAATCACTGCCGTCCGCACTAGCTGGCGCGCTGCGCGTTCACAACAGCGCGCACCCAGACCCAGAGCGGATCCGGTTGCGGATGGCGCTGCACGCCGGTGAGGTCAACTTTGACGAACATGGGGTCACCTCGGCATCGATTAACTTGACGTTCCGTCTTCTTGAGTCTGACCCGGTCAAGGAGGCGCTAGCCGAGTCTTCGAGTGTGCTGGCGGTCATTACTTCGTCATGGTTCTTTGACGAAGTGGTACGGCACAGCGCGGCCGACGTCACCGAATACCAGCGCGTCCCGGTGGCTGTTAAGGAGACCACCACGAGCGGGTGGATCTGCCTCCTATATTAAACAGACTGGCTAGGCTCCGGCACACTTCCTAACGGAAGAGACGACACGACTAGGCTTGAGCAAAACTCGAACGCGGCGCACCACTCAGCGCAAAGACCGCGCCACTCGCCCCGTACGCCGAGAACTCGTTCAGGGTTGCGTCAACATCGTATATTCCCAGCAGGCGTCGTCCTGACATGGCCGACTTTATGTGCGATTCGGCCCGCGTCGCGTCGGTAAAACAGATGACCACGGCGGCACCGATCGACCGGCTCCAATAAGCTCCATGTATTACACCTGTAACTGCGTCCTTTGTTACAGCGGCACCTGGCTTCGCCGGGACCAGTGGCAAGAATTTTGACACCAGTTTATCAAGGAAATCATACAGACCCTGGACGCCTTCCTGAAGGCTAGTCCCTCTCATCTTCTGATCTTCGAACACCCAGGACTCAAGGTCGCCCTTCATGGCAGTGTGAGCAGGCACTATACTCAGGCAATTTTTTTCCTCGAAAACCTCAAGTCCGGTCTTCAGCGCTTCCTCGATATCGCCTGGAGTTATTTTCCCCTTACCCACGATTCTGTGGGCATTGTAGCGCATAATGGAATCCCGGATCGACAGAACGTCCGTCCCACTCCGGCCGGTGACCACTATAATGCTGGTCTCGTCCTTGACCGACCTGATCTTATCCATGACCCTTAGGCCATCGATATTACGATCATCGCCCACGTCCAGACCGATATCGATGAAGGCCACAGCGAATTGTATTTCATCGACGAGCGCAGCGGCCTGAGCGAGATCCTCAGCGATCTTCACCGAATGCACGCCTTCTCGCTTGGCGACGTCGGCGTAGATTTCACACCATTCGGGCTCATCCTCGACGATAAGGAGATTCCTGGCTGCCGTCAACCGAGCACCTCCTAAAGTTCCGCCAGCGGTTGCGCATCCGGACCTCTGTCGGGCGACCGCTTGAATGGTATCTTGACTGTAAAGGTAGAGCCTACGTTGACGACACTAGTCACCACGATATCACCACCATCGGTCCGCCGGACGAAATTACGAATCCACCAGAGGCCCAGACCCAGACCTCTGCCCTTTGTGCCGATATGCTTTGTCGTGAAATTGAGATCAAATATCCTTGGCAGGATGTCGTCCGGTATCCCCGTGCCAGTATCCCGCACGACTAGGTGGACGTAACCGATCGACAGTTCCTCTTGGACAACGGAGGATGTGGATACACACAGCAAGCCTCCATTAGGCATTGCGTCAATCGCGTTTTGCAGAAGATTCTGGATGACCACGTCGAAGCAGTAAAGCGGCAGCAGTGGGAGGTCTCGGCAGAGGTCGAGCTGGACATCTACACCTTCCGGTACCTGTATCTTTCCCAGCACCGTGTGCACTGCGGCGTTGACGTCCACAGTGCTGGATTGCTGGCTCAACAGCTGGGTGACCTCCTCAGGCATCTGAAGAGTACGCTCCGCCAGATTCTGTAGTCTCTCCAGTGCCTCCGTCAGGACTTCGTCCCTTGGCAACCTGCCTTCGTTCTGGAGGCCCTGCAGCTGCATAATCCGGAACCGCATCGCGCCGACCGTGTTATTCACGAGATGGACCATGTGGCTCGTCTGATCACCGACCGCGATTAGGAGGTCGTTCGCGTTCCGGAAATCCATCGCGTCCGTTACGCCAGACCGCAGCTTGGCGAAGGCGAGAAGCATCCTCACCTTCTCGGCGAAGCTTTCCAGGATTACCTGCGAGAATCCCCGGAACGCATCGAATTCCTCGCTCTCCACGTTAAGCACCCCGATGGCAATATCGTCCGGGCCGAGCAAGATCGGGACCGCTATTTCGCTCTGAATCGATGAGCCAAACAGTCGCCGGTAGTCACGCTCAGTGCTAACGTCCTCCAAGACGATTGTTTTCCGCTCCCGGACGGCGCGCCCGCATATTGACTCATCTATCCCCAAGACCAGCCCGACATCGGATGGCTTGGTGCTGGCCACGATCTCCAGATCCTTGCCCCGACGGAAGCAGATCATTGCCTCACTTAGCTCTATGTGCTCCAAATCGCGCAGTGCCTGCATCACCCGCTGCAGCGCAGCCTGGATCACGTATGAGGACTCCCCCGTAGTGAATATGAGCTGGTCAAGGTCGGCGAACAAGGCATTCCGGTCGAAGAGCTGGGCCCGCTGGAGCGCGATGGCAACCTGCGCAGCTATTGCGGTCAGGATATTCTCGTGCACGGATGAGAAGGCACCGGCCCGAGTACTTTCCGCGTTGAGCACGCCGACCATGGTCTCGTGCACCTTGATCGGTACAGCAAGGAGGCTTCGCATCGCCTTGCCGGTATATCCCTTGATGGGAACATAACGCGCCCGGTAGTCCGGGGCCGTCAGGTCCGAAATTCTAACCGGCTGGTCTGATGTCAGGCACTGGCCAACCAGAGAAGCAGGGATCTCTATTCGCTGCCCTAGATCTGAGTCTTTGGTTGAGTACGCCCCCTCGAGGAACCGGCCTCGGCGCAGCAGAATATGCGTATGGTCCGCCTTGACGAGCTCCTGTGTCCGGCTCACGATGAAATCGAAAGTAGTTGCGAGGGGTCGCTCGCTTTCCAGCAACTGAAGGTCTATGCTATGCAGCAGCCTAAGTTCTTCCTCACGCAACAGAAATTCCGCACGTAGCTCCCGGATAAGACGTTCCCACCGCTCCACAAGCGATCCACTCCCATAGCCACTGTTATTGTCTCACGATTCGCCTGCCAGGAACGCTTCAAGATGGTGTTGGCGATCAGCCCGCGGCGTCCTGCCTTTACCGATCTCAGTTGGCCGGTGCGGAGCAGGTCGTGGACGAGTTCCCTGAATGTCCCCAGTAGTTCGGCGGCTTCGTCGGGGCTGTACGCGAGCCGCTCGGCAAAGGCACGCTCTCGCTCGGCGAGGTAGACGCACTCAACCTCGCCGAGCGCTGTCGCACCCATATCGCCGCGATGTCCATCCCCGTCGAGGACGACGCCGAGTCCGGGCCGTTTGTCAGGTCACCATCTCGGTCGGCGTGGCGGCCCTGGATGGGGCGAGCTGTGAGCTGACCGGCTCACTCGCAGCCGCCGACGCCGCCCTATACCAAGGACACGGGCCGTAACACGGTCCATGTGACAACCGCACTCCCCGCATGACTACCCAAAGCGACTGCCAGAGATCTACGACCGCAGCCCCGGTCTCCGGCTGCGCCTGTCGGTGGGCCCTCAGCCTCACAGCTATCGGAGATAATGGCACATTATCTCCGATAACTCGGTCTCGATGAGACGGGCCAGGATCGTGCCCGCGTGTCCCGGGTCGCGAGGGCTGCCCCCAGCGTCGCTCGGGCACACATTGGCGGACTGTGGCAGGACGGCACAGATTGGTCAGTCCGGGTTGAAACTACTCGGGGCGATCATAGGTTCCTGAAGAACTCGATCGTGGTTTGCACGGCGGCGGGAGTGATCAGGTGCCCGGCGTTTGGCAGTACTGCGAGCTCGCCGGCCGACAGCGCGC
>DATMKQ010000334.1:0-34670 GCA_035571275.1 Trebonia sp.
GCTCGCCACGCGCGCCGGTCGGCGCGCCGACTCTGGCGTTATTGACTGCCCCACCGCGATTCGGCTGAGCTCACGGAGTCACCACGCGTCCGCTCGGGAAATTCAATTCTCTAGCACGAACCGAGGGTTGCGGCTCTCGACGGTCTGCTCGACCTGTCGAGTGTTGGCCGGGTGTCATCGGGACCTCTGCGGAGACACGGGCAGGACGGCGCAATCCGATGAGTGTTATTCCAGCTCAATGGCTTTCCGTATTGCGAATCGCGGATAACCGTAGATAGATTTCGCGCGGGTGAGGACGCATGGGTTGCTTTACTACGCGCAGTCGCAAGTTCGCTGCTGAACGCTAAGTCCCAGTGAGCGAGTGGACTTGGGGGAAGCCCTCACGTAGACCCCGCACGCCCACCTCCTAGGCGAGCAGACCTCGCCCGTACCAGTCGGTCGCGTCGCGCACGCCAGGCAGCGTGAAGAAGTACCCGCCGCCGAATGGCTGCACGTAGTCGACCAGCGGCTCGTTGATCAGCCGTTGCTGCACCGTCTCGAATTGCCGCTCGACGTCCTGCTGGTAGGCGACGAAGATGTGCCCCGCCCGCAGGTTTCCGTTCTCGTCCAGGCCCAGGTCGTAGTTGTACGAGCGCGCACCATCCGCTGGTCCGCGGTCGCCTTGGTACGCGGCCGCCGCTGAATAGCCGTCGGTGGCGGCCTCGGAGTCAGCACGCGCGCCGCCGATCAGCATGCCGCCGGCCAGCGCGGTGCCTGCCGCGCCCGACACGGTGCCCTTGAGGAAGTTGCGCCGGCTGAGGTTCACAGGGATAACTCCGTCAGTACGTAGGGGGAACTTCAAGGAGATCCGGAACGGAGGCCACTGTCTCTAGCACCGCTCCGATGGCCGCGTCGACGTTGGCGCGCGCCCGCCCGGATGCCGCGGACAGCGATTGCCATTGACCGTCGACGCGGGTGGCGAGCAGCGCTTGCCGCAGCGTGCCGAGCTGGCTCTGCGCGGTGGCGGCCA
Organism: Trebonia sp.; assembly: GCA_035571275.1. Taxonomy (GTDB): domain Bacteria; phylum Actinomycetota; class Actinomycetes; order Streptosporangiales; family Streptosporangiaceae; genus Trebonia. Next base: position 1,010 of record DATMKQ010000334.1, read on the forward strand.
GGCCCGGCTGCCTGGCGTTGATCAGCGGTGTCAGGTAGCCGAGCACCGCCCCGGTGACCTGCGCGTCGGCGTACGTCAGCGCGAACGCGCCGTCGCCGCCCTGGTCGTCGATCCCGGACAGGTGATCGCGCAGCGCGTCTTCGAGGATCTCGTGCGCGCGGACAGGCAGGTTGGCGGGGTCGCCGGCCAGGTCGTGCGAGCCGAGGTTCTGCTGGACCGTGGCGACGTTCCTGGCTAGCGCCTGCGCGACGGGCAGCAAGGTGGCCGCGCCCTGGCCGTGCCAGAGGCCGTACTCCAGCCGGTGCAGCCCGGTGAAGTTCGCGTCGTTGACCCCGTTGACGAGGCCGTCGGGCAGGCCGTCGACCGCCAGGCCGAGGTCACCGAAGCTGTCGTAGGAGGCGCCGACGCGCTCCCAGTTCAGCTGGGCGGCGAGCCAGTCCCGCTGCGCCGCGCCCACGTCATGAGAGCCCAGGTCGGCCTCGATCCGTGCGACATCCGTCGCCAGGTCGCCGAGCTGTCGCGCGGCGTAGGCCTGATACTCGTTGTTCGGGCTGGTGAGTTCGGCGACCGTGACTGGCTTGACGGCGACCGGGGCGGCCCCGGCCGGGTTAGCGGCGCCGGATGTGACCTGGACGGGCTGCGACGCCGTCACCGGCTGGCTGCCCATGAAGCACTTGAACGAATAGGTTCCGCTGCCGAGGGTCGCGGTGAGCGGTGCACTGGTTCCAGGGCCGATCGTCTCGATCTCGCCCAGCACGGCGCCGGAGGCGTCGTCGAGGTTGATCTCGCCCGCCAGGCCCGACTGGTTGTCGATCGTGAACGTCTGGGTACCGGATTGGGCGGCGGTCCACTCGGGGGCACATCCGGTCCTCGTGACGCTCAGCGTCGCCGCGGCCGCGTCGCTGGCGGCGGGCAGGGCCGCGATCATCGTGCCCGCCGTCACGTGGATGACCACCGCGAGGTAGGTGACCCACGCGACGACCTGCAGCACGGTCATCTTCGGCGCCAGGTCGGTGACGCCGGTGATGATCGACGCCCACCAGGACCCGGGGTCGATGTGCGGGCTGAGGTCGAACGCGATCCAGCGCTGCCCGGGCAGCAGGCCGGCGTCCTGCAGGTCACCGAGACCGTAGGCGAGCACCCCGGCGGCGATCACGATCAGCGCGATCGCGGTCCTGGTGAAGAACACCCCGACGTTCAGCCGGACGGCCCGGCGATAGAGCAGCCAGCACAGCACGACGGCGGCGGCTATGCCCCCGGCGGCACCGAGGAGCGGTGCGGCCGTCTGGCCCGACGCCTTGGCCGCCGTCCACAAGAACAGGGTCGTCTCCAGGCCTTCGCGGCCGACCGCGAGGAACGCGGTCACGGTCAGCGCGCCGGCGCCGAGCACGGCGGCGCGCGCTACCTCGCCCGTCAACCGGGCGGACAGGCCGGCGGCCGTCCGGCGCATCCAGAAGATCATCGCGGTGACCAGGCCGACCGCGAGCACGCTGAGCACCCCGCCGAGCGCCTCCTGCGCCTGGCTGGACAGCGCGCTGGTGGAGAACGTGAGTACCGCGGCGAAGCTCGCGGACAGCGTCACCGCGCCGAGCACGCCGAGCCACACCGGCGCCGTTGCCCCGCGAGTCGCCGCCGCCTTACGCACGGCGGCCAGCAAGATGCTGACCACCAGCCCGGCCTCGAGTCCCTCGCGCAGCCCGATCAGCAGATTTGGAACACTGTCCGCCCAAGTCACGCCACTAAGGTAAGGCTTACCTAAGTTGACCGTCCACCGGTCGGAACGTGGCCGTCGTCACATCGACCACCACAGGGGGCTTGGATGGCGGCGATCCGGGGGAGGTGATGTGGCGGCACAACATCGATCTGCGGAGGGGGAGCTATCGCCATGGAAACCGCGGAACCAACCTGGAAGCCTCATGAAAGGCACGGGAGCCTTACTACGCAAAGCGACCTGCCGGACGCGGTCTTCGCCTTTCCCCGGCAGCGGAAAGAGCCGCTGACCGACGCCACGCACGTGCGGAACGCGGTTGCCCGCTTCGATCAGGTGACCGGCGTTTCCGACGCCGACCGCGCCCAGGCGTTCGCGAACATCGAGAAGGCCGCGGACTACTACCACGTCGACCTGTCCGAGACTAACTGGCACGAACTCGGCGTTCATCCGCAGCCGAACCGCGAGGAGAGCGCGAGAAAGGGCGCGGACACGCGCATGCGTACCGGAGAAGCGGAGGAAGCGGCGCGCAAGGGCGCGGCGACGAAAGAACGGCTCGGTATCTCGGAGGAAGCCGCTAAGAAGGCCGCGGCGACCCGTCGTCAGCACGAGGAAGAGCGCCGCGACAAGAGTTAACCCTCCTCCGCTGCTCACCGGCAGCCGCTGCTCACCGGCTAGAGCTGGCCTGCCCGGCCAGGCAGGCCAGCTCATAGCGATTTAGCCGACGGTATAGGAGTACGGGATGTCGACGATCAGATGATGATCATAAAGCTCCCCTCCTAGCTGAACTTACGGCTCCACGCCGGCCTCCACCTTTCCGCCGCCTTGTAAACCCTTTTCACCGGGATTTCCGATAGAGCTCATTTCCCCACGTACCAACGCTGTGTGACTCAATGGCGATGCCCCGGAGCAGGGATTCACGAATTGGCGACTTGGTATACATCATGACCACTTGGTATACGCCATGACCATTTCCCGCCCGTTATGTCCGGGTATGGGGAGGGGCGACGTGGTCACCGTGTCTACCAAGTGGTCGGCTTGTCTACCAAGTGCCGATTTACCGGCCCCATTCGGGCCCTGGTGACCCGGGATAGTGTCGACGTCTTCCACGTGGGTTCCCGGGGGACGGTAAACGCGGTGCTGAGTTGAACTCCGGTGGAGCATGTGACGAATGACGGAATTTCGAGAATGTTTCGAAACTTAAGCCGGCAATTGTCCTTGACCCGGCCTCGCGGGCACTCCTAGGTTGAGAATGCATTACGCCGCAGGGGAGCCAGGGAACGCGAGGAGACTCGATGCGCTCGGTGAAACGACTGCGCAATTTGACGTGCCTGGCCATAGGCGTCGCCGCGGTGACGGGATGCACGCTCGCGAGCGTGGTCCCGTCGGCCGCCACGGCCAGCAGTCAAGCGAAGAGCGTGCCGATCTACCTGAATCCGGCCTATCCGCCGGCTGAGCGCGCCGCCGACCTCGTCTCCCGGATGACGACCGCGGAGAAGGCCGAGGAGATGGACAGCAGCGAGGCGCCCGCGATCCCGAGCCTCGGGGTGGCCGCCTGGGGCTGGTGGAACGAGGCAAACCATGGCGTCAGCTACCTGACCCTCACCCCGAGCGGCAACGCCAAGCAGCTGTACAACACGACGACCTACCCCACGGACCTAGCGCTCGGCAGCACGTGGAACCCGAGCCTGGTCCACCAGGAGGCCTTGCAGATCGGGGCGGAAGCGCGCGAGGTCGCGCCGGACAATACCGAGAACCTCGACTTCTACGCGCCGACCGTGAACCTCTCCCGTGACCCGCGGTGGGGCCGCAACGACGAGACCTGGAGCGAGGACCCAACCCTCACTGCCGACCTGGCCTCGCAGTACGTCGACGGCTTGCAAGGCGAGAACTCGAACGGCCAGCTGCCGGCGTCGGCGCACGGCTACTATCAGGCGCTCGCCACGCTCAAGCACTACGCGGCGAACAACACCGAGGACACCAGGCTGACCGGCAGCTCGAACATGGACCAGGCGACGCTGCGCCAGTACTACACCAAGCAGTTCGCCGACATCATCGCGCAGAGCCACCCGGCCTCGATCATGAGCGCCTACAACGAGGTCAACGGCATTCCGTCGCCCGCGAACGTCCAGCTCAACCAGGAACTGGCCCGTGAGACGTACGGCTTCGGCGGGTACTTCACCTCGGACTGCGACGCGATCTACGTCATGCAGGCCTTCCACAACTGGATCCCGCCGAACTCCACCGTCCCTGTGAACCAGTACACGCGGTCGGCCTACGCGAACTCCGCGGGCGAGGACCTGGAGTGCAACGCCGGCTACCAGGACAGCAACAACTACGGCAACACGATCCCGACCGCGCTCACCCAGAACATCCAGACGCTGACCGACACCTATAACATCGGCGACGTCGACACCTCGCTCGTGCGGCTGTTCACGGCCCGCATCGAGACCGGCGAGTTCGACGCCGAGTCGCAGGTCCCGTGGGTCGCCAAGGCCCGTGCGGCGCTCGGCGGGGTGACCTGGACCAACAACCCTGACAGCGCGATTACCGAGACGCCGCAGCGGCTGCGACTCGCGCAGGACACCGCCGACCAGAGCATCGTGCTGCTCAAGAACTCGGCCCCGGCCGGCGGCGGCAACCCGCTGCTCCCGCTCAAGATCCCGTCGACGGGTCCCTACAAGCTCGCGGTCATGGGTTACTTCGCCCACCCGCAGTCCCTGTACCTCGGCGGCTACGCCAGCATCCAGACCGGCCCGGGCGCGGCGAACAACGTCGACGCCTACGACGGCATCAAGGCGGCGGTGCAGAAGATCAACCCGGACGCGCAGGTGGACTTCTACCCGGGCGTCACGGGCGGCACGACCGCCGCGACGCTGACCACCGTGGACGCCGCGTCGGTGGCCGCGGCCAAGAACTACAACGCGGTCGTCGTCGTGGTCGGGACGGACTCCAGCACCGGTTCTGAAGGCAACGACCGTACCTCGCTCGCGGTGCCAGGCGCGCAGGCGTCAATGATCAGCCAGATCGAAGCGGCCAACCCGAACACGATCGTCTACCTGGAGACGATGGGCGACGTGGACACCAGCCCGTTCCTGTCCACCACGCCGGCGCTGCTGTGGAGTTCGTACAACGGCCAGCGACAGGGCGCGGCCCTCGCGGACGTCCTGCTTGGCCAGGCGGACCCGAGCGGGTACCTGCCGTTCACGTGGTACGCGAACCAGAACCAGCTACCGCCCATCACCGACTACAGCCTCCAGCCGACGGCCAGCACCGACGGCAGGACGTACATGTACTTCACGGGGAGCGTGACCTGGCCGTTCGGATACGGCCTCAGCTACACCGACTTCAGGTACTCGCGCGTGCGCGTGAACCGCCGCGACGTCAACGCCAACGGGACCGTGACGGTCACCGCCGACGTGACCAACACCGGCGCGGTGGCGGGCGCCACGGTGGCGCAGCTTTACGCCGCGACACCCGGGGCCCCGGCCTCGATGCAGCTGCCGGGCAAACGGCTGGAAGCCTTCAGGAAAGTCGAACTGGCACCCGGCCAGACCAAGCGCCTCATCTTCACGGTGAGCGTGCCCGACCTCGCGTTCTTCTCCGACACCAAGAACAAGTACCTGGCTTACGACGGCCGGTACGCGCTCCAGCTGGGCAGCTCGAGCTCGGACATCGCGCAGCAGGCGGTCATCAGGGTCAGGGGCGCGCTTGATCCCGTGCCGTCGGTTGTCACCGTCCAGGCGGTCACGCCCGGCGACGCGGCCCAGGGCGTCGTGCAGCGGGTCTTCTTCCCCGCGGGTGTCGCCATCACCCCGGAGATCACGGTCTCGCTGAGCGATCAGAGCCTGGTCGGCTATGTCACCAAGGGGCAGAGCACCTCTCTCCCCGAAGGCATGACCGTGCGCTACTCAACCGATCACCCGGACGTCGTGCGCGTCAGCCAGGGTGGCAGTGTGCTGACCACCGTCGGCACGGGCCCGGCCACGATCACCGCCACTGTGCGGTATCACGGCGCGACCGCCACCGGCTCGGTCGTCGTCGACGTGTAGTAACCGGCAAGAGACGGGAGCCCTGGCTTGGCCATCACGGTGACGGAGATCCGTGTGACGTTCCACGGCCAGGGCTCCGGTGTCGGGGAGCTGACGTGGGGGCAGCTGGGCATCTTGCGAGCCTCGCAGCGCAACGGCAAGACCATGAACCTCGTCTGGCCGTTGCCGCTGCCCGCGGGAACGCCGCTGGCGGAGATCGCGGCGATGCTTCGGTTCCAGGTCAGCCGCCATCCCGCGCTGCGCACCCGGCTGCGCTTCGCCGACGGGCCGTCGGGCGAACGGCAGCCTCGGCAGGTTATCGCCGAGTCGGGGGAGGTGCCGCTGCACATCGTCGACATCGGCGACGATGACGACCCGGTGGCCGCGGCGGAGGAACTGCGCTCCAGGTACGAGCTCGCCTATTTCGACTACGAGAACGAGTTCCCTATCCGGATGGGGGTCATCAGGCAGTCAGCGGCACTCAAGCAGATTGTGGTCGGCTACAGCCACGTGATGGTCGACGGTGGCGGGCTCGACGCCCTGGACCAGGACCTGAGGAAAAACCTGGACCGGGTCACCGGGGAGCCGACCGCGCCCGCCGAGGGACTGCACCCGCTGGAATTGGCGCACAAGCAGGGCGGCGCCGCCGCGCGACGGCAAAGCGAGCGGGCCATCCGGTACTGGGCCGATCAGCTCGGGCGGCTGCCTGCCTGGCAACACGAAGAGCCGGCCAGCCCCCGCGAGCCGCGGTTCGCCGAACTCGTCGTGTACTCACCCGCGATGGAACTCGCGATGCGCGCGGTCGGCGCGCGTACCGGGGCCGACGGCACCGCCGTCTTGCTGGCCGCGTACTCGGCGGCGGTCGCGCGGGTCTTCCGCCGCAATCCGAGCGTCGCCCAGATCGTCACAAGCAACCGGTTCAGGCCGGGCCTGGCGGGCATGGTCTCGCAGGTCTCCCAGCACGGGATCTGTGTGGTCGACGCCGCGGACGCCGGCTTCGACGAGATCGTGGCCAGGGCGCAGAAGGCGGCGACGACGGCGTCCTTCTACGCCTACTACGACCCGGTGGCCCGCGACCGGCTGCTCGATGAGATCGCCGCCCGCGCCGGGCGGCCACTGGACATCTCCTGGTGCCTGAACGATCGCCGCGCCATGAGCGGCCCGGTCGATGGCGACGTGTCAACCGAGGCGGAGCTCACCCGGATGCTGCCGCACACCAAGCTGTACTGGGACCGCAACGAGCCAGCGTCAGACGGCACGCTGTTCCTGCACGTCGACTCCCACCCCCTGCTCGTCGACCGGCAGGGGCTGGCGGAAGGGCTGCCCGCCGTGTACATGCAGATCTGGGCGGACACGTGGCACTTCGCGCTCGACCAGGTCGAGGCGCTGGCACGGGAAATGGAGGCGGTCGTCGTAGCGGCCGCCTCCGGCACGCGCTGAGCGGGGGTGGCCCGAAGGCCACCCCCGCTCAGAGTCAGTCGACGTTCAGCGCGTTGCTGTCTTCGAAGAAGCTGGTGTTCCCACCGCTGACTTCGGTGCCGATGAACTTGACCGTGATGGTCTGGCCGATGTACGAGGCCAGGTTGGTGGTGTACTCGACGTAGCTAGAGCCGTTGTTCGCCGCGGTCGCCACCGGGACCGTCTGGACCACCGTGCCCGAGGAGTTCAGGATGTCCAGCACCAAGGCGTTCTTGGTGTTGGTGGTGGTGGAGTTGACTTCGACCCAGTAGGTCAACACCGCGCTCTTGCAGGTGGCCGGGATGGTGACCTTCTGCGCGACGTTGTCGGTGTGGGCGCTGCCGTAGCCGTCCAGCCAGGCTAGCCAGCTGCCGGCTTGTGCGGGAACACCCTCGCTAGTGCTGGAGAGCACATCGGCCGAAGATGTCCACGGTGATATGGACCCGGTCTCAAACCCTGGGTTGCCGAGCAGTTGCTGCGCGGTGCAGCCGCCGCTCGTGGAGTTGATAGTCCAGGTGAAGGACGCCGATCCGGAGGCGCCAGTGGTGTCCTTCGCGGTGACGGTCACGCTGAAGGTGCCGGCGGTGGTGGGCGTGCCCGTGATCAGGCCGCTGGAAGAGATAGAAAGACCCGCGGGCAGGCCGGTGGCGCTGTAGGTGAGCGTCTGGCCGGACGCGGAGTCTGTCGCGCTGATCTGCAGGCTGACCGCGGTCCCGACCGTGCCCGTCTGGTTACCGGGATTGGTCACCGTGACCGTGTTGCCCCCGCCACTCGAGTTGCTCTCGAACGCGGTGAGGCCGTTCGGGGTACCCCAGCCGGTCGGGCCGTTGTAGGTGTTCGCGGCGCCGGTGGCGGTGCAGAGGACGGAGTCAGCGGCCGGCGGCGTGCAGGTGCCGTCGCTGCTCGCGGTGACCTCGTTCAGGTTAGCGGTGTGGGTGTAGATCGAGTCGGCCGCGTTGTTGCCGCCGTTGCCGTTGTTACCGGCCAGCGCGAACACCGAGGCGATGATCGGCGACGACTCGCTGGTGCCGCCGACCTCCAGCCAGCCGCCGTTGTCGTTGGACGTGTCGTAAACCGCCGCGCCGGTGTTGGGGTCGGCGTCGGCGGCGACGTCGTTGTCGACACGGTCAGAGCAGGCAGCCGGAATGATGGAGATGGCCGTCTGCCACGACGGCTGCGGCTCGAAGGATGAGCAGCCCGACCCGGTGCCCTCGTCAGAACTGGTGTCCCAGACGCTTTCCGTCCAGCCGCGCGAGTTGGAGGAGGTGTTCAGCGTGGTGCCGCCGACCGCGACGACGTGCGGGGAGGTGGCCGGGTAGATCACGCCGCCGCTGTAGGCGGAGTCGCCGGCGGACGCCGTGTACACGACGCCCGAGACGCCGAAGTACTCAGAGTCGTAGGTCGTGTCGGTGGACGTCTCGCTTCCGCCCCAGCTGTTGGAGATGTACTTGGCGCCCAGCGTGGTGGCGGCCGTCTCCTCGGCGACGTACAGCCCGGTGCCGCTGTCGTTGTTGGCCTCGACCAGGTCGATCTTGCAGAGCGGGCAGATTGCCGAGACCATCTCGATGTCGAGCGATTCCTCGAGGGTCCAGTCGTCGTCGAGCGGGGCCTCTGCGGGCAGTGGCGAGGTCTCACCTTCCTGGTTGTACTTGGTGAACTGGCCGGACGTCAGCGCGGGCAGACCCGCGGCGGACCGGTATTCGGCCAGGTCGCTAGCGGCGGTCGGGTCGTCGTAGGCGTCGATGAGCGCGACGGTCGTACCCGAGCCGTCGGAGGCTGACGCCGAGGCCAGGTCGTAAGCAGCCTGGAGCTGCGATGGCCCGTAGCCGTTACCGGCGGGGATCGCGTCGGGCAGCACCGTCTGCGCGCTCGGATGCGCGGACGTGTTCTTGATCACGAGGCAGCTGAGCTTGCCGGGTTTGAAGGTGCTGCCGCATGCGTAAACCCAGTGGGACGAGGCTGACGCTGATGGCGCAGCAGAGGTGGCCGCCATGCTAATCGCCGGGGTAACGGCGAGTATTCCGGCGGTCAGGAGCGCGATCGGTGTGATGATCGCTAGCGAGTGGCGCAGTTTTCGCCTGCTGCCGTAATGGTTAGCCCGCAAAGCGCATTCCTCTCGTTGGGGTGAGCGTTGCATTGCTCCCCGGTAACCGACTGCGCTTATTGTTAATTCACGGCAGCAAATTAACAAGACCCAAAATTTTTGATCTGGTGTATCTTTCGAGCCGTGGGGTGAGAGTTACATAATTGGCCAGCGATCTGCCGGGCGAGCCGCAGTGCGGAGTCGATCGGGACGACGTACCCGTCGCCGACCCCGCCGTGCGTCCCGTAGCCGACGGTGAGGCCGAGGACCTGTCCGGACAGGTTGAACAGCGGGCCGCCGAGCTCGCTGGCCGGCACGCTGAGCGAACTGACCTTCAGCAGCCCGGTCAGCCGCTGACCGTCCAGCGTGACGGGCACGTCGATGCCGGTGATGGCGCCGGTGGTCAGCAGCAGCCCCTTCGCCGCCCAACTGCCGCCGCCCGACGCTACCCGGTCATCAAAGGCAACGTCGGCCGTCGTGCCGATCGAGACCGGTGGGTATTCCGTGCCGCCTGACAGTTGGGAAATTCCTTTCGTTTTCCTTACGAATTCCCTTACCGCTTGATCTGGCAGCCCTCAAGTGTCACCCCGCCTCCGTTCGGATGAAATGTAAGCGAGCGCCCTTGCTTTCATTCAAATCGCCAGGTGAGGGCCGGCGTCCGTTGACCGCGGGGCGGCGCGTACCTAGCGTCTGGACCGTCGCGCGGTCGGCGGGAGGTTCGGTCATGATCTGGCGCAAGGTTTCCGCAGTCACCTGCGCGCTGGCGCTGAGCGCGCTAGCGCTCGTCGGCGGGACGCTCGCCACGCAGTCGGCGAGCGCGGCCACGTCGATGTGCACGGTGAGCTACTCGCTGACCAACAGCTGGCCGGGCGGGTTCCAGGCGGGGATCTCGATCACCAACAACGGCCCGGCCCTGACGAGCTGGACGCTCGCCTTCACGTTCCCGAACGACCAGACGGTCTCCAACGGCTGGAGCGCGACCTTCACCCAGAACGGCCAGGATGTCACCGCGGCTAGCGAGAGCTATAACGGGGCGCTGGCGACGGGCGCGAGCGTGTCCGTCGGGTTCGTCGGCGCGGTAGGCCCCGTCGACAACTCGCCCACGTATTTCACCGTCAACGGCTACGCGTGCAACGGCGCGACGCAGGTGCCCTCGGTCGAGCTCACCAGCCCCAGCGCGAACTCCGGCTACGCGCCGGGCGCCAGCATCGCCATCGACGCGACCGCGAGCGAGCCGACCGCCTCGATCACCAAGGTGGAAATACTGGAGACCTCGGCACTGCCTAGCGGCGCACCGGCCAACCCGACGGTGCTCGCCACGGAAACGGCCAGCCCGTACAACTTCACCTGGGCCGACGTGGGCGCCGGCTATTACATCCTGACCGCGGAGGCGTTCGACAGCAACGGGAACACCGCGACCTCGGCGCCGATCACGGTCAGCGTGGTGCCGACGACATCCACCGCGCCGCAGCTTCAGGTCTCCGGCGACAAGCTCGTCAACACGAGCGGCCAAACGGTGGTGCTGCACGGCGTGGACCGGTCGGGCACCGAGTACGAGTGCGTGCAGGGCTACGGGATCTTTGACGGCCCGAACACCCAGGCGTCGATCACGGCGATGAAGGAATGGGGCGTGAACGCGGTCCGCGTCCCGCTCAACGAGGCCTGCTGGAACGCTGAGTCGTACGTGAACTCCGCCTACGCGGGCGCGAACTACCAGAGCGCGATCAAGGCCTACGTCAACCTGCTGAACGAGAACGGCATCGTCGCGATCCTCGACCTGCACTGGACCGACGGCGCGTACTCGGGGCCGTCGTCCGGCTGCGGCTCGGCCCAGGCGGTCTGCCAGAAGCCCATGCCGGACGCGGCGGAGGCGATCCCGTTCTGGACCTCGGTCGCGAGCGCCTTCAAGGGCAACGACTCGGTGATCTTCGACCTGTTCAACGAGCCGTACGCGTCGCGCGCCGACAGCAACAACACGACCGAGGGCTGGCAGTGCTGGGAGACCGGCAGCCCGTGCACCGGCATCTCCTACCCGGTGGCCGGCATGCAGCAGATGGTCAACGCGGTCCGCGGCACCGGGGCGAACAACGTGATCATGCTCGGCGGCGAGGAGTACGCCAACGACCTGACCGACTGGCTGACGTACGAGCCGACGGACCCGGACCACGACCTGGTGGCGTCCTGGCACTCCTACAACTTCAACACCTGCGACACGCAGTCGTGCTGGACGTCTGAAGTGGCGCCGGTCGCCGCGTCGGTTCCCGTCGTAGCCGGGGAGATCGGCGAGAACGACTGCGCCGGAACCTACATCGACCCGCTGACGACGTGGCTGGAGTCGGCGGGCATCAGCTTCCTGGCCTGGGCCTGGAACGCCGACTTCAACTGCTCGAGCGGACCCGGCCTGATCACCGACTACACCGGCACCCCGACCGCGTACGGCGCCGCCTACCACGCGATCCTCCTGAGCCTGACGCCCTGACCGCGAGCCGCGCCGGCGCTATTCCTCGGCGGTCCCGCCGATGCGCTGGATGGAATCGCGTATCTGGGGATTGAGCAGCTGAAGAAGCGGCGCTGCGGCGTCCTGGAGCTCTCGCACCGCGTGGTTCAGGTCCTTGTCGGGCACGGCGGCACCGTGCGGCGACTTGTCCACGGCCGCCAGAGTGCTGCCAAGTACCGCGCCGAGGTACTGCGCCTGCTCCAGGAAGCGCCGCGCCACCGGGTCGTTGATGAGCACGGGGGCGCCTACGAGCAGCACCATCATGTACGTCCTGAAGCCGTCGGACGCGGCCCCGCGGTCGCCCGATCCGTCGATCACCGACGACACGGCCTTCGCCGAACGAGCGCCCTGGGCCGCCACGATGGCGGCCTGCGCGGCGACAGCATGTCCGCGTTGCCTCGCCTGTCGCCTGTTGAGCAGCTGATTCACGACCAGGACCGTGATCAGCAGCACCAGCAACCCTGACACGGTGTCCGTGGTAAGCGAGTGGGCCCCCCACCACCGTTGTTGCGCGGGGTCAGCGAGCTCGCCGAGGACAAGCACCAGCGCGATCAACATCGCCACGATGGCGGCTGGCCACCCTATCTTGGACACCAGACGACTTTACGGCAGCGCAGCCACCTAGGAGCAGACGGACATGACCCTCTTCCAGCGAGCCCACGACATACTCGCGGCCAAGACCAACAAGGCGCTCGACGCGGCGGAGAAGCCCGACGAGATGCTCGACCTGTCCTACGAGCAGATGCTTGATCACCTCACGAAGGTCCGTCAGGCCCTGGTCACCGTCGCCGCCTCGCGCAAGCAGATCGAGCTCCAGGAACAGCAGCTCCAGCATTCGGCTGACCACCTGCAGGACCAGGCCAAGGCGGCGCTGGCGGTCGGCAAGGAGGACCTGGCGCGGGAAGCGCTGCAGCGCAAAGCCGCGGCCCAGGGCCAGATCGACGGCATGGAAGCGCAGCACCAGCAGCTCGCCGAGGAACAGGAGAAGCTCGAGCAGACGCTCGCCGCGCTGCAGCAACGGGTCAACCAGTTCCGCACCCAGAAGGAGACGCTGAAGGCCCAGTACACCGCGGCCAGCGCGGAGGCGTCGGTGAACGAGAGCGTCGCGGGGATATCCAGCACCCTGGGCGACTCGGGCGCCGCGCTGCAGCGGGCGCAGGACAAGATCGCCACCATGCAGGCGCGGGCCGGCGCCCTGGACGAACTGCTGCAGTCCGGCGTACTCGAGGATGTCGGCGGCGACACCGACGACATCCAGCGGGAACTCGACGAGGCCGGAGCGTCCGCGGACGTGGATCGCGAGCTGGCCGCGCTCAAGGCCCAGATCGGCCCGGGCGACTCAAAGCCGGAGCTGACCAGCGGCGGCTGAGGAAGCCGACATTCATGATCGCGAAAACGAAGGAGGCCCGATGGCGCTGAAGATCATGCCGCACGGCCGGCTACAGGAACGGGTCGCGGAAGAAAAGGGCTGCTTCACCAGCTCTTCACATCCCCCGCCGCCCAGGCCCCCTGCGACGAGGCGGTCCTAACCTAAGTCCGAAGCAAAAACGACGCCCCCGTTCAGAAAATTCAATTCAATTATCCCGAACGAAGCCGTGGCGACTCTCCAGCGTCCCGCGCCGGCGGCCAGCGGGTCTGGGCCATGTACGGATATGCCGCCTTGCAGGCAGCTACCGTGCTCGGATGAATGGCTCCGGCGCATATTTCCCGGATAGCAAACCCTGCCTGGGTGTTGTTTTCGATACTGCTGAAGATTTGTCCGGTGATGACCGGTTCAATCTTCAGCAGTATGTTCTATCGTGCTCTCGGCGCAGGAGTGAGAGCACCGGACCGGCGACCACGACGTCGTTATGGCACGAGAAGTGGGCAGCGCTGTTGCCAGCCCTCGGTACCCAAGGTGTTAATCGGTGCGCCCGGTTCGCGCGCAAACCATCGCGTCCCCATATAATTCCGACATGCTTCGGCGGACGGCATCATTTGCGCGCGGGATCCCGATGATTAGCCTAGCGATATTGATTGTTGCCGTTACAGCCTGTTCGGGGGGCTCATCTCCCGGGGGCGGCGGGTCGGGGGGCACCGGACTTGAGTCGGCGCTGTCGCGGGTCGCCGACACGGCGAGCAACCGCAGCCAGGTCACCTACGACGACACGGCCGCGCTTGTTCGGCTGGCAGGCACGAACCCCGCGTCGACCAAGGGTTTCGCCGGGCTCCGAGGGTCGGGGGTGCCTTCGGTCGCGGAAAACTTTTACACGGTGCCCGGGGGCGTCGGGTTCGACCTGTTCGGTGAGGATTACAGCATCAGCGCCGGAGAGCCGCCGCAGTCCGTGTCCTTGATGGCGGGTGGCCAGAGCGCCTCGCAGATAACAAGCCATCTGACCGGTCTTGGCTGGAAGCGGAGCGGCGGCGCGGGCAAGCTCGCCGGCCCGCCGCTGGCGGCTGGCTCGTCGGCCGGCGAGCTAGCCATCGGCGCCGCCCAGGTGCAACCCACTGGTTCTGACGTGGTGTTCGGCTACTCGGGTGCGAACCTCAGCCTGATCGGCTCGCCGAAGGGCGCCACGCTCGCCAGCGATCCCATCATCGGCGCGCTCGCCCAGTGCCTCGGCAACGTGGTGGCCGCCGACTTGTTCTCCGGTGGCTATCTCGGCGGGCAAAACCCCGCCGGGCTGGGCGTCGGTATCAGCCAGCCGGCCAGCAACTCCGCGACCCCGCACGCGGTGGTCTGCGTGAGCTGGTCAACCCAGGCCGCGGCGACCACGTACGCGGCCGACGTCCGGCGTGCCCTGTCGAGCGTCGATCTGGTGGAGGACGAACCCTACTCCGACTTCCTGACGCACGCGACGGTGACGACCGTCGGAGGCAGCCAGCACGTGGTCGAGTGGCAAGCCGATACGCCGAAGAGCGCGCAGACGGCATTTCTAATGGTCAACGACATCAGCTTGCCCGCGCTGCCGGACTGCCAAAAGCTCACGGCGCTCCAGGCCGCGCGGGTTATTGGCTGTAGGTGAAGGGGTCGCCCGGGACCGGGACCAGAGGATCTCCGGTAACCGGCCAGCCGTCCACCCAGACAAGCGGGCGGATCTGGAGCCACGCGTCACCGGAGTCGAAGGCGTCATAGTAGTGGTACACGAGCCATTCCTGGCCGTGTGTCGTGAACACGAACGGAGAGCCCGGCCCGATCATGCCGGCGTCCGTGCCCTGCACCTCCATGCCGCCGCCGTTGAGCATTGCCGTTCCTGACGCGTCCGTGTACGGGCCTGTGATGTCGGCCGAGCGGCCGACCTGGATGTGGTAGGTGCTGCTGATGCCGCGACAGCAGGTATCGACCGCCACGAACAGGTAGTAGTAGCCGTCGTGGTAGACGATGCCCGCTCCTTCTTCGGGATCGGGGAAGGGCTTGGCCGCGATGGAGTAGATCGTCGGCGTGGACGTGGCGGGCTTGCTGGTGCTGGAGTCCAGGCTGATCAGCTTGATGCCGCTCCAGTACGAGCCGAAGACCAGCCACTTCGACCCGTCCGCGGCGGTCACCAGCGACGGGTCGATCGCGTTGTAGTCGTCGGCCGACGTCGACTGGTACACCAGGCCGTCGTCCGTCCAGTGGTACCGCGGGCTCTGCGGGTCCAGGGTAGGCGTCGTGGCCAGGCCGATCACCGAGTCATTGGAGCCGAAACTCGATCCGGCGTAGTAGAGGTGCCAGAGGCCGTTGAAATAAGAGATGTCGGGTGCCCACAAGTTCGGGATGTCGCCGAGCTCATCGGTGATCCAAGCCGGCTTGGCGGCGAACACGGTGCCGTCATAAGACCAGGAGCGAAGGTCGCGCGACGTGCGGATCTGTATGTTCCCGTTGCCGATGACCCCCGCCGGGTCGCCGGTCGAGAACACGTAGTAGGTGCCGTTCTCTTCGGCCATCGTCGGGTCATGCACGAAGACATACTGGTCGGCGACGCCCTTGCTAGATGTGCCGCCCGTGCCACCGGTGCTGGCCGCGACCGACGCCACCACGCCGAGCAGCAGGGCCGCGGCAACCGAGGCGATCACCGCGATTCGCCCGCGACTGTGCCGATGGGGGAAGGTGCGCAACGTGTGGAGTGCTGAGAATCGCATGCGTGTCCTCTCGATGAACGAACGTTCGCTCGCTCGTCGTTGATCGTCAGTAGCGTCGGTCTTGAGCTCAGCGAATGGCCGCGCCGGTGTCCGGGTCGAAGAAGTGCAGCCGTCTGGGGTCGACGCGGAAGGTGATCCGTTCCCCGGCACGTACCGCGGACCGCGGATCAAGCCGGGCCAGTCCGTTGTGCGTGTCGCCGCCGAGCAGACCGTCCAGCGAACTACCGACCGCGAGTGCGGTCGCGGCCGCCCGCGTCGCGTCGATGGAGAAGAGCACGTGTGTCTCGCTGCCGAGCGTCTCGACGCCCCGGACGTCGGCGACCAGCGACGCCACGTCGGGCCTGGCCGCGTCACCAACAGCCCCGTCAAGCCCGAGGTCTTCTGGCCGGACCCCGGCGATCACCGCGCGGTCGCGGAACGGTGCCAGGACCATCGCGGCCGGGCCGAGGGGGAGCCGCTGGGACCCGAGCACGAGCTCGTCGGACGAAGACACCGAGGCCTCGTAAAGGTTCATCTCCGGCGAGCCGACGAACCCGGCCACGAACAGGTTGGCCGGGCGGTCGTACAGCTCGCGCGGGTTGCCGTACTGCTGCAGCACGCCGCCGTTCAGCACCGCGACGCGGTCGCCCATCGTCATCGCCTCAACCTGGTCGTGCGTGACGTAGAGCGTCGCGGCGCCGATCGTGTTGTGCACCCGCAGCACCTCGGAGCGCATCTGTACCCGCAGCTTGGCGTCCAGGTTCGACAGCGGCTCGTCCATGAGGAACACCGATGGCTCGCGGACGATCGCCCGGCCCATCGCGACACGTTGCCGCTGACCGCCGGACAGGTGCGCCGGTTTGCGGTTGAGCAGGTCGGAAAGGCCCAAAGCGGCCGCCGCCGAACGGACCCGCCGCTCCCTCTCACCACGAGGGATCTTGCGGTTGGTCAGCGCGAACCCGATATTCTCGGCCACGGTCAGATGCGGGTAGAGGGCGTAATTCTGGAACACCATCGCGATATCACGGTGCCGCGGCGAGACGTCGTTGACCACCCGGCCGTCGAAGGCGACCGTCCCTTCGGTGATCGACTCAAGCCCGGCGACCATGCGCAGGGCGGTCGTTTTGCCACACCCGGACGGGCCGACGAGTACGACGAACTCGCCGTCCCGCACACTCAGGTTGAGCCCCTCCAGCGCCCTGACACCGGCAGAGAAAACCTTGGTGAGCTTCTCAAGCGAGATAGCGGACATGTCTGGTGTTCCTAGTTGGCGACGCTGCCGAGCAGCAGGCCGCCCCGCCAGTACCGTTGCAGGAGCGCGAACAGCGCGATCATCGGGACGATCGTCACCAGCCCGCCCATGACGAGCAGCGGGTAGAGGTTGGCGTCTCCCGAGTTACCCGCGTGCTGCGACCACAGCCCCATCCCGACCGTCACCGGGTACAGGGTGTTATTACTGAAAATGATCAGCGGCAGGATGTAGTTGTTCCACGTGCCGGCGACCGCCAGCAGGAGCACGGTCATCAGTCCCGGCACCATGAGCGGCAGCGCGATCCGGAAGAAGATCCGCACCTCGGACGCGCCGTCGATGCGCGCGGCGTCGGTGAGCTCGCGCGGGATGGACAGCTCCACGTAGGTGCGCATCAGGTACAGCCCGACCGGGGTGACCATGGACGGCAGGATCATCCCCCAGATCGAGTTGATCAGGTGCACCTTCGCGTAGGCGAGGTACAACGGCACGGCCACCAGCGTGATGGGCACGAGCAGTCCCGCGATGATGAGGCCGAAGAACAGCTTCGATCCGCGGAACTCGAACCGGGCGAAACCGTAGCCGCCGAGCGCGGCCAGCACCGTCGCGCCGACCCCGCCGACGAGCGAGTACAGCACGGTGTTGAGGAACCACTGGGAATAGGTGCCGTCACCGTCCACGTCGCGGAAGAGGTTCGCGAACGTATGGAAGAATTCGAACGGCGATGCGAACCAGAAGCCGAACGATTCGAAGATGTTCGCCTGGGTCTTCGTGGAGTTGATGATTACCCAGGCCACTGGGGCCAGGATGAACAAAGCGAACAGCGCGCAGCACGCGGTGAGGACGCTGACGGTGCCGCGCTTCAGCCCGTACAGTTCCACGGGAATGGCGGCGTCGATCGATTCAAGTCGCTCACGGCGCTTGCGTTCGCGACGGGCGCTCATCGGAACTCCCTTCGACGGCGGAATGCGAGTGAGGCGACGGAGATCGCGATGACCACGAAGGCGAGGACCACTGCCATGGCCGCGCCGAGCTGGTATTCGCCATCGGCGATGGACGTGTTGTAGATGTCGATGACCGGCGTCCAGGTGGCCGTGACCACTCCGGGCGCATAGTTGTTCAGGATCGACGGCTCGATGAAAAGCTGCATGGCGCCGATCGTGTTGATGAACACGAGCATGACGATGGCGGGCCGGACCAGCGGCAGCTTGATTCGCAGGATGATCTTCCACAGCGGCGTGTCGTCGAGGATCGCGGCCTCCACGACGTCGCGGGGCACCGACTTCAGCGCCGTGTACAGGATGATGCTGTTGTAGCCCGTCCATTCCCAGATCGCGATGATGATGATCGACGGGAGCATCAGGTTCGACGATAGCCAGTTAAACCCGTGGAAGCCGATCACGTTCATGAAGCGGTTGAACGGGCCGTAGGCGGGGTCGAGGAGGAATCCCCACATTAGCGAGGAGACCACGATCGGCACCGCGAACGGTATGAAATAGACGGCGCGGAAGACCGGCCCCCATTTCGCGATGCCAAGGTCGAAGATCGTGGCGAAGAAGAACGCGATCGCTAGCATCACCGGGATCTGGATGCCGCCGAAGATGATGACCCGGATGACGCCGTTCCAGAAGTCGCCTGATTGCAGGACGGTCGCGTAATTGGCGAAGCCGCTGAACCTCGTCCCGCCGATGAGCTTGGTGGTGTAGAGGCTCTGGTAGATGGCATAGCCCAGCGGCGCGACCATGAACAGCGTGAAGATGATCATGAACGGCGTCACGAAGGCCAGGCCGCTCCGGCCGCGTCGTCGCGCGTAGGCCGAACGCCGCCGGGGCAGTGGCGCGCGTGACGGCGACACTGCCCCGGCGGACGGCCGCAGGGCCGTTTCGCTCACTGGTGTGTCCTCTCAGGTGGTGACGTTGAAGCCCTGGGACTTGGCGTAGGCGACCTCTTGCCCCTGGAAGGTGGCGAACGCCTGGGCGAGCGTCTCCTTGCCGTTGACAACGCCGCCGAAGGTGCTGGCGCCCTGGGTGAGCACCTGCGTCATGAACGGCGGCCACGTCGTCAGCGGGATGCTCAGCGCCCCGGCGGAGAACACCTGGTTCGGCTGCGACGTCCCGGAGATCGGGTAGGTGAGCGACTTGAACGACGCGGACTGCAGCGTTGGCAGGAAGGTCGGGAACAGCGAAGACGGCGGGGTCTTCACGATGTTCCAGGACTGGCTGGTAGCGGTGAGCCATTCGGAGAACTCGGCGGCCTGCGCCGGGTGCTTGGACTCGGAGAACACCGGGTAGGTCGACCCGCCCCAGTCCGAGCCCACGCTCGCGCCCGCGCTCCACTGCGGCAGCGGCGCCGCGCGCCACTGTCCCATCGAGTGCTTCACATCGGGCGCGAAGTAGGACGGCGCCCAGGCCGAGTAAACCGCGGCCCCCAGCACGCCGGTGTCCATGTCGGTGTTCTCTTCTGTGCCGAGGTCGGTGATGGAGGCCACGGCATGATCATTGATAAGACTTTGCCAGAACGAAGCGAATTTCTCTTGAGCCGCTCCCGTCCAGTCGATCGTGAGGTTGGCGCCGCCGGTGTACGAGAACGGCCATGCGCCGGCCTGGGCCATCATGTCCATGAGCCATTGCGGGTCATTGGCGGGGAAGTCGATGAGGTAGGCCCGCGAATTAGCCTTGTGCATCGCGATCGCGTCCGTCGCGAACTGCGACCAGGTGGTCGGCGGGGTGACGTGATACGTGGCCAGCGTCGCCTTGTCGTAGTAGAACCCCATCGGGCCGAAGTCGCTGGGCATCGCGTACACGCCGCTGCCCTGGCTGACCTGGGACCACGCCCACGCCGCGAAGTCGCTCTTGTAGGTGTTCGCGCCGTACGGGACGAGGTTGACCAGGTAGTGCTGGATCTCGTAGGAGGGCAGCAGGTCGAACTCGACCTCGGCGACGTCGGGCGCGCCGGTGCCGGCCTTGAGCGCGTTGTTCAGCGGCACGTACTCGCCCGACCCCGCGCCTGGATCCTGCAGGGTGACGCAGATGTTCGGATGGGTGGCGTTGAACTCGGTGACCGCCCGGCTCATGCCAGGCACCCAGGCCCAGAACGTCAGGTGGGTGGCGCTTGAGGAGCAGTTGGCGCCCGCGAGGACCGGGGTCGAGCTGGGGCTGGCGCTCGCGGTCGCGCTGGCGGTGGAGCTGGCACTGGCGCTCGTCGTCGGGGTGGTGGTGCTGGAGCTGGGACCGCCGCTGCTGCAGGCGGCTAGCAGGGTGACCGCCGCTACGGCGGCCACGCCGATAAAGACTTCCGAGCTTTTTTTCGACATCTCGGGGACTCCTTTTACTCGATCGCCGCCTCGATGAGGGTGAATGACTGTGGTGGAACAGGCAGGGCGACAGTGCCGCCCTTGGGGTTCTCGGTTCCGTGTTCCATGCGGGCGGTCTCGACGTCCGGCAGGACGCGAGATTCGCCCGGTCCGCCCGCGGTGACCGTCCTGATCTCGACGGGCCCAGCAAACACCGAATCACGGAGCACGATCTCGGCGGTTTGTGTGCGGACCGGGTCGCGATTGACAAGCGTCAGTGCGAGCTTGTCTTTGTTACCGGTAACAGTTGCGGCAGCGTCAATAGACGTGAAGGGGCCGATGTCGGCCACCTTGTAGGGCCAGCGGCCAGTGACCTCAGGCCACACCGGATCGAGGTACGAGCCGTAGACGCACACGTCCACGGCATCGTCCAGCGCGGCCTGGGCGTGCAGCAGCACCGGGAAGAAGATGGGCTGCACGGTCGCGGTCTCGGGGGTGGTGACGATAGGCGCGATGGCGTTCACCATCTGCGCCAGGTTCGCCATCTTCACCCAGCCCGAGTTCCTGATGAAGATGTTGAGGTATGTGCCGACCGCGAGAGCGTCCGCGAACGTGTAGCGCTCCTCCAGGTCGACGGTCATCTTGCGGTACCAGACGTTCCATTCGTCGTAAGCGATCTTCGGCGGGTTCGCGATCTTGCGCCGGTACGCCGTGTGCCGGATGTGGCCGATCGCGGACCTGATCGCGCGTTCGGCCTGGTGCGGTTGCAGAACGTTCGTCCAGTAGTCCTCACTGCCGGTGTAGATGTGAATCGAGTGGTAGTCGACCAGGTGCGCCATGCCCTCGATGACGATCCGGTCCCACTCGTTCCAACCGGTCTTGCCGCAGCTCACCAGCTGGATGTCGTGGTCGAGGTACTTCAGCGCCCGCGCCCACCGGGTGGCCTCTCGCACGTACTCTTCGGCGGACATCGCGCCGACCTGCCACTCGCCGTACATCTCGTTGCCCAGGCCCCAGAGCTTTACCCGGTAGGGCTCGGCGCGGCCGTACTGCCGTCTCCTGTTCGCCCAGTACGTGTCCCTGCCGCCGTTGCAGTACTCCAGCCAGGCGAGCGCCTCCGCCAGCGTCCCTGTGCCCATGTTGAGGCAGATGTAAGGCTCCGTGCCGAGCTCGGCGCAATAGGTGAGGAACTCGTCGGTGCCGAACCGGTTGGACTCGGTCCCGCCCCAGGCAAGCTCCGGGCGCGGGGGGCGCTCGTCCTTCGGCCCGATGCCGTCCTGCCAGTGGTAGTTGCTGACGAAGTTGCCGCCCGGCCAGCGCAGCACGCCCAACCGCAGTTCCCGCAGCAGGTTCAGCACGTCCTTGCGGAAGCCGCGGTCGTCGCTCAGCGGCGACCCCTCCTCATACAGCCCGCCATAGATGCACCGGCCGAGGTGCTCCACGAAGCCGCCGAAGACGTTGCGGTCGACCTGCCCGAGAACGCGGCCGGGGTCGATGGCGATGCGGGTCACTTGGGTGTCCCTCCAGAACTGCGAATGATGAGTTCGACGGGCAGCAGCGGAGGCCGTTCAGGCACCTGTTCGCCGGCGATCGATCGCAGCAGCAAATCGACGGCCTGACGGCCGGTTTCCGCGAGCGGGATGCGGACCGTGGTCAGCGGTGGCGTCATGTACTCGGCGAGCGGGATGTCGTCGCAGCTCACCACCGACACGTCCGCAGGCACGCGGCGGCCCGCGCGGAACAGGACGGACAGCACGCCCATCGCCATCATGTCGCTGTGCACGAAGATGGCCGTGATGTCAGGCGAGTGTTCGAGCAGCAGCCGGGTCGCGGCGGCGCCCCCTCGTGGCGTCCAGTCGCCCTCTGCGACCATTTCTTCTGCTGGCTCGAGTGCCGCCTCGCGGAGCGCGTCCTCGTAACCGTGCAGCCTGCTGCGGGTTACGCGACGGCGGAACGGCCCGGTGACGGTGCCGATCGCGCGATGGCCGAGCGTGATGAGGTGGTCGGTTGCCAGTCGCCCGGTCTCGCGGTGGTTGGAGCCGACCAGCGGCACCCCGCCGCCGGGCACCGCCTGCAGGGAGACGGCGGGGACGTACTTGCGCAGCAGTTCCGCGACGTCGGTGTCCTCCTCGACTTCTGGTGCCGCCGCGATGATGCCGTCGACCCGTCGTTCGATGAGGCTGCGCACGATGTCGGCACCGTCCGCGCCGCCGACCGCGAGGTGGCCGACCAAAACCGAGTGCCCGTGCCTGCGCGCCTCCTGTTCGGCCGCGACGCAGGCCTGGGCGATCGCGATGTCGGTGGCGTCGCTGGCGACGAGGCCGATGGTCGCGGTGGCGCGCTGCACGAGGGAGCGGGCGATCGTGTTCGGCCGGTAGCCAAGTTCTTCGGCGGCGGTGAGGATGCGCTGCTCGGTGTCGGCCGAGACGCGCACATCGCTGCCGTTGAGTACTTTGCTCGCCGTCTGGAAGCTGACGCCGGCCCGCGCCGCCACTTCCTTGATCGAGACGTATTTCCGTCGCGCCATCGACCACCACCTTGAACGAACGTTCGCCCACACCGTAGATCGGTCAAATCGCACCGTCAAGACATCAGTTGTCACGGTTTTAGCCCTTGACGACGCCGGAGGTCAGGCCGCGGATGTAGAACCGCTGGAGGCCGATGTACAGCAGCACGCACGGCACCATCGCGATCACCGCGCCGGCTTCCAGGTAGCCGAAGTTCACCTGGCCGACGCTGCCGTACTCCAGGTTGAGCAGCGCGAGCGGCAGCGTGTACAGGCTCTGCGTGGTGAGGAACGTGAGCGCGCCGACGAACTCGGTCCAAGAGAACAAGAACGCGTAAAGCACCGTGGTGGCGATGCCGGGCAAGATCAGCGGGCGCAGCACCGAGACCAGCGTCCTCACGATAGAAGCCCCGTCCACCGCCGCGGCCTCTGATAGCTCCCAGGGGATCTGCAGGAACGTATTTCGCATCACGAACACGCCGAACGGCAGGTTGAACGTGGTGTAGAACAGCGCCAGCCCGACCAGGCTGTTGGTCAG
The DNA here is from genome assembly GCA_035571275.1 of Trebonia sp. Lineage (GTDB taxonomy): Bacteria > Actinomycetota > Actinomycetes > Streptosporangiales > Streptosporangiaceae > Trebonia. Next base: position 24,452 of record DATMKQ010000334.1, read on the forward strand.
CCGCAGCGAGTGCATCTCGAGGAACAGCGGGGTCAGCAGCGCCTGGAACGGCACCATCAGCGTGGCCAGCACCAGCGCGAACACCATGCCGGAACCCCTGAAACGAAACCGCGCGAACCCGTATCCCGCCATCGTCGCCACCAGCGCCGTCAGCACGCCTGTCCCAACAGCCACGAGCAGGCTGTTCAGCGCGTAGTGCAGGATGTCGTTCGCCGAGATAAGACCCGTGTAGTTCGCCGTCGTCAGGTGCGAGAAGTCCGTGCCCGACGGGGCCTGGGTCACCAGGTCCGACGGCATGAACGACCGGAGCACGGCCCAGGCCAGCGGCAGCAGAAACAACACGCTGGCCAGCGTGCCCGCGGTGAGGTACAGGATGAAGCCGGGCCGCTTCACCGCTTCACCGCCCGATCGTCGCGCAGCAGGTAGAACTGGGCGGCGCTGATGATGCCGACCACGATCACGAGCGCGATCGCGCCAGCCGTCGCGTAACCCAGGTGGTATTGCACGAAGGCCTCCTCGTAGATCCACATCACGACCGGCTGCGTGGACGTGCCTGGTCCGCCCTCGGTGAGGATGTAGAACTGGTTGAACGCCAGGAACGAACCGATCACCGAGATGATCAGCGCCAGCGCGATGTTCCTGCGCAGCAGCGGCAGCGTGATGCGCCGCTCCTTCTGCCACCAGGTGGCGCCGTCCACTTCGGACGCCTCGTACAGCTCGCGCGGGATGCCCTGCATGCCGGCCATCAAGATCATCATCGTGAGCCCGGACGCGAACCAGATCACGAAGACGCAGATGGCGGTCAGCGCCAGGTTGTACTGCACGGTCCACGCGGTGTTCTCGTGCGCCAGCCCGAGCTTGGACAGCACATAGTCGGCCGCCCCGGAGTCGGGCTGCAGCTCGAGCAGCAGCATGAACGACTCGGTGGCCAGCCCGACGATGAACGGCAGGAAAAACGCGGTGCGGAAGAACACCGCGCCGCGCCGGTTGGCCCGGACCAGCACCGCCATCGCGTAGCCGACCACGAGGATCGGCCCGGTCACGATCGCCGTGTAGATCAGGGTGAACAGCACCGAGTGCACGAACCCCGGATCGTGGATGAGCTCGCTGTAGTTCGCGCCGCCGATGAAGTGGTACGGCCCGATCAGCGGCCAGTCGGTCAGCGATATGTAGACCGCGAACCCGAGCGGGAACAGCACGAAGACGGCGACCAGCGCGAACGCCGGCGAGACGAGGATCATGCCGGTTCGCGACCGCCTGGCCCTCGTGCTGTTCCAGCGCGGGCGATTGATCACTGAGTTGCCTGCTGGAGGAGGCGACTCAGCCCCGACTGGCCTTGCTGCAGCGCGAGGGTCATGTTGCCGTCGTACACGGCGGTGGTGAACATCTGGAACCAGGGACCGCCGGCCTGGTTGAACATCTGGTCGTAGACCAGCGTCGGCGGCGCGTAGCCCTGCGCCAAAGCCTTCAGCGGCACCGCGTCAAGCGGGTGCGCGGCCGAGAAGGCCGGCGTGAGCACGTCGGTGCGGATCGGTGTGGCGCCCAGGTTCGGGTACTGGTCCTGCTGCGCCGTCTGCAGCACCCACTGGATGAACTCCCAGGCGCCGGACGGGTTCTTGGCCGCGGCCGGGATCACGAAGTCGTCGCCGCCGTCGAACGTGCTGTAGCCGCCGTTCGACCCGGGCAGCGGTGAGTCCATCAATTCAGAGCCCAGCTGACTCGGCTTGGCCAGGTCGACGACCTGGCCGTAACCGCCAGGCATGATGCCGATCTTGCCCGCCACGAAGTCCTCGCCCCAGGTCGTGCCGTCGTCGGTGCGGTCGTTGTCCGGGGCCAGGTGCTGCGTCCAGATCTCCCGGTACAGCGTCAGCGCCTTTTCCAGCGCGGTGTTTCCCGCAATATTCGCCGTCTGGTTCGAGATGCCGCCGTTCGTCAGGTGGCTGCCGTCGGCCCAGATGCCGGGCTGGACGGTGAAGCCCAGGCAGCCCTGGCAGTCCCCGGCGAACGTGAACCCGTTGACACCGTGCCCCAGCTTGTTGATGGCCTGCGCGTCGGACAGGATCTGGGCGTACGTCGTCGGCGGGTCGTTCGGGTTAAGGCCGGCCTCCTTGAACAGGTTCTTGTTGTACCAAAGGACGGAGAAGTCGCCCCAGTACGGCACGCCATACTGCTTGCCGTTGTAGGCGGCCAGCCCCATGTGCCCGGGAGACAGGTCCTGCTTGTACGGCAGCTTGTCGATCGCCGAGGTGAGGTCCAGGAACGAACCGGTCTTGGTGAACGCGGGCACGTCGATGTCGTTCAGCCCGACGACGTCCGGCGGATCCCCGGCCCTGATCGACGTGGCCAGCGAGGTCACGTCGTCGTTGATCGAGGTCAGCGTGAGCTTGACCTGCAAGTTCTTGTGGGTGGCGTTGAACTCGCTGACCAGCTTCTGGGCCAGCGTCTTCGACACGGTGCGCGCCCAGAACTGGACCGTCCCGGTCGCGTTGACACCGAAGGTGCTCCCGCTCGGGGCACTGGACGCCGCCGGCCCCGAGGACGCGCAACCTACTACAGAGAGCAGCGTGACCGCCGCGGCTCCCGCGAGCACCTGTCTATTCAAAAGCAGCTTCATTGCTTGGGCCTTTCTATGTGGCGGGAATGCTAGGGACGACCCACTGGATGACACCCACCGAGCCGAGCCCGCTCACCATCACCAGGCGCAGCTTCGTCGTGGTGATGGAGCCGAAGGAGACGTGGTTGAACGTGTTGTCCGCGGCGGGATAGCTGCCGGGGGCTGGCACGTCGACGAAGGCGGAGCCGTTCCAGTACTGCACCGTCCAGGACGCGGGCAGCCGCAGGCCGCCGCCGTCGTCGGCGAAGTACGCGTCGGCGCCGTTGGTGGTGACCGGGGAGCTCCAGTCCAGTTCCACCCACTGGGTGCCCTGCACCGGCCAGTCGCCCCAGTAGGGGGTGAGGTTGTTGTCGTCACTGGACTGGATCGGGTAGACGCCGTTGTTTATCGCCGTCACTGTCGTCCAGGGGGAGGTGTACGACGCCGACGGGGTCGCGGTGAGCGCCAGGTCGGTTCCGCCGGGCGGCAACGGCAACGGGGGTTGCACACGCGTCCACTGTTCCGCCGAGACGGTGTCGGAAGCGTGTGCGGGTGCGTCGTAGCTGGCCGCGAGCACCAGACCGGCGCCGCCGTTGGCCGTGGTCGGTGGCGTGACGCGCCACGTTTGCGTTCGCGTCTGGCCGGGCGCCAGGTCCGCGATGCTGGTCGTGGTCAGCGCGCTGCTCGTCCAGCCGGACGGCGCGGTAAGCGACAGCCGGACATTGGTCAGCACCGTGCGCCCTGTATTAGTAACAGTGGTCGTGGCCGTGGTCGCCTCACCCGAGGTCAGCATCGGCTGGGTGTGCTGGCCCGGCACCGTGCTGGCCACGCTGACCGTGAGCGCCGGCCGGGCCGAGTCACCGAGCCGTATCAGGGCGCGGCGGCCGTCCATGATCACCGTGTGGGTGGCCGCGTCGTAACGCCCGCCGTGGACACCCCGGACGCCTTCGGACTCGAACGCGGGCAGCTGAACCAGGACGTCGCTGGTCGGGACCCGGCCGGTGAGCGTGACCAGCAAAGAATCAGTGCCCGCACGCAGCCGAACGCCGTAGGTGTCCCTGTGGCCGGTGCGCATGTCGTAGGACGCGGTGAGGTTGTTCACCGCGACCGTCTGCCCGGGGGTGAGCCATTCGTCCGGCACGCCGCGTCCTACATACAAGACCGTCCGGCCCGACGGAGTGCGTCCGGTCGCGACAAGCGACTCAAGGAGCGTCTGGGTCTGGCCCGCCATCGGCCAGGCGTACGGCACCGCCCCGAATTCCGGCGCGGCGTGGCTGCCCTGCCAGGGATTGTCCGGGTCGGGCGGGGATCCGTTGGCCTCCCACCACGCGTTCGGGCCACCGGTCGTGGTCGCGATCTGCCACGCGTAGCTGGTGATCGGCAGGTCGCGGTAGGCGTCGCCGTAGAGCGCCCCCGCCGCGTAGGCCGTGTTGAGCGCGACGCTGTAGCCCGTATAGGCGCCGAACGACGGATACGGCACTCCCGTGCCCGCCAGCCGCGCGAATCCCATCTCGTACAGGTTGTCGGTCTGGCTCGGGTCGCCCAGGATGCCGTTGAGCGTGCCGCCAGCAAGGAGAATGTCCCAGACGTTTTCGCCCCACAGGGCCTGGGACGCCCAGTTGGCGTCGTTCGGGGAATCGCACCGGTCGGCGGTGACCGGCTGGTTCACCTCACACGGCAGGAAGTCGAAGTTGTTAACGGTCTCATTCGCGGCAATGCCAGCATTTGTCGCATTGAGCAGGCTCGTATAGGCGCTGGCGGCCCACCGCGCCTCCGCCTGATCGCCGATGCGGGTGGCGATGTACCGGTACGCGGCCAGGTCGGCCAGGGCGGTCTCATCGTCGAACAGCCACACCCCGCCGGAGTCGTTGTCGTAGGAGTACGACAGGTAACCCTGCGGACCAAGCTGGGACAGGTAGTCGGTGTGCATGAGCGTGTACAGGCTCGGTCCCCACTGGGTCGGACCGTTGGCGTCGTCGTGGAAGTACTCGCGTACGAACGCGGTGTCGTTGGTCGCCTGCAGGTAGTCCGCCCACGCGACCGGTGTCCGCCATGGGCCGTCCCAGTACCAGTTGGCCCCCTTCTCGTCGAAGTTCGGGTCCTCGGAGATCCGCCCGTCGAGCAGCAGGTTCCGCGCGTCGGCGAAGTCGCCGAGCTCGAACTCGTTGGCCAGGATGCCGGGTACGTCGTGGTTGAGCAGCCAGTCGTAGTTGTTCGCCCCGGAGAAGGGGGCATCGCCCGACTGGACGATCCGGGTGTAGACGAACGCCGCCTTGTACGCGTTGTCGAGCGCGTCGCCTGGATCCGCGAGGCCGTTCGTATTCGCCAGCGGGACGTTGGGCAGTGTCAGCCGTGGGATGACCGACAGGCGCCCGTTCCAGTAGCGCTCCATCTGCCGGTAGGCCACGTCGTACGTCGGCACTCCCGTAATAGACGGCAACGCGTTGCCGCTGCCGAAGGTGTCCACCGCCGCGGCGTAGTCGTCGGTGGCCGACGCCCCGGGCGCGATGGTGTCCGGCTGACTGGCCAGCGTCACCAGTCCCTGTCCGGTCGCGCCCGGGTCCACCGTGACCGTGCTCTCGCCGAGGTTGGTTGCCCTGACCCGCGTATAAACCACTTCGACCGGGCTGCCAGCGACAACGACCTTGTCGGCGAAGTCGGTGATGGAAACCGCGACGTCGTTCCTCGTGAACGACGTGGTGAGCGCGGGCAGGTAACCGTGGGCCATCGTCCACGTGACGGATCCCGCACTAGCCGATTGCCCGGATGAGAGCCCGTACGTGTAGATGCCGAAGCTGTACATCGCGCCGCAGTACGTGGTGCCGGACTGCGTGTACTGCTCTGGAACGCCGCGGGCGAAGTAGGACCCCGACAAGAAACTGATGGGCGCGTACCAGTTGCCTTCCCAGCCGATTACCGACTGGTTGGCGTACCCGAACCCGTAAGGGTCGGTCGGTACCGGGAAGTTCGTGCCGGAACTGGCCGGCAGGCTGGCGTCGTCGCACGAGTTGACCGGCAGGTCCGGTGGCGGCTGGTACGTGCTCTGGGGATGGGTGCTGCCCGCACCCACAAGGGCAGACACGGCGAGGACGACGGCAGTCATCCGGATTGACCCGATCAAGGCGCTTTCCTTCCCAGTTTCACGGTGAGGCAGCGATCGGTAAGGAAATCCTTTTCCTCAAAAGCTAGAAAGCTCAGGCCCGTGCGTCAAGTCCTAAATTGCCGGACTTCGACGCCCGGTCCAGCGCCTAGCCGCCGGTGGACTCGCGCACGACCAGCCAGCACGGCACCTCGTGCACGCCGCGGCGCTGCTCGCCGCCGATGGCGGCGAGCAGATGCCCGGCAGCGACCCGCCCGACTTCCTCCAGGCACATGTCGATGCTGGTCAGCGGTGGTAGCGCGCCGAGGGCCATCGGGCCCCAGTTGTCGAAGCCGACGAGCGCGACGTCCTCGGGTATGCGGCGGCCGACGGCGCGCAGCGTGTCCGCCACGCCCCTGGCGATCTGGTCGCTGCCGCAGAAGATCGCGTCGGGCCGGTCGGCGAGCAGCTGGCCGGCCGCCTCCCGGCCCCAGTGCTCGCTCCACTCCCCGTACCTGACGGCGCCGCACGGCGCTATCCCGGCGGCGTCAAGCGCGGCGCCGAAGCCCCGCGCCCGCAGCCGCGCCCCGAGGAAGCGCTCGGGACCCGTGATGTGCGCGATGCGGCGGCGTCCCTTCAAAAGAAGGTGCTCAACGGCCGTGCGCCCGCCGCCGTCGTCGTCGGGCAGCACCGCGGCGCCGCCGTCGTCGGGCTGGGTCATCGCGTACACGACCGGGATGCCGTGGCCGACGCGCACCGCGGGACGAGGCTCGATCCTGCGGCCGGTGACGATCAGCCCGTCGACCCGGCGCGCGGACAGCATCTCGATGTACCGCCGCTCGCGTTCGGGGTCATCGCGGGTGTCGCACATGAACACCGAGATCTGGCCGATACCGAGCGCGTCCTCCGCGCCGAGCATCACCGGGATGCTGAACCGGCCGAAGCTATCGCTTGTGATCAGCCCGACGGTGAACGTGCGGCCCGCCAGCAGGGCCTGGGCCAGCGTGTTTGGCGCGAAACCCAGCCGTTCGGCCGCCTGGGCGACGCGGTTTCTCGTCTCGGCCCGCAGTTTGCCGTGTCCGTTCAGAGCCTTCGACGCGGTACCGATGGAGACGCCAGCCGCCGCCGCTACGTCCTTGATCGTCACCCGCCTCATGGGGTGTCACCGCTCCGTTCGGTCCAGCCAGCGAAAGCCGTTGACGCATTCAGGCCCAGACTTTACCCTACTTCAGGAAAACCTATTCCTCGGAGCGTGCGCCCTGCATACGCCGGAAGTCTCACACCCCGCGACCAGCCCCGGTGCCAAGTCTGGCGGGCCGGTCACGCCCACCCCCTCGGCGCTCGGATCCCAGTGTCCAGCAACAACGAGGATGACCTCGGGGCTGCTGCACGACTGGCAGCGGCGCAACGTGTCGGCAAGCATGCCGCTCGCGCTCCGCCAGCTGGAAGCCGCAGGCAACCTGGACAACCTCCGTCTCGCTATCAACGCCAAGAACGCCCACGGTGACGGTGACGGTGACGGTGACGGTGAGAGCGACGGCGACGGCGACGCGAGCGCGCACCGCGGCCGACCGCGGCGACTCGGTCCGGTCGAGCCGCTGCCGGAAGCGGGCTACCACGGCCCGGTCTTCATGGATTCCGACATCTACAAGACGCTTGAGGCCATCGGCTGGGAACTCGCCCATGGCGAGCCTTCGGAACTACGAGACTTCGCCGCCACCACCGTCCAGCTCCTGGCACAGGTCCAGCAGCCGGACGGCTACCTCGACTCCTACATCGAGGCCAGCGGTGAGCCCCGCTACACCAGGCTCGCGTGGAGTCACGAGCTCTACTGCGCCGGCCACCTCATCCAGGCCGCGATCGCCATGCACCGCGGCGCCGGCGATCCCCGGCTGCTTGACATCGCCGTCCGGCTAGCAAACCACCTGGTCACGGAGTTCGCCGGAAAAGAGAAGGGCCTGGACGGACACCCCATCATCGAGACCGCCCTCGCCGAGCTGTACCGCGAGACAGGCACCGCCGCGTACCTGAGCCTGGCCCGCCAGTTCGTCGACCAGCGCGGCCACGGGCTGGCGGGTAAGTCCGACATGGGCCGCCGCTACCTCCAGGACCACATGCCGGTCCGCGACCTCGAAACAGAGACGGGACACGCCGTCCGCGCGCTGTACCTCGAAGCAGGCGTCACCGATGTCGCGGTGGAAACCCGCGATGCCCTCCTCCTCGAGTCCTCGATCCGCCGCTGGGACGACATGCTCGCCACCAAGACGTACCTGACAGGCGGGAACGGCTCCCGGCACATCGACGAGGGGTTCGGCGACCGGTTCGAGCTCCCTCCCGACCGCGCGTACAACGAGACCTGCGCCGCGATCGCAAGCTTCCACTGGACGTGGCGCCTGCTGCTGGCAACTGGCGACGCGAAGTACGCCGACCATATGGAGCGCGTCCTCTACAACGGCTTCGGCGCGGCCATCTCCACCGAAGGCGATCGCTTCTTCTACGTGAACCCGCTACAGCGCCGTGAGGATCACTTCGAGAAGGACGACCCGGGCCGCCGTCGTGCCTGGTTTAACTGCGCCTGCTGCCCGCCCAACATCATGCGGCTGCTCGCCTCACTCGACAATTACCTCGCAACAACAGTCGGCGACACGCTCTACGTCCACCAGTACACCGGCGCCCGCCTGACGGGTGCCGACCTCGAGATCGCGCTGACCACCGACTATCCCTGGTCCGGCCGGATCACCCTGCAAATACTCGCCGCCCCGCCAGATGCCCGCGGCATCGCGCTGCGGATTCCGGCGTGGAGCGCCAACTCAAAATTCAGCAACGACTCATCAGAACGAACCGTGCCGCCTCACACCGGCTACCTGACCCTCCACCAGGTATGGCATGCCGGTAACGAGATCACGCTGAACCTCGACATGACTCCGCGCTGGACCCACCCCGACCGCCGGGTCGACGCGGTTCGCGGCTGCGCGGCCATCGAGCGCGGCCCGCTGGTCTACTGCTTCGAGCAGGCGGACCAGCCCGTCCGTCTCGACGAGCTGGCCGTCACGTCAGGCACGGACCTGACGGAACAAGAAGTCACGCTGGACGGCATCGGCCGGACAGTGCAGGTAAGCGTCGCGGCGAAATCCCCTGAAGGGACTACCGCCGTCGCGATCCCGTACTTCCAGTGGGACAACCGCGGCCCCGGTGCGATGCGGGTGTGGATTCCTCGTGACTAGCGACCCCGAGATCTGGTTCCTGACGGGCAGCCAGCACCTGTACGGGGAGGAGGTGCTGCGGCAGGTAGCGGAACAGTCGCGGACTATCTCCGACAGCCTCGCCACTCTGCGAGTCGTGTGGCAGCCCGTGCTGACCGACGCGGACGCGATCCGGCGGGTGCTGCTGGAGGTTAACCGGCGCGATGACGTCATCGGCGTGATCGCGTGGATGCATACGTTCAGCCCCGCGAAGATGTGGATCGGCGGCCTGAACGCGCTGGACAAACCGCTGCTGCACCTGCATACCCAGGCGAACATAACCTTGCCCTGGGCCAGCATCGACATGGACTTCATGAACCTGAACCAGGCCGCGCACGGAGACAGGGAGTTCGGGTACATCCAGTCGCGGCTGGGGGTGCGCCGCAAGACGGTGGCCGGGCATGTGTCGGATCCTCTGGTAAAAGCTGCCGTAGCGACGTGGTGCCGCGCGGCGGCGGGATGGGCGGCGACCCGTTCACTCAAGCTGGCCCGGTTCGGGGACAACATGCGATTCGTGGCGGTGACCGAGGGCGATAAGACCGAGGCCGAGGCGGTGTTCGGGGTCCAGGTGAACACCTGGGCGTCAGTGACCTGGCCGCCGCGGTCGACGCGGTATCCGCGACGGACATTGACGCGCTCGTCTCCGAGTACGCGGACACCTACGACGTGGCACCGGGGTTGCTGCCGGGCGGCGACCGGCATCAGTCGCTGCGCGACGGAGCGGCGATCGAGGCCGGGCTGCGGTCGTTCTTGCAAAATGGCGGCTTCGGCGCGTTCACCACGAACTTCGAGGACCTCGGCGGGCTCAAGCAACTGCCCGGGCTGGCCGTGCAGCGGCTGATGGCGGACGGCTACGGGTTCGGCGCGGAAGGCGACTGGAAGACCGCGATCCTCGTCACAGCGGCCACGGTGATGGGGGCGGGGCTGCCGGGCGGGGCCTCGCTCATGGAGGACTACACCTACGACCTGACCCCAGGGAACGAGAAGATCCTGGGCGCGCACATGCTCGAGGTGAGCCCTTCCCTAACGACCGCCACGCCGCGGCTGGAGGTGCACCCCCTCTCGATCGGCAACAGGCAAGATCCGGTCCGGCTGGTGTTCACCGCCGACCCGGGCCCGGGCATCGTGGTGGCGCTGACCGACATGCGCGACCGGTTCCGGCTGACCGCCAATGCCGTCGAACTGGTCTTCCCGGACGAGCCGCTGCCCAGGCTGCCGGTCGGCCGGGCGGTGTGGCGGCCCGCCCCGGACTTCGCGACGTCGGCCGCGTGCTGGCTGGCGGCCGGCGCGGCGCACCACACGTGC
>DATMKQ010000335.1:0-8874 GCA_035571275.1 Trebonia sp.
CCAGCACGCCCCGCTTGACCAGCCCCACGAGCGCGGGGAAGGTTTCCAGCTTGGCCAGGTCCCCGGTGGCGCCGAAGATGACCAGTGCGTCAACTTTCTCGGACATGTGATCCCTCCTGAACTCTTGGTTCCGAACGAGGCTCGGGAACCTCTGCGGGGGGGTATCGCGGACGGCTGGAACTCACTGAGACTTACCCGCCTGCGGGAATTCGAAATAGGTCCACGCTGGTAGCGCGGCCAGCGGTCGGCAGCGTTGACACCCGTTTACTGCGTGTTTAAGATTGTGGCCATAATTAATAGGAAAGTTTCCTATTAATTATGCGGCCGCGTAAGACACCGAACTCAGGGGGGACAGACTCGACGATCCAGGAGGAATGATGGATCTAACCGTCCCGGAACCACCACACAGGCCCAGAAGAAGCGGAGCCCGACTCAGGCGCGCGCTCGTCGCGGCGGCGGGCGCGGCGCTGCTCGCCGCCACCGCGATCGTCGCCTCGGCGTCGCTGCAAGGCCCTTCGGCCGCACCTCAGGTACCGCTAAAGGCGGACCTGGCCGCGGCGTCGGCGCTGACCGACAACTGGTACGAGTCCGCGCCGTACTACAGCGTGCTTGACTCGGACGCGCCCGACCTGGGGACGGTCATGTCGGCGACGGGCGCGAAGGCATTCGACATGGCCTTCATCCTGGCGGACAACGGCAGCAGCTGCTCCCCGGCGTGGAACGGCACCGACCCCGTCTCCGGCGACACACAGGTGGCCGCCGTCATCAACGAGGTGCGCTCCGATGGCGGCGACGTGATCGTGTCCGCTGGCGGTTACGACGGGACGAAGCTCGGCCAGGTCTGCGGGACCGCCGCCGCGACAGCGGCCGCATACCAGCAGGTCATCAACACCTACGGACTGCACGCCTTCGACTTCGACCTCGAGGAACCAGAGATCGAGAATTCCGCCGCGATCGCCAACGAGCTGGGCGCGGCGCAGATCCTGCAGGAGGACAACCCCGGCCTGTTCATCTCCATTACGATCCCGTCCATCGCGACCGGCGCCAACTACTTCGGCCAGCTGCTGCTTGACGAGGCCCAGTCGCTCGGCTTCACCCCGAACGACTACACGATCATGCCGTTCGACGGCGGCTTCAGCGGCGGCGGGGCGCAGGTCACCGCGCTGCAGGACTTCAACGCGCAGCTGGTCGCCACGTTCGGCTGGAGCAGCTCGGTGGCCTACGCGCACGAGGGCTTCTCCGGCATGAACGGCCGGACCGACGATGCGGAGTACTTCTACCAGAGCGACTTCCAGACGGTGCTCACTTTCGCGCAGAGCGTCGGCCTGGGCAGGTACACGTTCTGGTCGGTCAACCGGGACCGGGAGTGCGACCCACCGGATAACAACGGCGACCTGTCGAGCGAGTGCAGCAGCGTGACCCAGAACCCGTGGGACTTCACCGCCTACACGGTCGCCTTCGCCAAGAGCGCGCCGGTCACGGAGCCGACACCGACCCCCACACCCACAACAACCGCCACCCCCACACCGACGACGTCATCGTCTCCGACGCCAACGCCGACCACGGGATGCACGGCCTCTGCCTGGTCGGCGACCGGGACCTACGTCTCCGGCGACGTTGTCTCCTACGGCGGCGACCAGTGGACCGCCAACCAGTGGAACTACGACGAGGTACCCGGTGGCGCATCGGGTGCCTGGAACAGCGACGGCCCCTGCTGACCGGCAAGGCGAACGGCCCGCGAGCACTCGCGGGCCGTTCGCTTTGGGTGACAGGGTTAGAAGCCGATCGCTACCTGCACGTACTGCGCGTCGGTGCTGTTGAAATCGGAGGACTGGCCGTTGTCGTCGTCGTAGGCGAAGCCGTATTGCAGGCCGTTGACGGCGACCGAGTGCCAGAACTCGGAGTAGTAGTTGCAGGGAGCGTTCTCGTAGTAGTCCGACGGCGTGTTCTGCACCGTCGTGGAGAACTGCGCCACGCAGCGGTTCAGGGCCGCGCACAGGGTCGGGTCACCGCTGAGGTTCGGGGTGCCTCCGCCGGAGCACCCGAACACTTCCTGCGTGGTCTCCGTGGCGCCGACCGACGCCGCGTACGACACCATGTAACTGGCGTCCGCTCCGCCGGGCTGGAAGGCCGCGACATCGCCGGGCGCCGGGATGCTGTACGGCGCGTCCACCGTGGCCAGCTGCTGGAACGCTGCGGGCACCGAGTTCTCGAACTGCGTGAATACGGCGGACCTGCTCTCGGAGAAGATCTGGTCGTCTTCTCCTACCACGACGTCGCTGCCGTCGGAGTTGTGCAGGTGGATCGCCAGCGGCAGCCCCCACGCGTCGACCCGTGAGGTATCGGCGTTGATCGTGGTGCCGCTGGAGTTCAGCTCGATGAAGTCCTGGTAGGCGCTGCCAGGCGATCCGAGGTAGAAGTAGATCCGGCACGAGTTGCACGAGGTCATCGTGTAGTACGGCGACTGGGCGATCGACTCTTCGACGCCGTTGACGTCCCAGTAGACCTCGCTGTCCGGGTACGCGCCGTTGGTGGCGTTGATGAAGTCGAACTCGATGGCACCCGACCCCGCGCTGGGGATGCTGCTGGTGTTGCCCCAGAAGCCCGACGGGAACCCGCCGTAACTGCCGCCGCCTCCCGAGCTGGACGTGGAGAAGACCATTTCCCAGTAGTTCCACCCGGCGTTGTCCTGGTCGACGGTCAGCGTCTGGACGCCAGCCGGCAAGGTAACGCTGGTCGTCACGGTCTCCCAGTCCTGGTAGCCGCCAGAGGCCGGGATGTTGACGTCGCCGCTCAGGTTCGTTCCCGAGCTGCTGGCGATGTGCAACGCATCGGTGATCGCACCCGGGGACGCGACCCGCAGGCTGACCGTGTACGTCGCGGCCGTCGCGACGTCCACCGTGTAGTGGAACCATTGCCCGGCCGCCGTCCAGCCGATGTCGTACCCGCAGCCGGTGTCGGAGCAGACCTCGAGGTCAACGCCGTCGGATCGGTAGCTGTTGGCGGATCCGTTGACCGCCGTGATGTTGTAGGCCACGCCCTGGCCGCCGGTGTCGTAGTTGGCCGCGTAGACCGTGCCCGGCACCGCCGCCGGGGTGCCACCGTACGGGCCCTCACCGGAACCGCCCGCCGCGGCGAACGTCAGGAAGTGGATGTTCCAGCCGGCGTTGTCCTGGTCAACGGTCAGAGTCTGGACGCCAGCGGGGAGGGTGACGCTCGCCGTGACCGTCGTCCAGTCCTGGTAGCCGCCGGTCGCCGGCACGGTGATGGATCCGGTGAGGTTGGTCCCGGCGGAATTGGCGATGTGCAGTCCGTCGGTGACCGCGGTCGGCGCGGCTAGCCGCAGGCTCAGCGCATAGGTGCCCGCCGAGGCGACGTCGACGGTGTAGTGGAACCACTGGCCGGCCGCCGTCCAGCCGAGGTCGTAGGCGCCGCCGGCCACGCCGGTATCCACCGTGTCCGCGGTGGCTTCGAGGTCGACCCCGTCGGACCGGTAGCTGTTGGCGGTGCCGTTGACCGCCGTGATGTTGTAGGCCACGCCCTGGCCGCCGGTGTCGTAGTTCGCCGCCTGCACCGTGCCAGGCACCGCCGCGGGCGTCCCGCCGAAGGGCTGGTCGCCGCTCGAGCCGCCGCCCGAGGTCAGGGTGAACGCCATGTAGTGGAAGTTCCAGCCGTTATCGTCCTGCTCAACGGTCAGCGTCTGCTCGCCGGCCGGCAAGGTGACGCTCGCGTCGACCGTCGCCCAGTCCTGGTACCCGCCCGTGTTCGGGATGGCGACCGCGCCGGACAGGTTGGTGCCGGAGGAGTTGGCGATGTGCAGCGCGTCGGTGATCCCGTACGGCGACGACAGTCGCAACGCGACGGTGTAGGTCCCGGCGGTGGCGACGTTGACGGTGTAGTGGAACCACTGGCCGGTCGCCGTCCAGCCGATGTCGTAGGCGCCGCCGGCCACGCCGGTATCCACCGTGTCCGCGGTGGCTTCGAGGTCGACCCCGTCTGACCGGTAGCTGTTCGCGGTCCCGTTGACCGACGTGACGTTGTAGGCCACGCCCTGGCCGCCGGTGTCGTAGTTCGCCGCTTGCACGGTGCCGGGCACCGCTGCGGGGGTTCCCCCGTAAGGGGTGCCGGTGGCGGCGCTGGCCGCGGAGTGCACGACGCCCGTCAGCGGCAGGGCGGTCAGGACCGCGACCGCAAGGACGACAAAGCCGATGCGTCTACCGCCTGGCCTGCCACGCCGGGACCTAGCCAGCCGCGGGATGTGAATCAATCCCATTTCCCTTACTCCCTTCGTCATTCCCGGCCAGGCTGGGGATCCTTGTCCTGTTCGCAGGCTGGCGCGCCCCATGGGCTCAATGGAACTGACCCATCAAGAACGACAGCGTGATGGCCGGGGGCACGGGCTGGTCGTGGTCGGCGGACGGCTTTCGATCGCACGCCGACGATCGAACGCGTAGCGACTTAATTCAATGCTTATAGTAAGCATTAACGTAACGAGCGCGTGTGGGCTCGTCAAGGGAGCACCGGACTTGTCCACCGCGCAGGCCTGCTCAACGGCACGGAGGTCTCCGCCCTTGCAGTAACAGTCACCTCACTAGTCCCATCAAACAGAAACCACCACTGAAGCATCACAACCCTGTCGGACCGGGCGCGAAGCCGTTCACATCTTTTTAACTCTCGGCGCGATTGACGTAACGAAACCGCCACGTTACGTTTCCGTTCGAATAGGAAAGTTTCCTATTTATAACTCATGGAGCGGGGAGAGGAGGCCGGGATATGCCCGGCATGTCCCAACGCGTCATGCGTATCGGTAAGCGCGCCACGAGGTGGCGTCTCAGAGGCGGGCTGATGCTCGCCATCATCGCGCCGGTTGTCGCGGTGGCAGCGGCCATGGTGCCCACCGCCCCGGCTCTGGCCAACACGGCGGCCCCCGCGGCGTCGGCCCTGCGGGCCGCGCCTGACGCGGTCCCTGGCCCGCCATCCGGCTGGTCGACGGTCTTTAGCGACGACTTCAACGGCTCGTCTGGATCCGGCATCGACTCCCAGTGGATGTACGACACCGGGGCCGGGTCCAGTTTCGGCACCGGCGAGATCGAGACGATGACCAACTCGACAAGCAATGTGCACTTGGACGGCAACGGCGACCTGGACATCACGGCCCTGGGCAGCGGCAGCTCGTGGACCTCCGGCCGCGTGCAGACGACCAGTGCCAATGTCGGCGCGCCCGCGGGCGGTGAACTGGAGGTCACCGCCTCGATCGAGCAGCCCTCCGGCGGGCTGGGCTACTGGCCGGCGTTCTGGATGCTCGGGCCTGGCCAATGGCCAGAGAACGGCGAGATCGACATCATGGAGGACGTCAACTCGCTGTCTGAGCTCTCCGGCACCATCCACTGCGGCACCGACCCCGGCGGGCCATGCAACGAGCCTGACGGCATCGGCAGCGGCCTGGTCGGGTGCGGTGGCTGCCAAAGCGGCTACCACACGTACACGATGATCTTGAACCGCACCAACACCTCCGATGAGTCGATCACGTTCTACCTGGACGGCAACGAGTACTTCAGCGTGAGCGAGTCCCAGGTCGGCACGTCGACGTGGCAGGCGGCCTACGACCACAACCTGTCGATCATCTTGGACTTGGCGATGGGCGGCGCCTATCCGAACGGCGTCTGCGGCTGCACCAGTCCGACAAGCTCGACCGCGTCGGGCGGCACGATGAGCGTGGCGTACGTCGCCGCCTACTCCACCACCGGCAGCGGCGGTGGCGGCGGCGGTACTGGTGGAACCACCGGGCCGATCACTGGCTATGAGGGACTGTGCGTGGACGTCAGGGGAGCGAGCACCGCTGAGTTCACGCCTGTCCAGGTGTACACCTGCAACGGCACGAACGCCCAGCAGTGGACAGTCGTTGAGGCGGGCAGCACGCTGCACGCGCTTGGGATGTGCATGGACATCAACGGAGGCGGCACCGCCGACGGCACAACCGTTGATCTGTACACCTGTAATAACACAGGCGCACAGGTCTGGGAGCCGCAATCCGACGGGGCCCTGTACAACCCGCAATCGAATAAGTGCCTCGACGATACGAACTGGGGAGGCTCAGGAACCCAGTTGCAGATCTGGGACTGCACCGGCAACGCCAATCAGCAGTGGAACCTGCCCTAACAGGCCCGTGCACTGCGCACCGCAAGCCCCCGGCCCGGCCCTGCACAACCAGGGCCGGGCCGGGACCAGGCATGTCCCATCGGGGTGCCCATCGCCGGCGACGCCGAGCCGTGTCTAGAGCATTATTTTGCGAGTTTAAGTCGAGATATTGCATGAAGATGTTGTGAATCGTACAGTCATCACAGCGAGGCGGCCCAGCGTTCCCGCGTCTGCGGCTCAAGGAGGAACGCGATATGAGCGTCAAGGGATTCGCGTCAACGTGGTGGCGCCACGGCCTTCGGCCGCGGCGACTGGTAGCGCCCGCCGCGGCGGCAGCGCTGGTCACTCTCTTCTGCGGCTTCCACGCCCCGGTGGCGCGGGCGGCCGCGTCGCCGACCACGCCGATCTGGTCCACCCAGCTCGACTTCGACAACGGCGGCACTGCCTGGTCGGAGTCGTTCTTCGCCGGGCTGGCGGCCGACGGTCTCACGACCGCCGAGCTGAACATGCCGTGGGGCACGATCGAGCCGGAGCCAGGCACGTTCAGCTTCACTGAGTTCGACACCGAGCTCGCGAACGCCAGCGCCGCGGGCATCCAGCTCATCCCGATCTTCTGGCAGGCTGGCTGGGGCGGTAGCCCGGCCCCGTGGATCACCGACTTCGAGGTCGGCAGCGGCGGCGCACAGGGTCAGGCGCCCGCCTGGTGGGACCCGACGGAGCAGTCCGAGTACTTCACGTACGTCACGGACACGATTCAGAACGCCGCCAGCCTGCCCGGCTACGGTGGCGCGATCCTGAACTACGGCTACCTGGACGCGCAGTGGGACCTCAACGGCGCCGGCGGCGGCTGGGCGGCCGACGACATCAGCGAGTTCCAGGACACGTACCTGCCGCAGACCTACGGCACCATCGCCACGTTCAACTCTGACAACGGCACGTCCTACAGCTCGTTCAGCCAGGTGCCCGCGGCCGCGCCAGGTCAGGCACTGTTCGGCGTGTTCCAGGCGTTCCGGGCGTGGTCCGTGCAGCAGACGTACGGTCAGCTGACCGCCGACGTGCGCGACGTCACCGCCAGCACCCCGCTGTACTACTACTACGGCGGCGGCTTCTCCAACGCGACGTCCTACGCCAACAACCCGGACACGTTCTTCCAGCTGGCTAAGCAGTACAACGTCACGATCATCGACGACTCCGCGGGTTCCCAGGGGCTCACCCTGACGTTCGGCAGCCTGGCCCGTGCGTACGGCGTGAAGCTGGCGCAGGAATGGACCGCGCCCAGCGACAATAGCCAGCTGGCCGCGCAGGCGGTGCAGTGGATATCCAACTACGGGATGGGCCTGCCCGAAGGCGGCGGCGAAGACTTCTTCATCCATGACGGCACCGAGAAGGACGTCGTCGGCTTCCCCATATACACCAGCTGGCTGTCGACATTGAAGGGCCTGTCAGGGACCTACCCTCACCAGCCGGCCGCCGTGTACATCGACTTCTCCCAGGGGTACGGCAACACCGGCGGCGGCAGCCTGAACAACGTGCAGAATGAGATCGCCAACCTCTGGTTGAACTACCAGTCCGGCTTCAGCGTGGTGACCAGCCAGGAGGTAAAAAACGGCGCGGTCAGCCTGTCTCAGTTCAAGGCGATTTTGCCGCTCAACGGCGTCGACGCGAACCTGACCGCGTATCAGTCGGCGGGTGGCACGCTGCTGACGCAGCAGGAGCAGCTCACCCAGTACACGACGGCGTACGCGCAGATCGACGCCCCGGATGTGGGGAACCTGCAGGTCGTGCCGGCCGTCGCGACGAGCGGCACCAGCGCCGCCCTCACGTTGGCGAATATCACCTCGGGCACCACCTATGACGCCCCGGTCTCGGTCATCCCGGCCGGCCTCGGCCTGGCCTCGGGCAGCTACTACCTGGTGAACGCCGCGACCGGCGCCGCCGTCCCGCAGACCGTGCAGTCCAACGGCGTCATCTGTGCGACAGCCGATCTCAGCGCCGCGACGCTGGCGCAGTGGAATGTGGTGGCGGGCACGCCGCCGTCCGGCACAGCGTCTTCCGGTTGCCCGGTGACGGAAACTGGCGCCACCTCCGTGTCGGCCACCGCCGGGCAGCCTGGCCAGGGTCTGAATTTCCTGCAAGTCGGCTCGGCGAGTTCGGGTTCTGACGGCAACCTGACCCAGATCACTCAGGACGGCCAGACGGCCGACGAGACCTGGACGACCTCGCAGAGCGGTCAGGGCGACGCGAACGCTTACCTCCAGCTCGACCCGATGTCGGCGGTCGAGGCCGCATCCGATGTGACGGTGCGGGTCACGTACTGGGCCACGGCGGGCCAGGGCTTCATCGTGCAATACGACACGCCGGGTAACGCCTATCAGAACGGTCCGACCGTCAGCAGCCCGGGAACCGGGACGTGGACCACGGCGACCGTCCAGTTGACCGGCGCGCAGTTCGACGAAGCGCAAAACGACAGCGCCGACTTGCGCCTGAACGTCACCGATCCCGGCGCGGCGCTGATCGTGGCGAGCATCACGATGTCCGTCACCGGCGCGGAGGGGCCGTACGGCGGAACGGCGGCGGCGGTGCCGGGCACGGTGGACGCGGCTAACTATGACACCGGCGGGCAGGGGGTGGCCTACAACGTCACCTCGGTCAATGGCAGCGCCGACAGTTACCGGTCCGACGGGGTGGACCTGGAGGCCTGCTCCGACGCCGGATGCGGGGACGACCTGGGCTGGA
>DATMKQ010000336.1:0-2555 GCA_035571275.1 Trebonia sp.
CTGGTCGCGGGTGGATACCCTGGCGTAGCCGTAGCGCATGGTGGTGGCTCACTCTCGGGCCGGGGCACTTGCCCGGCTCTAACCACTACAACGCAGTTTTAGCCTTAATTATTCCCTCCCGTTCGGGATTGAGGTATTAAGGACAAAATCGGATTGCTCCGTGCCGGTTACCCCCAGTAGCACTAAGCGCTAAGCTAGTAGCACTGCCGGGAAATTCCCGGCAAACGGAAGGAATCATGCCAACCACCACCACCACTCGCATGACTCCAGCCGAATGGGTGACGGCCACCGTGGCGAAAGCCGCGCCGCCCGATCCCGCGACGCTGGAACGCATCTACACGATCATGGGGGCCGCCTGATGACCGGCAAGTGGGACTTGCCCCCCGAGATCAGGCACCTGCCGATCGACCCCCGCCGGAAGCTCCCGATCCCGTACCTCGTGGAGCGCCCGAACGGAGTAGCGAACTTCGGTGTCCTCGACCCGCGCCGCGCGCAGACCTGCTACGCCAAGAGGCTCTGCGCGATGTGCGGCCGCGTTATGGGCAAGGAGGTCGCGCTGTACGGCGACGAGGTGTCGCTCGCTCCGCCGCCTGACGGGTTCTTCATCGAGGCACCGGTCCACGAGCGGTGTATCGAGATCGCGCTCGGCGGGCTCTGCCCGTTCATCTCCAGCGAGACCTACCCGCGCCGCGCGCAGCGTGACCCGCAGGTCATGGTGCTCGGCGACCGCGACCGGCTCCCCGAGATCGGCCGCACCGTCGCCAAGCGGCCCGCCGTCGTGGCCATCGCCGAGCGCTACCAGATGGTCATGATGGTCACCGACACGGGGATGATGCCGGTCTATATCACGCCCGAGATTCTGCGGGTGCGCCGCTACGGCTGGGTAGATGGCGCCGCTACTGAGGTCATCCCCGGATGACCGCTCACCAGGAGGTTCCCGATGGCACAACCTCACCCGCACGCCCTGCGGTTCCCCGCCAGGTCCGACGACCTGGCGTGGTACCGGACGTACGCCGAGGAGATCGGCCTCACGCTGAACGCCGCCCTGATCCTCGGCCTCCGAGAGCACCGCGCCGCCGTCGAGGCGGCGCGGGCCACCACCCAGGAAAGGACCGACCATGACCACCACCAGCCCGTACGCCTGCCTCGTCTGGAAGATCGGCGATACCCAGCCGCGCAGGGTGCCGGGAGCGACCGCGATTGAGGTGCTCACTACCGGGGTTGAGCATCTCAAGGCGGGGTTCCAGGTCCGGCTGACCGACGCGGCTGTCCAGTGGTTCGCCAACCGGCCGCAGCCGGACGGCCAGTTCGCTGCCGCAGCCGCCGAGCTTGGACAGGCCGCGGCGCTGACCGGCCCGCCGCAGATGGTCCTGCTACCGCCGGACATCCCCCAGCCCAGAGAGGACGACCAGCCATGACCACCACCACCGCCGAGATCGCCGCCCAGGTCGTAGCCGACGCCGACGCCGCAGTCATGCGGCTGGCCCACCAGCAGCTCGTGAAGTGGGGCGTCGGGAGCGTCCGCGCGAGCTGGCGGTTCGGGCAGACGCTCGACAGCTTCAGCGACGCCTACACCCGCAAGGAGATAGCCGGGGCGCTCCGGGTGAGCGTGAGCACGGTTCAGCGCTACCTACGGTTCTACCACGCCTATCAGCGGCCCGAGCTGGCCGAGCAGGCGTCCGCGTCGCTGGAGACGTACAACATCGACGCCCTGACCGAGCTGCAAGACGGCATCCTGCCGCGCGACGGGCGGGGGTCGCTGGCCGGCCGCCGGTTCCGGTATCGGTGCGAGCACTGCCACAGCACGGAGATCCGCCGCGAGGAGATCACCGACGAGGCGGAGGCGGCGAAGTCATGACCACCCCATTCAAGGCCCCGCCGGGTCCGCAGTCGTACGCGCTGTGTCGCGACCAGCTCGGCGAGCCCGCCATCATCGAGCGGTACACGCGCTCCCCCGAGGCGGCCATCACCGCGACCGAGCGGGCGCGGCTGCTGTCCATCTCAACCGAGATCCCCCATGAGGTCCGGCTGCCGGACGGTCGGCTGCTCGCCCGCTACGTGAACGGGAAGCGGGCCGACCTCGGAAAGCTGAGGCGACCGTGACCCGGCGGCGGATGGGCTTCGGCTACTGGGTGAAGTCGTCCTTCAGCTTCTCCAACGGCAACTGCATCGAGACCAGGCTGATCATCGTCGGCGGGCGGCTCGCCATCGCCGTGCGGGACTCCAAGCTCGGGGACGACTCCCCGGTCCTGGTGTTCCGCCCGCCAGCCTGGCGCGGGCTCATCGCAGCGCACAAGGCCGGCCAGTGATGCGCTGGCTGACCGGCGACGAGGCTCCGTCCAGCGCGGAGCCGTGGAGAACAGAGAGGCTGACCGACGTGACCGGACCCAAGGAACCCGACGAGCCAGGCGGGCCGCTGATCGCCATCGTCAGCAGCGCGGAGATCGCCAGGGAACAGACGCTCAACGCGACCTACTGGACGACCAGGAACCCCGGCGAGACCTACGTCGCGTGGCAGCGCCGCCGCGAGGCTGAGGAGCTGGAGCGCCGCGCCG
>DATMKQ010000337.1:0-19857 GCA_035571275.1 Trebonia sp.
TTCCCGTTCGGCTCCCAGCTGTCGCTGGTCGAGGTGGACACCGAGACCGGCAAGGTGACGCTGCTGCGGCACGTCACCGCCGACGACGCGGGCCCGGTGCTGAACCCGCTGCTCATGGAGGGTCAGCGGCACGGCGGCATCGCGCAGGGCGCGGCGCAGGCGCTGTGCGAGGAGGTCCTCTACGACGCGGACGGCAACCCGCTGACGTCCACACTCGCGGACTACGCGGCGATCACGGCGGCGGAGCTGCCCAGCTTCGAGCTGCTGACCAGTGAGACGCCGACCACCGCGAACCCGCTTGGCGTCAAGGGCATCGGCGAGGCCGGCACCATCGGTGCCACCCCGGCGGTGCAGAACGCCGTCATCGACGCTGTTTCCCACCTCGGCGTGCGGCACATCGACATGCCGACCACCCCGGAGCGGGTGTGGAACGCGATCCAGGCCGCTAGCAAGCCGGCTGGTTTGGGCCAACAGGAAAGGGAGGCGAGCGCATAGTGAAGGTCGAACTGACCGTCAACGGCAATGACATCACCGCGGACGTCGAGGACCGCTTGCTGCTCGTGCACTTCCTGCGCGACGTGGCGAACCTCACCGCGACCAACATCGGCTGCGAGACGACCTCCTGCGGTGCCTGCACGGTGCTGCTCGACGGCGAGTCGGTCAAGTCGTGTACCGTCCTCGCCGCCCAGGCGGACGGGCACACGGTGACCACGCTCGAAGGGCTGGCAACGGAGGCGGGGGAGATGCACCCCGTGCAGAAGGCCTTCCACGAAGAGCACGGGCTGCAGTGCGGTTACTGCACGCCGGGCATGGTGATGGCGATCGTTTCGCTGCTCCGGGAGAACCCGTCGCCCACCGAGGAGCAGGTGCGCGCCGGGCTCGAGGGCAACATCTGCCGGTGTACCGGTTACCACAACATCGTGAAGGCGGCGCTGTCCGCGGCGGACGCGGGAGCCAACTCATGATCCCGCCCGCGTTCACCTACCGGCGGGCCTTGTCCGTTGACGAGGCGCTCGGGCTCGCGGCCGAGTACGGCGAGGACGCCAAGTACCTGGCCGGCGGCCACTCGCTGCTGCCGCTGATGAAGCTGCGGTTCGCCGCCCCCGCGGTGCTGATCGACCTCGGCCGGGTATCCGAGCTCTCGTACATCCGCGACGAGGGGACGTACGTCGCGATCGGCGCGCTGACCAGGCATCACGATGTGCAGCACTCGCCGGTGGTGGCTTCGCAGATCCCGCTGCTCGCCTACACGGCGAGCCAGGTGGGCGACCCGCAGATCCGGCACCGCGGCACGATCGGCGGCTCGGTGGCGCACGGCGACTCGGCCTCGGACCTGCCGGCCGCGCTGCTCGCGCTCGACGCGACGTTCGTCGTGCGGGGCCCATCGGACACTCGTTCCGTGCCCGCCGCCGGGTTCTTCCAGGGGATCTTCGAGACCGCTCTGGAGCCCGGTGAGCTGCTGACCGAGATCCGGGTGCCGAAGCCCGCCGCGCCGAACGCCTGGTCGTTCCAGAAGTTCACCAAGCGGGCGATCGACTGGGCGATCGTCGGCGTGGCCGTGCAGGGCCACTCGATCGCGCTGATCAACATGGGCTCGACGCCATTGCGGGCCAGCGCGGCCGAGGCTGCGCTGTCATCCGGCGCGTCGGCGGCCGATGCCGCGGCGCTGGCCGCCGACGGCACCTCCGCGGGCTCGGACATCCACGCGACGAAGGCCTACCGTGAACACCTGTCCCGCGTCCTCGTGCGCCGCGCCCTCGAGGAGGCCGCCTCGCGCCCGTAGCGGGTTACGGGTTGATGTTCTCGCAAGGTATGTTGCCGCTGGTCCCGCCGCCCAGGTTCACGTGGATGAAGCCCGTCGTGCTTTCCTGGCACGCCTTCAGCCACTCCGCCGAGGTGGTCGGCCACACCTGCACGTTGCTGCGGTTGCCGAAGTAGCGGTAGTCGCTGACCCAGCCGATGGCGAGGACGACGGTCAGCGCGCCGACCGCCGCGACAGCGCGCATGCCGACCTGTGCGCCGCGGCCGCCCGTGTCGCGGGCGTGGGAGCCGCGCGGCGGACGTCCGCGCAGCCACCAGTCCACGGCAACGATGGCCGCGGCCTGGAACAACAGGATGGGAAGGTTCGTGTATCTGGAGCCCGCCTCTTGGCCGAGCGAGTTCGGCTTCCCCGCCACCCAGTACGACACCGTGGTGGCGACCATCGAGAACACGAACCCGGTGACGAGCGCGGTCGCCACGAACAACCGGGCAGGCCATGGCCGCGTGATCAGCGCCCAGCCGAAGACGATGATGAGCAGGATCGCCACGATCGCGGTGGCGGTGTTGAGGCCGAGGTGGTCCCGCAGGAACCACGACAGGTGCCAGCCCACCGTGGGCAGCACCACGCGGTGGGCGTAGAACGACAGGGACAGCCCGGGCTTGCCCAGCTTGGACACGCGCGTGGCCGCCCCGTGGACGAAGCCGAGCACGTATGGCGCCTGGGCCAGCGCGCCGAGCGTGAATCCGATGGTCACGGCGTGCTCGCGCCAGCGGGGCAGCGCGATGATCCGCAGCAGCAGCAAGGGTGCGAACACGACGGCGAGGGTGTTGGAGGTGACCGTCAAGAACGCGATCGCCGCCACCAGGGCCATCCCCGCCCGCGTCCTTGGCCGCCACAGGATCGCCCAGAACAGCGCCATCATCAGGTACCACGGGGTGTTCACGCCGCTGTCCACGATCTCCAGCGGGGCGACCGGCAGCAGCACGACCGCCAGCGCGAGCAGGGCGCGGAGCACCGGAGACTGGATGTGCCCGGCGCTGGCGTGGAAGATGAACAGCGCGCAGGCGGACGCGATGAGCGCGCCGGTGATGGCGTAGAACGCCGCCGCGTCCTGCAGCGGCAGCAGCGCCGCGATCTGACCGAGGGTCTGCGGGAGCAGTTGCATGTACCCGGCGTACGGGATCAGCAGCTGCCACGGATGCTGCAGCGCGTTGCGGAGGAAAATCCCCAGGTCCTCGGCGTAGATGCCGTCCCAGGCCGGCGTGCCTGGGATCCGGCCGAGCAGCACGATCGCGCCCACCACGACCGCTGCCACCTGGACCGCCACCGCCAGCACAGGCCTGGACCTCGCCCATTCCAGCGCGCGGACCTGCGGCCGCGGGAAAAGGTCCCCGAGCGCGTCGCTGAGCGAACTCAGCGCGCGCGGCGTCGGCCGTTGCCGCTGTGGCCTCGATGTGGAGTTCTGGTCATCCGCATGTTGCGGCAGGCGACCCAGGTTGGTCACTACGTAGCCTCTCGAGGTCAAACTGGCGATAGGTCGTGATTGAGGGCGCGCGGAAATGCGACAGGTCCTGGCCAGCACTGTACATGGAGGGATGAGCATTCCGGGCGCTGGTTGGCGACCGGGACGAATCAGGCCGACAATGGAGGGGTGACCCGGCTGGACTCGGCCAACAGGGACAACCCAGCTCACAGGGAAAACCCGGCCAACAGGATAAAGCTGCGCAGCAGGCTTGCCCGTCAGTTCAGCCAGCCCTGGCGCTGGCTGTCGTTCGCCGCCGCCGTCGTGCCGGTGATGCTGGTGTTCCCTGGGCTGAGCCTGTCCTACCTGGCGTGGTTCGCGCTGCTGCCAGCGATGATCCTGTTCGCCCGCGCCCCGGACACGCGGGAGGCCGTCGCGCGCGGCTGGTGGTTCGGCGCCGGGTACCTGATCTCGATGCTGTCCTGGATGACCCCGCAGCTAGGCCCCGGGCTGCTGCTGCTCGGCGGGGTGATGGGCTGGATGTGGTCGCCGTTCGCGGTGGCCGTGCGCCGCCTGCTGATTTCCGGAGCGTCCTGGTGGCGGCGGCTCGCCGCGTTCATCGTGGTCCCGAGCTGCTGGCTGATCCCGGAGTGGATCCGCTCCTACCAGGGGCTCGGCGGCCCCTGGGCGCTCTACGGCGCCTCCCAGTGGCAGCATCCGGCGGTTCTGGCGCTCGCCGCCGTCGGCGGAGTGTGGCTGGTCAGCGTGGCCCTGCTGATGGCGAACGTCGCGCTCATGCTCATCCTCGGCGCGGTGCGCCCGGCCTTGATCGCCCCGGCCGCGCCCGCGGCGGGGGCGCCCATGGCGGCGGGAGGCGCCACCGGCACGTCGCGGTATTCGGGTCCCCGGCGGCCGGCGCTCCTGGCCGTCGGCGCTGTCGCCTTCGTCGTCGTCGCCGGGTCCGGCCCCCTCGCGTTCGCGCTGACCTCGCCGTTCCCCGCGGTCCGCTCGGTCACGGTCGCGATGGTCCAGCCGGGAGTGGTGAACAACACGACGCAACAGGTCGACGCGAGCGAGACGCTGACCTCCGAGCTCAGCCGCAGCGGCACGCTCAACGGCGTCAAGCCCGACCTGATCGTCTGGGGCGAGAGCAGCATCTCGGAGGATCTGACGCTGCCCTCCTCCGCCGCCTTGCTGCACCAGATCGAGGCGCTGTCCGCCCGGGACGGCGCCGAGATCCTCGTCAGCCAGGACGCGATCGTGCCTGGCAAGGGCCACGAGAAGTGGGCGGTGCTGGTCAGCCCGTCGGGGATCAAGGGCATCTACGTGAAGAGTCGGCTAGTGCCACTGGGCGAGTACATCCCGTTCCGCCAGCAGCTTGGCTGGCTCACCGATATCAGCAAGGCCGCATCGTCGAACATGGTCCCGGGCCCGGGCGCGCACCTGCTCAACGCCACCGACCGGGCGGGCCAGCCGCTGCCGATCGGCGTGCTGGTGTGCTTCGAGTCAGCGTTCCCCGACATGTCCAGGGTCGAGGCGGACCAGGGCGCGCAGCTGATCGTCTACCAGTCTGCGACACCGACGTTCCAGGGCACCTGGGGCCCGGACCAGCACGCGTCGCTCGGGGCGCTGCGCGCGGCCGAGACCGGGCGCCCCGTCGTACAGGCGGCGCTGACCGGGGACACGGTGGCGTTCGACGCGCGCGGCAGGCAACTGATCTGGCTCGGCCAGGACAGCAGCGGCGTGGTCAGCGTCAAGCTGGAGCTCCCGGCGGCGACGGCCCGCACGTTCTACGACCAGGCCGGCGATTACGTCATGTGGACGTGTGTAGGGATCGCGGCGCTCGCCGGGCTGGTCATGCTCGGACGCCGGCGAGGTTTTCTAGGCGGCAGCGCTGGTATCTCCGGCGGTCGTACGGCAGAATATGGCACAGACACCGGGCAGCCCGTGCCGCGCTAGCGCGCGGTGCCGACGGCGAGGACGCAGGGGAAGGCGAACCTCGTCTTAGGGAGGCACGGTGTCGGTTTACGGCGTTCTGCAGGTTCATTCGGCGCCCCCGGCGCTGTGCCCGCATATCGAGTGGGCGGTGGCGGGGACCGTGGGGACCAGCGTCAGCATGCCCTGGGTCAGCCAGCCCGCCGCCCCAGGGCATCTTCGTGCTGAGCTGACGTGGCACGGCCGCCCCGGCACCGCCGCGGCGATCACGTCGGCGCTGGCCGGGTGGAACCGGCTGCGCTTCGAGGTGACCGAGGACGGATCCCCCGGCTGCGACGGCGTGCGCTACGGCTACACGCCGAACCTGGGCGTCTTCTCCGCGGTGACGGGCGGCAACGGCGACATCATGGTGCCCGAGGGCCGGATACGCGCCGCGATGTCGCTCGCCGCGGCCGGCGGTTCTGTGCTCGAGGCCGAACTTTCGCGCCTGCTCGGCACCGCGTGGGACAACGAACTCGAGCCGTTCCGCCGCGCCAGCGACGGCGCCCCGGTCCGCTGGCTCAACGCCACCGGCTGAGCATGACGCATACCCCGCGCGTCTCCGACCCTGGAGCTCACTGGACGGTCACGGACCCGGCTCGCCTCGCCACCAGAATCCGGCTGCGGGCGGTGCGCATGGTGGCGCCGCAGGGCTTCGGGTACCTGGGCCAGGCGCTTTCGTCGGCGGAACAGGTCGCGGCGCTGTTCGCCGTCATGCGCCCGGGCAGCGACCGGCTGGTGTGTTCCCCGGGCCACTACGTGATCGGGATCTTCGCCGCCGCCGCCGAACTCGGCCTGCTGGATGAGGACGCGGCGAGAGCCTACGGCCAGAACGGCTCCCCGGTGGAGGCCATCGGCACCGAGCGTTCGCCGGTCGTGGACTACGTCTGCGGCTCGCTCGGCCAGGGCCTGTCCGCGGCGGCCGGCTTCGCCCTCTCTGACCGCCTCAAGAACAGGGAACGGCGGACGTTCGCGATCGTCAGCGACGGCGAACTGGAGGAGGGCCAGGTCTGGGAGGCGGCGATGTTCGCCGCGCACCACCGGCTCGCCAGGCTGACCGTGCTCGTCGACGCGAACAACTCCCAGGTGGACGGGCCGGTGGATACGATCACCACGATCGAGCCGATCGCCGCCAAGTGGGAGGCGTTCGGCTGGAACGCGGTGGATCTCGACGGTCACGACGTCGGCGCCGTTATCGACGCCCTGACCGGGGCTGACCAGGGGGACACACCCTCCGTTCTGATCAACCGAACTTCCACCACCCACGGCCTGCACTGCCTTCCGCCGGACGCGGACGGTCACTTCATCAAGCTGCCCGCGGACCTCGCCGCCCGTGCCGAGGCCGAACTCCTCGCCCGGCTGGAGCGCCGCGATGCCTGAGCCGGCCGGGCAGATTGGCCTGCGGCTGCCGCCTTATCCGGCGGTGCTCAAGCCGTACGGCGAGTCGCTCGTCGACCTCGCCAGGCGGCGCGACGACATCGTGTGCCTGAGCGGCGACCTCACCAGGCAGTGTGAGATCGACCTGTTCGCCGACGCGTTTCCCGAGCGGTTCATCCACGCCGGGATGGCCGAGGCCAACATGATGGGCGTCGCCGGCGCGCTGGCACGCGACGGCCACATCCCGTTCGTGCACACCTTCGGCGTGTTCGCCACGCGGCGCCCGCTCGACCAGATCATCAACGCGATCGCGCTCCCGCGCCTGAAGGTGCGGATCATGGGCTTCATGCCCGGCATATCCAGCCCGGGCGGCCCCAGCCACCAGGCGATCGACGATGTGGCGCTGATGCGGGCGGTGCCAGGGATGACCGTGCTCGACGTGGCCGACGCCGTGGAGGCCGGGCAGGTGGCGGCGGCGATCGCCGACATCGACGGTCCGGTCTACGTGCGGCTGAAGCGAGGGGAGATCCCCCTGATATTCAGCCCCGGGCACCAGTTGCGGCTGGACCGCGCCGACGTCCTCACCCGCGGCGAGGACGTGGCCCTGTTCGCCAGCGGCATGATGCTGGCCCCAGCGCTCGCGGCGACGAGGCTGCTGAAAACCGCCGGTGTGTCGGTGGCCGTGGTGAACGTGCCAGTCATCAAGCCGCTCGATGCGGCCACGGTGACGGATGTGGCGCGGGCGGCCAGGGTGGTCGTCACGGCGGAGAATCACACGATCGTCGGCGGCCTCGGCACGGCCGTCGCTGAGGCGCTCGCCGAGGCGGGCCTCGGCCGCCCGCTGCGCCGCGTCGGCCTGCGCGACACGTTCGCGGAAGGCGCACTGACCGGCCCGTACCTGTTCGGCAAGTATGGGCTGTCCACCCAGGCGGTCATCGACACGGCGTGGACCGCCCTCGGCCGCCGCGACCCCGCCCCGGCCGCCGATATCACCCCCGCCGACCCCGGCGAGTACTCACCCGTCTGAGACCCCTGGGAGCCCCCGGGAGCCCCCGGGACCGGCCGATCGACGACCGCGGTCAAGGCACCGCGCTAGCCCGCGGAGAAATAGCCGTAGCAATCGACGACCGTGTCGGTGGTCCCGCTGCTCGAGTTGTTGATGTCGAACGCGCCGCCGCCGGTCTGCGCCAAGTCGAGGTTGGTTCTCGTCACTCCCGTGGCGAAGTTCACGTTGGAGGTCGCGGGCCGACTGGTGCCCGCCGCGTAGATGATGAAGTCCCCGTTGGCCGTCGAGTCGAGGGCGATGACGTTGGCTATCAGCGTGGGGTTAGGCGCGACGACCGTTGTCCCCTGTGACAGGCTAAGCGTCCCCTCTGCCGCTATCGGGTTGCCCGAACGTGTGTCGATCATCCGGGTCCCGTTCATCGCGTGGTAAGTCTCGCCCGTCGTACCGGCCGTGAAGTAACCGACCACGTCACCGATCACGTTCACGGTGTCGCTGCTATCACCCCAGGAACCGTGGATGTCGATCTTCCCGTCCGCGCCGACAGGGACGATCGCCATCTCGGCGACGTTCGCGGTGTCGAACTGGAGATTCGAGACCAAGGGCAGCGTGGTGCCGTCCGCGTACTCCTCCAGGATCCCCGGTGCCATGCCATCTATCGTTGTTACGTTGATGGCCACGGCGGCGATGCCGGACGGAATGCCGTTGGCGCCGCCGATCTGTACGGCGAGGGTGGAACCACCGGCGAGCGGTTCTTTGGGCGCGCCGGTCCCGTTGCCGGTGTTCAGTATCCGGATCGGGGCAATGGGCGTGTACGTCGTATCGCCGACCGCGCTAGCGTCCGAGGTGAAGTAGCCGAATACGTCGCCAACGTACTGGATCGTGCCGCCGCTGCCGTTGTAGATGTCGATCTTGCCGTCCGCGCCAACCGGCGCGATCACCAGGTTGGCGACGTTCGTGTCGGGCGTGTAGGTGTTGAGATTCGTCGTGCCAGGCCGCGGGTTGCCGTCGGCGAAGACCTCCGTGTACCCGATGACCGACGCGTCTACCTCGGTCAGGTTGAGGGCGACCGCCGTGACGTTGGCGGCCGGGATGCCGTTTACGCCGGCGATCTGCAGCTTCACGGTCCCGAACGCGGCTATCGGGCCGGTGGTGCCGCCGGCGCCGATGCGGGTGTCCATGAACCGTACCGGGGTGATCGGCTGGTAGTAGCTGGCCAGGAACGCGCTGACGCCGTCCGGGGTGCCTAGCCCGGTGGGACCGTCCCACCCGGGGCCGGCGTTGCACACGTCGGCGGGCGGCGGGCAGGTGACCGTCCCCGGGTTGGTGTTGGCCGTGATGTCGGTCAGGCCGTTGGCGTTGGCGTACAGGGTGGCGGCCGGGGTGCTGTCGTTGGCCGGCGTCCCGGCGAGGGCGTAGGCGGCGGCGACGATCGCGGCGGCGTAGCTGGTGCCGCCGCCATCGTCCCAGCCCACGGTGGTGTACTCCGAGTCGTTGTAGACGATGTTGTCGTTAGGGTCGGCGACGGCGGCGACGTCGTTGACGGCGCGGCTTGCGCCGCAAGCGGTTTCGGTCTGCCAGGCGGGCACGGACTCGTACGCGGAACAGCCGGACTCGGTGCCGCCCCAGGCGGTTTCCGTGTAACCGCTGCCGGCGGCGGTCAGGGTGGTGCCGCCGACCGCCACGACGTAGGGGGACGCGGCGGGGTAGCCGACCTCACCCGTGTACCCCTGGTCGCCGCCGGAGGCGGTGATGACGACGCCGGGGTGATCGAAGTAATGGGAGTCGTAGTACGCCTCGTTGGACTCGCCGGAGAACAGGGGGATGGCGTTGACGGAGTCCTCGGGGATGGACCAGGGGTCGACGATGAACTTGGCGCCCAGCGCGACAGCCTCATTCTCGGCCGCGCCCAGGCCGTCGTCGGGCGTGTCGGTGGTGTAGATGGCGGAGGTACTGGAGTCCACGAGCAGGATGTCGCAGTTCGGGCAGACCGCGGAGATCATGTCCATGGCCTGGGCCTCGGCGACGTTCCATTCGGCGGCCTGCAGGCCGGAGGGGTCGCCGCCGTCGAAGCTGACCTGCTTGAAGCAGCCGCTGGCGGTAGTGCAGGCGGGGATCTCGTAGCCGCCGCGGTAGGCGCTCAGGTCGGCCGCCGCGGACGCGTAGTAGCCGGGGCCGACGACCGCGACGGTCTGCCCGTAGCCGGCCGTGGACGACGGCAGCCCGTAGGCGGTGCGGATGTCGGACGGGTCCAGGCCCGGAGGCGGCATGATGCTGCCACTGGCGGCGCTGGCGGTCAAACCCGAGCAGGCGGCGTCGGCCCCGGTGGCCTGCGAGCAGGCATAGGACATGCCGACGGGCGGTGTGTATCCGGTCGCTGTCACCGCCCGCGCCGGGCTCGCGGCCAGCACGCTGACCGCTGCCACTGCGATCGCCGTCGCGGTCAGCCACTTACGGAATACCTTGCGCATGAGTCGCCCCCGGCGGTCACT
Organism: Trebonia sp.; assembly: GCA_035571275.1. Classification (GTDB taxonomy): domain Bacteria; phylum Actinomycetota; class Actinomycetes; order Streptosporangiales; family Streptosporangiaceae; genus Trebonia. The sequence goes on from DATMKQ010000337.1 coordinate 10,071, forward strand.
GGCGTCGATGCGATAAGCCTGACCCGGCCAGGTCGCGTGCCGGTAGCGCCCCGGTAGCGCGCCCCGGCTCCAGCCCGGCCCAGCTGAGAAGCAGGCCCTCGTCGGCCCGCAGGATGCGCTGGTGCAGGTCCGTTATCTCCGGCCCGGGCCCGAGCCCCAGTTCGGCCACGCTGAACTGCCGGGCTGACCTAAACTCCGCGAGCGCGTCCGCTTGCCGCCCGGAGCGGTAGAGCGCCAGCATCAATTGCGCGCGAAACCGTTCTCGTGCTGGATACTGGCTGGTCAGCCGCTGCAATTCAGGGATCACGTCTTTAGCGTGCGAGAGCCGAAGGTCGGCGTCGATGCGCGTCTGCAGCACCGTCAGCCGCGCTTCCTGCAGATAGGGCAGATGCGCGTCGCGCACGGAGCGGGACGGAATATCCGCGAACGGGGTTCCCCGCCACAGCGACTCCGCTTGGGATAGCTTGACGGCCGCCCGCGGCCAGTCGCCGCCCCTGGCGGCCGCCAGGCCATCCCGGCGCAGTACCTCGAATGCCAGCACGTCAACTTCGTCGTTGTCGGCCTTGAGCAGGTATCCGGGCGGGCTGGTCATGATCCGGCCGCCCGTTGCCGCGCCCAGCAGGACTCGGAGCCTGCGGACGTAGTTGCGGAGGGTCACCTCCCACGACCTGGGCGGCTCGGCGTCCCAGATCGCCTCGGCCAGCGTGTCGGCCGGCACCACATCCCGCGCCTGCACGGCCAGGGCGGCCAGCAGCGAGCGCTGCTTACCCGCCGCTACCCGCACGTGCACATCCCCGGTGGTCATGACAACAAGCGGACCCAGGAGTTCGATTCGCACCGTAGATCCCCCATTCCCCTTCTCCGCCCCCGGTCACGTGGCACTTCCGGTCTGCGCGCTACCCGCGCGCTACGGAGGCGCCACTGGAGTCACGGAGAATTATGTCACCATAAGTGACGGAAAATTAACAGATATACATGAATATTGCCAAAGAAAATGCGCGGAATTGACGGGAGCCGACGATGCGAATTCGCGGACCAGTAGCGGTTCTCACAGTTCTGGCGATGGCGCTCGCGCTCGCCGTGGCCGTGACGGTGACGACCGGGCCGCCGCGGCCGGGAGCTCCGCGGCAGCAGGTATGGACGGCGGCCGCGGCCGCGGACCAGTCGCACCGCCTTTCCGCGGCGGCGACGCTGGGACGGATGGTCAACGGGCACTTCGTGCCGACCGCGTCCGGACCTGCCCGGCAGGCCGGATCCCGGACAGGATCGTCCGCACCGGTGAGCTCCGAGGTGGTGAAGATGGCGGGCCCGCCGCGTCCCTTGCGTTTCCCGGTCCGCGGCGCGACCGCCGACAAGCTCCGTGTGCTTAAGGCCAAGGCGCCCGCGGTCAAGGCGGGGTACAACCCGAAGACAAGCAAGGAGCTCGCGCCGCGCGACGCTACCCAGGTTGACTACTCGAACGCCGACGGCTCCCGGTCGGCGTTCGAGTACGCGCAGCCGGTGAACTACCAGCGCGCCGATGGCACCTGGGTGCCGATCAGCACGACGCTGGAGCAGGAGGGGGCGGCGGTCGGCTGGACCGAGTCGTCGGAGGCCGAGCCGGAGAAGTTCGCCCCCTACGCCAACGCGGCTGATTTGGTGACAGTGCCGCTGTCCGGCGGGCACACGGTGGCATTCGGAATCGCGAACGCGGCCGCTGTGCCGGGCGCGTCGCAAGGCAGCTCTGTCGCCTACGCGGGCGCCAGGCCAGACAGCACCGTCCGCTTCACCGCTGGAACGGACATGGTCAAAGAGCAGATCGTGCTCGACTCGCCGCAAGCACCGACGACGTGGATCTTCCCGCTCGACCTGACCGGTCTGCGGGCACGGCTCGGGCCGGGCGGCGTCGTGGAGTTCGCCGACGCGGCGGGCAAGGTCCTGGCCTACGTGCCGGCCGGCTTCATGTCCGATTCCAACGTCAACCCGCACTCGGGCGACGGCGCGACCTCCTGGGGAGTCACGTACTCGCTGACCACCGTGGACGGTCGCCAGGCCATCACGATGACGCTAGACACCACCTGGCTGGACAGCAAGGCACGGGTGTACCCGGTCACGGTTGACCCGAGCGTCTCGCCCGAGGACTCGAACGGCACCACGTACGTGCAGTACCCGGACACCAACGACTTCTCCAGCGACACCGAGCTGCACGTCGGCACCTGGGACGGCGGTTCCGACAAGGCCGAGTCTTATATCGCGTTCACCAACGTGGCGTCGTCATTGCAGAACGACACGGTGCTCGGCGCCGAGCTCGGCGTGTACAACACGTGGTCGTACAGCTGCGAACCGCGCGCCGTGTACGTGTACCCGGTCACCTCGTCCTGGACGGTTACCGGGGACAAGAGCTGGCCCGGGCCGTCGACCGGCGCCGCGGTCGGCCGGGCCTCCTTCGCCTACGGGTACGTGGAGGAAGGCTATTCCTCCTCGTCGTGCCACGCACGGTGGCAGAACATCAGGCTGGACCAGGCCGGAACGAACCTGATCAACGGGTGGACCCACGGCACTGTCGCCGACAACGGTCTGGCCCTCGGGGCGTCGGACTCTGACAGCTACGCGTGGAAGAAGTTCGGCTCGTACGCCAGCGGCACCGGAGACCCGTACCTGGCCGTGACCTACACCACCGACGGCGCGTCCTACCGGCTGGCCTCGCGCCGGCCGCTCGTCCAGGTGCTCCCTGGCCAGAACGGCAAGTTCGCCATCCAGGTGACCAACACCGGGTCAAGCACCTGGACGTCGAGCAACGGGTACGAGATCTCCTACCGCGTGTACAACTCGGCCGGGGCGCTGTATGAGAACCACCCGGTGTTCACCCCGATGCCGTCGACGGTGGCGCCCGGCCAGACGGTGACCGTGGACGCCGTTGTCGACGCGCTCAACCCCGGGGCGTACGCGATCGACTTCGACATGTACTCCGGAGCCACCGGGTCCTCGCCGGTGTCGTTCTCCTCCCAGGGCATCGCGCCGTACGCGATCGGCCTGAACATCCCGCAGCCGCCGCCGGTGATCTCCGGCGTCTACCCGCCCACCGGCTTTATTTCCGCCACCCTGCGGCAGCAGCTGGCCACCGTGGCGTCCACGGCGAGCGGGACCATCACCTACGACTTCACGCTCACCTGCGAGCCGCCCTCGGGGCAGACCTGCTCGGTGCCGAGTGTCACCTCGGGGAGTATCAGCAAGGCGTACTGGACCCCGCCCGCGACGAGCATGCAGTGGAACACGCCGTACCAGTGGTCGGTCACCACCACGGTCAACGGCGCGTCGACCTCGGTCAGCGGGATAGCCCTGGAGCCCGAAGTGCCGCAGCCGCACATGACCGCCGGGCTCGGTGATACCAGCGGGCAGGCTTACGACCCGCTGAGCGGGAACTACACCACAAGCGCGACCGAAGGGGCCGTGGCCACGGCGGGGATACCGCTGCAGATCACCAGGACCTATAACAGCCTGGACCCGCGGACCTCGCTGGCGTTCGGCGCGGGCTGGTCCTCGGTCATCGACATGGGGCTGCGCCCCGACAACGACAACACCGGGAACTCTCACGACAGCACGGGCGACGTGGTGGTGACGCTGTCCGACGGCAAGCAGGTGAGGTTCGGCGAGAACGACAACGGTCTGTACGCACCGCCGTTCGGAAGCGAAGACGCTCTTGTGCACAACCCCGGCGGAACCTGGACGCTCCGGGATTCCTCTGGTGATCAGTACACCTTCACCTCCGGCGGGCAGATTTCGAAGATCACTGATCAGAACGGAAGGTCGCTCCTCTTCACCGACAACTCCAACGGTCAGGTGGGCACGATCACCGACTCCGTTTCCAGCCGGACGCTGACCCTGACCTGGGCCAAGCCCACGGGTGCGAGTTACTCGCACGTCTCGTCCCTGGCGACTCAGGCCCCCTCTTCGAGCCAGTCGGCGCAAACGTGGACCTACGCCTACAGCGGCGACGACCTGACCGGCGTCTGCAGCCCCGTCGGCACCTGCACCGCCGCCAGCGGGTGCCCGAGCGGCTGCACCAACTACAGCTACCAGACCGGATCGCACTACCTGGCCGGTGTGCTCGACTCCGGCGCCCGGTCGTACTGGCAGCTCGGCGAGGCCGCTGGTTCCACCACGGCGACCGACGAGGTCGACACCAACCTCGGCACCACCGATGGCACCTACAGCAACGTCACGCTCGGCGCGGCCGGACCGCTAGCGGGCAGCAATGAGACCGCGGCGAGCTTCAACGGCAAGAGCTCGTCGGTTTCGCTGCCAAGCGACCTGATCACCGACAGCACCGACGAGGCGATCGAGCTGTGGTTCAAGAGCGCCAACTCGACCGCGAGCGGGGTGCTGTTCTCCGCCGACGCGCAGCCGCTGAGCAAGGCCTCGGGGGACCACGAGCCGGTCCTGTACATAGGCGGGAACGGCGAACTGTACGGCGAGTTCTGGAACGGGTCGGTCGACCCGATCCACACCTCTTCGTCGGTCGATGACGGCAAGTGGCATTACGTCGTGCTGACCGCGTCGTCGGCGGCCCAGTCGATGTACCTGGACGGGACCCTCATCGGTTCGGTGAGCGGCACCATCGACAACCTGAACGAGACGATCGACGCGGTCGGCGCCGGCTACTGGGCGAGCTGGCCGGAAGACACCCAGGGCGGCACGACGACGTCGATCGGATACTTCGACGGGAACATCGGCCAGGTCGCCGTGTACCCCCATCCGCTGGCCGTGCCCGACATCACCACGCACTACGCGCTCGGCACCGTCGCCTCCCCTGAGCTCACCGAGGTCTCGCTGCAGCCGGCCAACACGGCCGACTCTCCCGTCATCTACGAGGAGGCCAGCTATGACCCCGCCACCGACCGGCTGCAGCAGTACACCGACCCGAACGGCGGGAGCTGGACGATCGGGCAGCCGCTGTCAACCGGGTACCGGCCGACCGCCGACAGCCTCGGCGAGGTCGTGGACCATGTCACCGTCACCGACCCGGGGAACAACCAGGACACCTACAGCTACGACATGCTCGACGGCGGTCGGCTGATCGAGTTCAGCAACGGGATCGACGCGCCGGAGTCCTACGGGTACGACACGAACGGCTTCCTGACCACCCTGGTCAACCAGGACGGCGACCTGGTCTGCTTCACCAACGACAGCCACGGCAACGTGCTTACCCGCACGTGGTACCCGCTGGAGCCGACGTCCCTGCCCGGCGGCGGCATCGGTACGATCGCCAGTTGCGGCGGGTCCACGTCCTCCAGCGCCACCTGCACCGCCACCGGCGCGGCCTGCACCACGTTCTACGGCTACTACTACGACAGCGCTAACCCGCTCGATCCCAGGAACAACGAGCTCACTTCCGTCCGCGACGGCAGGTCCGCCAACAGCGCCGACAACACCTACCTGACGCAGTACGCCTACAACACGCAGGGCCAGCTCACTTCGGAGACCTCTCCGCCGACCAGCGATTTCCCGAGCGGAAGGGTGACCAGCTACACGTACTCCGTCGGTACCGAGGCGGGTTACAGCGGGGGAACCATTCCCGCGGGGCTGCTGCTGACGCAGACGACGCCCGGCGGCGCCACGACCACCTACAAGTACTACTCCGACGGCGACCTCGCCGAGGTCATCGATCCTTCCGGCCGGTACACGGTCTACACGTACGACGCGCTGGGACGGGTCATCACCAGCGACGTTTACACGAACACGTACCCGCTCGGCGAGACGACCGCGTACACCTACGACGGGCTGAACCGGCCGCTGACGGTGCAGTACCCGTCCGCGACCAACCCGGTGACCGGCGTCGCGCACACGCTGGAGGACACGTACGTCTACGACGACGATCCCGGCGGCCAGGTGACGTCGTTCACCCAGTCCGACCTGACCGGCGGCGACCCGTCGCGGACCACCAAGTACACCTACAACGACCACGACCAGCTGGCGACGCAGACCCAGCCGGCCGGCGCGACGTCCGGAGGCACGAGCCAGACCGGCGGGGCCAACAGCCCCGACCCGGAGGGCGCCACCACCGGCTACGACTATGACGCCTTCGGCAACATCAGCGTGCAGATCGACCCGAACGGCAACGAGTACAAGTACAGCTACAACGAGTACAACGAGCAGACCCAGGTCCTGCTGTACATCCCGGCCACCAGCGAGTCGAGCTCGACCGCGACCTGCACCGCCCCCTACACCCAGGATCAGGACGGGGGCTGCGACCTAGTCGTCAACTCCTCCTCCTACGACCCGGCGGGGCTGCTCGCCACTACCACCGACGCGATGGGCCGGATCACGGTCTACGGCTACGACAACAACCAGGACCTGGAAACGGTCAAGACGACCGACCCGTCTACCAGCACCGGCCGGAAGACGACCTACGGGTACGACGGCGCGGGCAACCAGATCAGCGTGTCCCAAAGCGCGCTGAACGGCAACCTGCAGGGCACGACCACGGTCACCTCCTACAACTACGACGCGGCGGACCGGCTCACCAGCGTGGTCGCCGACCAGGGGACCGGCAGCGGGTACGCCAACCGGACGACCTCCTACACCTACAACGCCGATAACGATGTCCTGTCGCAGACCGTAGGAACCGCGGTGCAAGGCGGGCCGTCGGTCACGGACTACACCTACGCCACCACGGGCGACCGGACCAGCCAGACCGTGGTGGACGGCAGCACCAGCCTGGAGACCACCTGGACATACGACCAGAACGGGCTCCCGCTGTCGATGACCACCCCGGCGGGCAACGCGTCCGGCGCGACCGCGGCGGACTACACCACCGACTACGCGTACGATGCCCTCGGTCATGTGTCGCACGTGACTGACCCGCCGGTCCAGACCCAGACCTACGCCGCCCAGACGCCCGCGACAATCCAGCCGGTCACTACGTACGGCTACGACACGTTCGGTGACCAGACTCAGGTCGTAGACCCCGACGGCAACCTCACCGACACCGGCTACGACGGGGACGGGCGGGTCACGTCGGTCCTCCAGCCGTCCTACACGCCGCCGGGCGCTTCGTCGTCGATCACGCAGCCGACGACCTACGCCTACGACGAGGACGGCAATCTCGTCCAGGTCACCGACCCGGCGGGCAACGTCACCCAGTACGGATACGACGCCCTCGGCGACGTGACCTCGGTCACCGAGCCGCAGCTGCCCGGCCAGTCCGCGCCCGGGGTGTGGAACTACACCTACGACGCGGCGGGGGAGCAGCTGTCGGCTACCGACCCGTTGGGCAACACGACCCAGGACACCTACAACTACTTCGGTGAGCTCGCCAGCTCGACCGACGCCCTGACCAACACCACCAGCTACGGCTACGACTTCCTGGGCGACCTGACGACGGTGACCAGCCCGGACGGGGTGGTCAGCACCGCGGGCTACGACCACCTGGGCGAGCTGACCTCGGTGGCGGACTCCTACGGCGATACCACTGGCTATTCCTACGACTACGCCGGCCGGCTCAGCACTGTCACCAACCCGGACGGCAGCTCCACGCAGTACGGCTACGACGAGGCCGGGAACCAGACTTCGGTCACGGACTACGGGCCGGCGCCGTCGGGACAGAGCGCCCCGCAGCTGCGAACGGAGAGCTTCGGCTACGACCCGAACGGCGACCAGACGTCGGTCAAGGACTGGAACGGCAACACCACCAGCTACACGTATAACGCCGCCGGCGCCCTGACGAGCCAGGTCGTGCCCGTCTCATCCTCGAACTCGATCACCACCAGCTACGGGTACGACCCGGCGGGCAACCCGACCTCGGTCACCAGCGGAAACAGGAACGCCACGTGGACGGCCTACAACTCGTGGAACCTGCCGGAATCGGTGATCAAGCCCGCGACCCCCGCCGCGAGCGCGGCGGCCGACCGCACGTGGACCACCGGCTACGACGCCGACGGCCGGCCCGTGTCCGTGTCCCAGCCGGGAGGCATCAGCCAGAGCTACGGTTATGATCCGCTCGGCGACCTGACCTCAGAAGCGGGATCGGGCGCGTCGGCCGCGACCGCCACCCAGACGCTCACCTACGACCTGGACGGGCGGCTCGCCTCGGCCACCGCGCCCGGCGGCACCGACACGTATACCTACGACGCCAACAGCGATCTGAAGACCGCGGCGGGTCCATCAGGGACGAGCAGCTTCGGCTACAACGACGACGGGCTCGTCTCCTCCGAGACCGGCCCCGGCGGGACCACCTCGTACACGTACGACTCGGCGGACCGGCTCGCGACCGTCGCCGACCCGCTGACCGGCGCGACCCTGAGCTACGGCTACAACGCCGACAGCCAGCCGACCTCGATCGGGTACTCGGTCAACGGAGCGGCCGGCCCGTCTCAGGCCCTCACGTATGACAGCCTGGACCGGCTGGCGTCCGACACGCTGACCTCCGCCTCGGGCGCGCAGATCGCGTCGCAGACCTACGGTTACGACAACGACGACAACCTGACCTCGCAGACAACAGCAGGGCTGGCCGGAGCCGGCACCACCACCTACACCTACGACGAGGCCGACCGGCTCGCGTCGGCCACGACCGGCGGGACCGTCACCGACTACGCCTACGACGGTGACGGGAACCTGACCCAGGCCGGCGGCAGCAGCTACGCCTACAACGCCCAGGACCAGCTGACGTCCGCCACCACGTCCGGGGCCACGACCAGCTACGCCTACACGCTGTCCGGCGCGCTGGCCTCGGTCACCCCGGCCGGCGGGAGCGCGCAGGACTACACGTCCGACGCGTTCGGGAACCTGATCAGCGCGCCCGGCGGCATCACGTACGGGTACGACGCGCTCGGCCGCCTGGTCACCCGCGGCACGGGTGCCGGCAGCACGTCGCTGTCCTACCTGGGCACCGGCGCCACCATCGCCTCCGACGGCACCGACGACTACTCCTACACTCCGTCAGGCACCATGGTCGCCGCCGGAGCCGCAGGCGGCACCGGGTACTCGACGCTGAGCGACCTGCACGGCGACGTGACGGGCACGTTCAGCCCGGCCGCGGGCACCAGCGCCCTGGCCGGCTCGGCCGCCTACAGCCCGTACGGCACGGTGACCGCGACCAGCGGAACCATGCCCGGCCTGGGCTACCAGGGCGCCTACACCGACCCGACCACGGGCCTGGTCGACATGGGCGCCCGCTGGTACGACCCGGCCACCGGCTCGTTCGCCACCAGCGACGCCATCACCGGCAGCCCCGTCTCGTCCACGCTCGACGGCAACCCCTACGCCTACACGACGGGCGATCCCCTCACCGAAACCGACCCCACCGGACACTTCTGCGACCCAGAGGACTGCCTTAAAGCCCTCGCGAACATCGGTAGCCGAGTCGCGGAGGATGTAGGACCCGACACGCTGGGAGCCCTCGACGGCATCGGCGCGCTCTTCGCGACATACCAATCGCTTTCCTACCTGGAAAACCAGTTCGTCCAGGGTTGGGACAGCTTCATGAATTCGGCCTCGGCCCCTTACGGCTTTGACTCTTCCCCCAGTTCCGGTCCGTACGCGCCGCCCGATGAGTCGCAGTGGAACTACGGCCACCACTGGGCCAGTCCGTACACCCCCCCTGGCACTCAGCCCAGCGGCAGTCCGGGCACTGGGGGTACGCCGTACTACTACCCGGTCTACGTTCCGCCGCCGCCGCCTCCGCAGGACTGCTACGCGGGCCCGGCCGCGACCTGCAAGCCCCCGGAGCCGCCGGCCTCGCTGCGGCACCAGGCCAACATCACCTCCCACGTCCACGACACCACCAGCGTCAAGGACCTGTTCGCCCACC
>DATMKQ010000338.1:0-4846 GCA_035571275.1 Trebonia sp.
GGGTCCGATCGGGGAGCTGTACTGTTCGCCGACCGCCCACGCGTCCGCATTGGTACGCGCGAAGACCCCGTTCAGCTGGGTGTTGGTCCCGGTCAAGGGGATGCTCACCACCGCCCAGCCGGCCGCCCCGAAGGCGGGTCCAGCGGTAAGCGCTAAGGTCGCGGCTACCGCCGCGACACCAACCCATCGGATGCGCCGCCCAAAGAACATGACCCCGCTCCTTTCTTTGCTGGAGAAGCCTGAATCCGTGAGGGGGGCAACCGCGCGCGACGCTACCCGGCGAGTGCGGGGCAGTAAACGGCGCTGGAGCGGCCGACTAGACGGCGGCGGTCGGCAGGGCGCTGAGAAGGTAAATCGCGCTAGTTAGCCCGGCGCGAACAGCCCAGGAAATGAAAGAAGCGTCAGCGGCTGGCGTCCGAGAGTTCCTCCTGCTGCCGGGCGGACGGGCGAACTCTCTGGTGACCCGGCCACATTCCGGCACGGCCGGTCAACGCGACCAGGCCCGGCACGAGGAGTGACCGGACCACGAACGTGTCGAGCAGGACCCCGACGGCCATGATGATCGCCAGTTGCCGGAACTGCTCCAGCGGTATCACCGCCAGCAGCCCGAAGCTGGCCGCCAGCGCGATCCCCGCGGTGGTGATCGCACGCGAGGCGCGCGGAGCGGCGATTGCCACGGCGTCGCGCACCGGCAAGGACCGGGCTTCCTCCCAGATCCGCCCGACCACGAACACGTTGTAGTCCGACCCGAGCGAGACCAGCAGCACCCCGGCCGCGAACGGAACGAAATACACCAGATCCGGCGACCCGAAGACCGCGTCGCAGATCGCGACCGTCAGTCCGAGCGTGGCGAGCACCGCCAGCAGGCTGGCCGCCAGCAGGTAGACCGGGGCGAGCAGGGCCCGCAGGAACAGCAGCAGGAGCAGCAGCGCCACCACCATGATCGCTAGCCCTACGCGCCACAGATCCGACGCGGTCGCGTTGATCGCGTCTCCGGTCAGCGCGGTCTGCCCGCCCACCTCGTACCGCACACCGCGCAAGCCGGCCGCGCTCCCCAGCGCTGGCAGTCGCGCCGTTAGCACCCGCACCTGCCCGATCGCGGTCGCGTTCAGCGGATCGGTGTCATAGACGAGCGCGAAACGGACCGCCCCGCCGTTCTGAGTGATCATGGGGTTGGCTGCCGAAGCCGCAAGAACCGATGGCCCGACAACACTGGCCACGCCCGGCTGCCGGCGCAGCACGGTTTCGAGGCGGCCAGCCGCGGCGATCTGCGATCCGACGCCCGGTCCGATGGCGAGCACCTCGGTCGGCGCGAGTATCCCCGGCGCGAACCCGGTCGAGGCCGCCGCCGCCGCGCGGGCCACGTCCGACGACGCAGGCATCTCGCCGATCAGCGGAGACCCCAGTCCCAGCTCGCGGGCGTAAGAGGCCGCACCGCCGAGCGCCGCGACGCAGCCGGCGACCACTAGCAACGCCACCGGCTTCGAGGTCGCGAACCGGGCGAGCCGCGACTCGGAGACGGGCGACTCTCCAGGGGTAACCCTCCGGAACATCAGCCCGCCGAACACCCCAAGCAGCGCGGGCATCAGCGTCAGCGACACCACCATGGACACCAGCACCGTCGCCGCCAGCGCGGGGCCGAAGGCGCGCAGCAAGCCACCGCGGGCCACGATAAGCGCCCCGCTGCCCGCCGCCACGATCAGCCCGGCGGTGAAGACGATCGGGGCGGACGCGGCGGTCGAGTCGCGCGCGGCCTGCAGGCGGCCCGCCCCCTCGGCCAGCCGCGAGCGCATCCCGGCCAGGAAGAACACGCAATAGTCGGTGGTCACGCCGAGCAGCAGCACCACGAGCACCGGGTCCACGTCCTGCGGAAGCGTGACCCCGGCCCGCTGCGCCCCCCAGCCCACGATCCGGACCGCGATCGCGTACGCGGTTCCGGCGCTGGCCAGCGCGGCGAGCGGGGCGATCACCGACCGGAACCTGACGCCCACGATCACCGCGATCGCCAGCACCGTGAACAGTTCCACCCAGCCGAGGTCGCCGGTGATGATCAAGTCCTGCTCGTACTCCGCCGCCACTGGCCCGGTCACGCCGACGACATGCGTCAGGTAGCGTCCGGCGTAGGCGCGGGCGTCCGACACCTGCTGTTGCTCCGTCGACGCGTCCGCGCCGAAGTCCAGGTACGTGACGATGGTCGAGGTGCTGTGACGGACTCCGCCGAGCAAGGCCAGCGCCGCAGCCGCGTCGACGGGCGAGCCGGTGATCGCGGGGGAAACGCCCGTGCCGTTCGGTATGGGAATGACTGCCAGCAGGCCGGGGATGCTGGCGCTACGGTCGTAAGCGACCGCCGCGTGTGCCGCCTTGTCCACGACGGATGGCGGCAGGCCGTGCGGGTCGCGCTGGACGATGGCGACGCCCGCTTCGAGGGGATACCCGAACAGCCGGGTGGCGTCGGCGTCCGCGTGCGCGGCGGGAGACCCGGCCGGGATCAGGTCTGACAACCCACCCGAGGACGGCAGCGGCGGCAGGAAATGCACCGCGGCCACCACCAGCGCGGCCCAGCCGAGGATGAGCGGAACCCGCAGCCCGACGACGAGATACGCGAATGTCTTCGCCACGACGGTCGCCACTACCCAGCATCGGGCGCTTCATGGCGTCGCGCGGGCATCTAGAGCGGTAGCCAGCCATTTATTCGCTCACCCCGGGCGACAAGGTCCGCATCGTGGCGGAGATGTGCGGCCGCTGCGGTGAACGGCGATCATCACGGGTCAGCACTGCCGACGCTCAGCTATCGCGGCAACGATCTGGCGGATGCTTACGCACTCGGCCGTACTTTCCAGATGTGCGCCCCATAGGTTGGTAGGGCCACCGGGCCCGGGTACGCCAATTGTGAAGGGATCGCGATGACCAATCCGAATCCGCCAGCAGGCGGTCAGCCGACCTCTGCCGTGAGAGCCCAGACCTTGCCCGCGCAACGGCTGGTGAACCGGGTGGTCCGCGGGTTGCTGCGCACGCCAGGGGTGTCTGGCCTCGTCGGCAAGCGCATGCTCACCATGTACGTGGTTGGCCGCAAGTCCGGGAGGCACTACGCCATCCCCCTCGCCTACACCCGGCGCGACGAGACCCTGCTGGTCGGCACCCAGTTTGCCTGGGTACGCAACCTGCGCACCGGCGAACCGGTGGACATCCGTCTCGCGGGCAAGCGGCGATCCGCCGACGTTCAGGTCGTGGCCGACGAGGCCGGTGTCGTCGAACTCTTGGCATTCATGGCTCGTGATAACCACCGGTTCGCCAAGTTCAACATGATCGGCTTCGATCAGCGCGGAAACCCCAGCAGTAACGACCTTCACCTCGCCTGGGCTGCGGGAGGGCGGGTCGCCGTGCTGACACCGCGGTGATTACAGCCGAGCTCGCGGCCGGGGAAGCTTTCGCCTAGGCATCTGGTTCCCGTAGTTAGCAGGCCCTGGCGCAGGAGGGCCAGAGCCAGGATCCGTAAGCGGGGTGATTCCCATGACCGTTTCCCGTCAGCAGATCGTTACGATGCTTCGCCGGGCTGGTATGGAGGACGCCGCAGCCGACGCCATTGCCACTCTCCCGGACCAGGTAGGCGCCAGCGAGGCGGTGGAGTTCTGCACCGCACATGGGCTGTCCAAGGAGTCCTTGATGAACCGGATGGGCGGAAGTCCCTGAACCCGCTTTGAAACGTCGCGTTTCAGAGCACGCCGAGCATCAGCCGGATGGCGCGGTCGACTTCTCCCGACTCGACCGCGTCCAGACGGCCAGCGAAGTCGCCTAGTCGGCTGGCATCGACCGCGCGCATCTGATCGACGAGGACGCGAGCCCGTACGCCGTCCACCTCGATCTCTGGCCGGAAGATCGCAGGCTGCGCGCTGGTGGAGGTCGGGGCCACGATCAGCGTGGAAAGCAGAATCCCGTAAGTCTGGATCGATACCGCGTATCTGGGGCCGCGCGGTTCATGCCCGGTGGTGTCCTTACCGGAGCGCAATCGGTACAGGTCACCACGCACTAATCTCGTCCAACTCCTCATTCACGGACTTAATCTCAGCCAGGTCCGCCGGGTCGTTGCGGAGCCGTTCGGCGTCGCTGGCGGCTTGTGCATACAGCCGGGTGGCATACTGCGCGTGGATGAGCTCGCGGATCGCGTCTGACAGGTTCCCGTCACCAGCTAGCTGGCGAAGCTCGGCCATCGTCTGCTCATCTGCACGGAAACTGATGGTTACCGCTGTCATACGACCATCGTAAGACAAGCACGGGTCGTGCTCAGACCGAACGGCCCGTGCACCGGCAATCAGTCTTACAGCGGGGGACCGGCCACTAGGTGCAGGGTGCTCGTCGTCTTCTGCCCGTTCAGGTTCACCCAGGTGATCGCCGCGGTATTACCGGGACGGAACTTCGCCAGGATGCTCTGCAGCTGGGTCGGCGCGCCTACCGTCTGTCCGTTGACCGCGGTGATGACCGTCCCTCCCGTTATCCCCGCCGCCGCGGCCGGACTTCCGCAGATCACGCCGTCGACGAGCGTGCCGGAATTGACCGGCGCGATCTCCGAGGGAACCTGCAGATCGGCATCGCTGGTATAGCAGGTCGGCACGTATCCGCCAAAGCCGCCGAACTGGTTACCCGAGGACGCTTCCTGCTGCTGCGCTTGGGTCTGGGGGTTGGAGCTGGTGCCCTGGGCCACGTATATCCCGATGAACGGCGGATAGCCGATCGAGATCGTCGAGCTGGCGTGTCCGGCCGCGATCTGCGACGCCACCGCCAGCGCGGTGTCGATCGGGATAGCGAACCCCGTCGGCGACGCTGACTGGCCGAAGCTTACGCTCTGCCC
>DATMKQ010000339.1:0-5613 GCA_035571275.1 Trebonia sp.
AATCGCCCGAGGTACACGTCAGTTTTGAGCTACACGTCCGACGGGTCAGCGCCGCGCGGCGAGGGGGAGTCCGACGGCCATCCCGGCCACGGCGGCGGCCAGAACCACGATCCCCAGCTGGGTCACCTTTGCGTGGTCGAGCGACACGCCCGCGGCGGTCACCGCGAAGCTGATGACCGCCCACCACGCGAGCGCGAACCGGATGGCCGCGAATCCCGCACGTCCGGCGATCTCCGCACCAAGCGCACTGGCCATGGCCGTTACCAGAACCGTGATGATGACCGTCGCCGGATATCCGGCCGGGAACGTAATCGACGCGCCCGACCCGCTGATGCCATCGGTGAGCAGCAAGGAAACGGCGGGGGCGGCGAGCGCCAGCAGCGTCGCGACGGCGACCAGGCCGAACGTGCTCACGGCCGACACGCCGGTGGTCCTGGAGACCCTGGCTCCATAACCCGCGTTCGCCATCGGATCGTCCTTCCTTGCCATTGCTCGCGCTGTCCCCTTCCACGGTGACGCACCAGGGCTGCTCAGGCAATGACCAAAACCCCGATCCGGTAAACCCTTTGCGGACAGGGCCGCTGATGCCGCACGCTAGCTGACGTGTTCCGGTTCGCCGTCCTCGACGCCCGCGCGCTCGATCGCGCGGCGATGACGGCTGCCTCGGCACTGCTGTCGGCGGGCCTGACGGCCTTTGACGGCGCGCGACGCTGACCCTTCCCCGTTCGCTTTCTTGACCCGGCGGGGGAGGGTGGCGCATCGCGGTGCTGTCAGCGCGCGCGGGTCAGCGAGTGCAGGAGGAGGAACCAGGAGCAGTCAGTCATGATCAAGCAGGCGTACGTCCGCGACAAGCCGCACATCAACATCGGCACGATAGGGCACGTCGACCACGGGAAGACCACCCTCACGGCCGCCATCACGAAGGTTCTCGCGGCCCGGGGCACGAGCAGCTACGTGCCGTTCGGGCAGATCGACCGCGCGCCCGAGGAGGCCGCGCGGGGGATCACCATCAACATCGCGCATGTCGAGTACGAGACCGCGACAAGGCACTATGCGCACGTCGACATGCCAGGTCACGCCGACTACGTGAAGAACATGATCACCGGTGCGGCGCAGGTCGACGGGGCGGTCCTCGTCGTCTCCGCGCTCGAAGGCGTGATGCCGCAGACTCGGGAGCACGTCGTGCTCGCCCGGCAGGTAGGGGTGTCGCACGTCATTGTCGCGCTCAACAAGGCCGACGTCGCTGACGAAGAGATCGCCGAACTCGTCGAGCTCGAGGTCCGCGATCTGCTGTCCGCCTACGGGTACCCCGGCGAGGAGGTGCCCGTCGTGCGGGTCTCGGGGCTGGCGGCGCTGGCGGGCGAGGAGCGCTGGGTCGCGTCGATCCTGGACCTGCTCGACGCCATCGACGCCCACGTGCCGGTGCCCGAGCGGTACGTCGACGCGCCGTTCTTGATGGCCGTGGAGAACTCCCTGACCATCACCGGCCGCGGCACGGTCGTCACCGGCGCGATCGAGCGAGGCCAGGTGCGGATCGGTGACCCGGTCGAGCTCATCGGGCTGGGCGCGGCGGACAAGTCCGTCGTCACGAGCGTAGAGACGTTCGGCAAGACGATGGAGGCCGCTCAGGCCGGCGACAACGCCGCGCTGCTGCTGCGCGGCGTCGGCCGTCACCAGGTCCGGCGCGGCCAAGTGCTGGCCGCGCCGGGCAGCCTGCGCGCGCACCAGCGGTTCAGGGCCACCCTGCATCTGCTGTCGGCGGCGGAGGGTGGCCGGCGGACACCGGTGCGGTCGGGGTACAGCCCGTAGTTCTACGTCCGCACCACGGACGTGTCCGGCGTGCTGGACCTCGCCGCCGTGGATCTGGCCCTGCCAGGGGAGACGGTGCGGGTGACCGTCGCGCTCGGCAAGCCGGTCGCGCTCGATGCCGGCCAGACCTTCGCGGTCCGCGAGGGCGGCCGCACGGTCGGCGCGGGCACGGTCACCGGCCTGCTCGACTGTGCCACCGGATGCGGGACTGCGCGCAGGTCACGGCCAGAGCGGCAAGGACAGGCGCGGCGATCGCCCAGCCGCAGTAACCGAGCATGATCACCACCGCGACCGCGGCGGGGACGGCCGCCCGGCGCGCCGCCCCGCCGAGAACCCGGCGCGCCGAGATCATGCAGCCAAGGTAGACCGCCAGGAACAGGGCCACCGGGATGGCGACGAGCGACGCGGGGCTCACCACGCCGAGTCCGTACAGCGAGATCAGCAGCAGCCCGGACGCCGCGATCGCCGCGAGAAACCGCGGCGCCGGCCGCTGGTCCGCGGTCAAACGCGTCGAGCGGGCCAGCTGGCCGGCCATCGCGGCGGCCCCGTTGATGTAGGCGTTCGTGGTCCCGAGCGTCAGCACTACCGCCGCGGCCGCGGCCGCGGCGGTGCCCGCCGGGCCGAGCGCGCGGGTGAGCAGCCCGGCGAGCGGGACCAAGGTCGCGGCCCGCGGCCCGAGCACTCCGATCGTGGCGACGGCCAGGCCCAGGTACAGCGCGGTGGTGACCGCAAGCGTGATCGCCGCGACCCGGGCCAGCGACCTCGACGGATCCGCGAACCGCGTGGTCAGCGGCGCCACCGCCTCCCAGCCGACGAAGGACAGCATCAGCGTCTGCGCGGCCTGCCCGACCGCCAGCCAGCCGTGCGGGCGAACGGCGTCCAGTTGGCCGAGCGCGCCGATCCGACGGATCCGCCGACGGCGACGGCGACCACCACGATCAGCAGGCCCACCAGAAGAAGCTGCGCGACCGCGCTCGTCCGAAGGCCGCGGGCCGCCAGGGCCAGCACGACAAGCAGTAGCAGGGCCGCGATCCCGGCACGGGCGAGCTGCCCGCCCCCGGTCAACCCGGTCACATAGCTCGCCCCGATAAGACAGACCACTGGCGCGCCCGCGACCACCCCGGCCAGAAACGACCAGCCGGCCACCAGCCCGGCCCGCGAACCGAGCCCGGCGGTCACATAGCCGATCACGCCGCCCGCCGACGGGTAGCCCCGGCCAAGAGCCGTGAACACGGTCGCGAATAGCGCGGACAGCGCTAGCAGCGCCACCCAGGCGAGGACGGACGCCGGACCGGCCGCCGCGGCGGCGAGGCCGGGGAGCAGCAGCAACCCCGGGCCGAGCAGCGCGCCGATGTACAACGCGGCGCCCCGCGTGGTTGTCAGCCGGGAGGCGTCCTCCGTGCGCAGGGGAGTGGCGCGACGCTGGTGCGAGACCGTTTCGATCACGCCTCAAGACTCGCAAAAAACGGCTCGCACGCGATGGCGAATATCGTCGCCTGGATGGCCCGGAGCGCCAGGAAATTGCGTGACATTGCTCTTATACTGAATTTCATGCCGGAACATGTCCCAGACAGGGTTGATCGTGCCATCGTCACCAGGCTCCAAGCGGACGGTCGGATCGCGAACGTCGATCTCGCGGACGCGGTCGCCCTGTCGCCATCGGCCTGCCTGCGCAGGGTCAAGGCACTGGAGGCGAGCGGAATCATCGCCGGGTATCACGCCGAGGTCAGCCGGGCCCGGGCCGGGCTCGGCCTCACCGTGTTCATCGGGCTAAAGGTCGAGGGGCATTCCCAGCAAACCTCGACGCTGATCGAGGAGGCGCTGACGGCGATCCCCGCGATCGTCGCCTGCTACCTGGTCTCAGGCACCGACGACTTCCTGGTCGAGGCGGTCGTGCCGGACCTGGCCGCCTACGAGCAGCTGCTGCTCGGGCAGATCCTGACGATCCCGTCGGTCGTCGAGGCCCGGTCTACTTTCGCGATCCGCACGATGCTCAGCCGGGGGCCACTACCACTGAGTCACTGGAGATAGCCGCGCCGTCACTGTCGCCGCGGAGAGCCCCCAACTCGTCGCTCCTTATCGTGCGGATGTCACGCGGGATGAGGCACAGTGCCGACACCACCACGATCACCGCGGCGGCGCCGAACTGCGCGGCGGACACGCCGATCGCGGTCGCGATCGGCCCGGCGATGAGCGCTCCCACGGGCATCGCCATCATCGAGCCGAGCGCGTCGTAGGACGATACCCGCGCGAGTTTGTCCGGCGAGATCGCCCTGGCCATCGCCACGGTCCACTGCACCATCATCATCTCGATGAGGACGCCGAGAAGGAACGAGGCCAGGCAGATAAGGGGTAGCGGGAGCACGAGCGCCAGCGACACCGGTGAGATGGCGATGGCACCCCCGGTCAGCACCACGAACAGCATCGGCCGTGGTGGGGTAAACCGCAGCGAGACCACACCGCCGGCGATCAGCCCGCACGAGTCCGCGGCGGTGATAGCGCCCCACGCCGCCGGACCCCCCAGGTGCGCCTTGGCCACCACCGGCCCGAGCACCTGGAACGCGGCGCACCAAGCCATCATGACCACGCAGAACTGCACGACGATGACCCACAGCCAGGTGTGCGAGCGAAACTCGGTCCAGCCGTCACGCAGTTCGGCGAGCATGCCAGGGCCCATGCTGCCCGCCGCTTTCACGGGCGTGGCCTTGATGGCCAGCATCAGTGGCACCGTGCACACCATGCCGATGCCGCACAGCGTCAGCGCCCAGCCAGGGCCGGCCGCCGCGACGAGCAGCCCGCCCGCCGCCGCCCCGGTCATCAGGCCGCAGTTCATCGCCAGCCTGCTGATCGAACTGGCCTCTTGCAACAGCGCGTCGGGCACCAGACGCGGGAGCAGGGCCTGCGAGGCCGGGTAGAACATGGCTATCCCCGTGCCGGTGAGCGCCTCGAGGCCGATCATCGCCCACAGCGGCGGTCTGCCGGTGAGCACGAGCAAGCCGAAGGTGCCCTCGCCAAGCACCATCGCGAGGTTCGCCGCGATGATCACGCGCTGCGGCCGGAACCGGTCGGCGGCTACGCCGCTGACCAGCGAGAACACCAGCATCGGCGCGATCTGCGCGGCCAGGACGTACGACAGGTCGGCGGAGGATCCGGTGATGTTCAGCACCGCGAACGAGACGCCGACCATGGAAAAGCCTGCCGACGCGGGGGCGATCAGCCGGTCGATGAGCAGAAGCCGGAAGTCACGGATGGCGAGCACGGGGAACCGGCGGGCAGGCGCGCGCCACAACATGACGACGTCCGTTCTGATGTAGACAAAGAGCGATCCAGGCTACGCACGGACGCCGCGGCCAGGCAATTCATTTTCCCGCCCGGTCACGCTTCGCACAATGCCACTCCCCGCCGCAGCGCACGATGGGGCACCTCTCGTCCCACCCGCCTCGCGAGTGCAACTGCCCGGACAGGTCCAGCGAGGCTGGGCCGGCAGGAGCAGCCAGGCAGCGGGCCTGCCGCACCAGCCGACCTGCTGCACCAGCGGGCCTGCTGCACCACCAGCCGGCCTGCCGCACCAGCGGGCCTGCCGCACTAGCGGGCTTGCTTCACCAGCCGGCCTGCTGCACCAGCCGGCCTGCCGCACCAGATGAATGTCCCGTTTAGCTTGTGATAGGGGCTGTTGCAGGTTCATTCGTGCGGGCTGCCGGTGGTCCAGGTGGCGCACTGGTTTGGGGTGCGGGTTTACGTCTTTGGCTGGTTGTGTGGCTGTCTGGCGGTGTTCTGGCCTGGTTGCCGGGTGTCTGCGGGCGT
>DATMKQ010000340.1:0-5883 GCA_035571275.1 Trebonia sp.
GCGACGAGCAGCCGCGGCCGGCCGAGCATCTCCACCAGCACGCCGCCGAGGCCGATGCTCACCACCGGGCCGAAGACGGGATCTCGTTGGATGCCCGCCGCGAGCTCCAGCGAACCGGACACCATCTCCTGGACGAGCACGCCGTCGACCGGGAAGCCCGGCAGCGTCGACAGCCGCTCGTAGGCCTTGCGGACTTCCGGCTCCCCTTCGACGCCGAGGATCACCGCGCCGTGGTCGGACTTGTGCGCGAGCCCGTACGAGAGGGCCTTCATCACCACCCGGCCGGCGATCTGCCGTGCCGCGCTGACAGCCTCGTCCGCGCAGTGGCACACCGTGTCGGCCGCGACAGGGAAACCGTAGAGGGCGAGCAGTTCCTTCGAATCGGATTCCAGCAGCGCCGGGTTGGTGCCGGCCCGGCGCAGGATGTCACGGGCCCGCGCGGCCCGCGCGGCGTCGACGACGAACTCCTGGACGTCCTCCGGGCAGCGCGTGGATACGCGGGCGATCGCGGCGACGGCGCCGATGGCCCGCGTCGGGTCCGCGAACGTGGGCAGGCCCCGCTCCGCGACCAGTTGCGGGTCGACTGTGACTACGGGGATGACCGGCTTGTGCTGCTCGCCGTAGGCCTCGATCACCGCGTTGGCCGGCGCGTCGTTGCCGATCCAGGTCATGGCGACAAGCGCGTCGATCTCGTCGGAGCCGAGGATGCGGTTCACGATGGCGGCCATGTGCCGCGGCGCGTCGGGAAACATCCCCGCCGTGGTGTCCACCGGGTTCTTCGCGCTGGCGAACGCGGGCAGGTGGGCCGCGATGTCGCGCTGCACCCCGGGCGACAGCTCGGGAATCTCCAGGCCCGCCTCGCTCGCGGCCGAGGCCATGAGCACGCCCGCGCCGCCGGACTGGGTAAGGATGCCCAGCCGCCTGCCTGCCATCCGCCGGCCGTCCTGCAGCACGAGGCAGAAGTCGATCAGTTCGTCGACCGACGCCGCGCGCAGCACGCCGTACTGGTCGCAGACCGCGTCGTACACGTCGCTCGAGCCCACGATTGTCGCGGTGTGGCTCATGACGGCACGGGCGACGGTCGGCGACGTGTGCGGAGCGACGCTGACGATCACCTTGTCGTGCGCGACGGCGTGGCGAGCCGCGCGCAAGAACCCGGCGGCGTCCTTGATGCCCTCGGCGAAGTAGGCGACGACGCGGACCTCGGGCCGCGCGACCACATACTGCAGCGCGTCGGTCGCTGTCACGTCGGCCTCGTTCCCTGTACTGGCGAAGAAACCGACATTCACCCGGTTCTTGACCGCCCGGGTCAGGATGCTCGAGCCGAATCCGCCGCTCTGCGAGACGATCGCCACCGGGCCCACCGTGGGCCGGTCCGCGTCCGGCATCAACGCGAAGGTAGCCATCGTCCGCGCGTACCCGTTGAAGTACCCGTTACAGTTCGGCCCGACGATCGGGAAGCCGGCGGCGGCGGACATCTCGGTCAGGCGGCGCTGGATGGAGTGCCCTTCCTCCGTCCCGGCTTCGCTGAACCCCGCGGCCAGAATGTACGCCGAGCGGTGACCGGCCTTGATGGCCTCTGCTATGACGTCGGCGACCTGGGCCGCCGGGACGAGCACGACCAGCAGGTCGACCGGCTCGGGCAGGTCCCCCACGCTGGGGTACGCCGTCGCCCCGAGCACCGTCGGCTTGCGGCTGTTGACGGGGTAAAGGCGGCCGGGAAAGTCGCGCAGCAGGTTCGCGTAGACCATGTAGCCCAGGGCCCGCGGGTTGTCCGTCGCACCGACGACCGCGATTGACCGCGGGGCGAATACCGGCCGCAGCCGTTCCTCCGGCCCGGCCGGGGTGTTTTCCCCTGGCATGTGCTCTCTCCTCACCTGGACCACGGGCCTCATCTCGACGTCGGGCCGGGTGCCGCGGTGTCGGCCGCGGCGCGCCCGTCGGGGCTCGCCGGGGACTCGGCCGACTGGCCCATGTACTCGGCGAACAGGTCGGTCCTGGCCGCGTGGGACGGATCGCCGATGGAGGTAACCTCGCCCTTCTTGATCAGGTATACCGAGTCGGCGATCTCCAGTGCGCGCTGCACGTACTGCTCGACGACCAGCAGCGCGACCCCGGCGGCCGCGACCGTCTTAAGCGCCTGGAAGATGATGTCGATGGTCACAGGGGCGAGCCCCATCGACACCTCGTCGACGAGGACGAGCGACGGCTTCGCGAGCGTCGCACGGGCCAGCGCGAGCATCTGCTGCTGTCCGCCGGACATTGTTCCCGCGGTCTGCCCGCGCCGGTCCCGCAGGATCGGGAAGCGATCGTAGACGCCGTCAAAGTCCGCGTCGGTGATCCACGATGGCGCGCTCAGCCGCAGGTTTTCCGCGACGGTGAGGTTGCGGAAGATGCCCCGGCCCTCCGGGATCAGGCAAAGCCCGGCGCGCGCCCGCTGGTGAGCGGGTGCGCGCGTCACATCCTGACCGCCGACGAGTATACGGCCGCTGCTCGGCCGAAGCAGCCCCGCGGTCGTCCGCAGCAACGTGGTCTTGCCGGCGCCGTTGGCGCCGAGCAGCGCCACCACTTCACCGGGGGCCACCCGCAGGTTAACGTTCCGCAGGATGGTCACCGGCCCGTACCCGGCGCTCAAGTCCGCTACCTCCAGCGCCGCACTCGTCGTCACCGCGGCGGGAGTTGACGCGCCGGCGCCCCGTACCTCGCTCATCGGGTAGTCGCCTCCGTTGCTTCCGCCACCTGGGCGGTCTCCAGCCCTGCCTCGCCCGCCACCGCAGAACCGAGATAAGCCGCCTGCACCAGCGGCGACGCGGTCACCTCGGCCGCCGTGCCGCGGAAGATGATCTTGCCGAAGTCGAGCACCGTGATGTGATCACATACCGCCATGACCAGCGTCATGTCGTGCTCGACAAGCAGGATTCCCACTCCGCGCTGGGCGACAACCTGCCGCAGGATGGCGGCGAAGAAGTCCGTCTCGATGCGGTCCATGCCCGACGAGGGCTCATCGAGCAGCAAGATAGCGGACCGGCCGGCGAGGCACCGGGCGAGCTCGACCAGACGCCGCTGGCCCGTCGACAACGCGGCGACCGTCCGGTCGGCCAGGTGCAGAATGCCGCAGATCTCCAGCGCCTGCCGCGCGGCCTCGGCTACCTCACGCCGTTCCCGTCCCGTGCTGACGACCTGGGTCACCGGCGACCGGCCCGCCAGTGCACCCTCGCGGCCAAGAGCCACGTTCTCCCTGACGGTCAGCGATTCGTAAAGCTGCATCTGCTGGAAGGTGCGACCGATGCCCGCGTGGGCGCGCGCGGCGCTCGACAAGCGGGAGATGTCTCGCCCGCCCACGCGCACCGTCCCGCTCACCGGCGAGTTCAGCCCGGAAACCGCGTTGAACGAGGTGGTCTTGCCTGCCCCGTTCGGACCGATCAGGCCGGTGATCCGCCCCAGCGGTGCCTCGATGCCGAAGTCGTCGACCGCCACCAGGCCGGCGAACGCGACCCGCAGGTTGTCGACCCGCAGCCCCTCGCCGTTGCTGGCCAGCTCGACGCGGTCCGGTGCCGCCGCCCCGACCGCCCCGGCCACCTCGACCGCCCCGGCCGCCCCGGGCGCCCCGGGCGCCGCCGCCGGTTCCGCCGATCGCCGCGCCCCCAGGAGCCGGCCGAGCGCGTCGACCGGCTCGCGGAACCACGACGGCACCTCGCGGGTCGCGGGCTGCAGGACCAGCGCCACGGCGAAGACGCCGAAGGTGATCTCCAGCCAGTAGGTGGCCGCGTTCGACGACACGTACGCCGGGATGAGGAGCAGGAACGCGGACTGGACGAGCGCGTACCAGGGCGGGCCGCCGATCGCGAGCACGATCAGCGCCAGGTACGTGAGCGACGTCGTGGGATCGAACGACGTCGGGTCGACCTGGGTGAGCGCGCCGCCGAGCAGGGCACCCGCGATCCCCGCGATGAACGCGGACAGGCAGAAGACCAGGATCTGCATGGAGTGCACGCTGGTGCCGCTTGTCCGTAGCGCGGTCGGTGCCTGTCCCAGCGCCCGGAGCAGCCGCCCCAGCCGGCCCCGGGTAAGCGCCACGACGGCGATGGAGATCACGACCGTGATCACCAGGACGAGGTAGTAGTAACCCGTGTCGGACGACAGGTCGAGCCAGCTCAGCGAGGGCCGGGGCATGGAGATGCCCTCCCCATTCGTGCCGAACATGATGTTGGTGTTGTAGAACATGTTCTCCAACAGCAGCCCGAAGCCATAGGTCGCGAGGGCCAGGTAGATCCCCGACAGGCGAGTCGCGGGAATCGCGATCACCATGCCGACAGGAATTACCACGGCCCCGGCCAGGATCAGCGAGATCAGCCAGGGAAGATGGGCGTGCACGGCGAACTGGGAGAAGGCCGCGGCTCCGATCGCCGCGAAGCCAGCCTGGCACAGTGACATCTGGCCTGAGGTCTTCACCAGCAGGCCGAGCGACAGGAAGATCAGCGCCGTGGCGAGCAGGGTCGTCCAGTCGACGAGGTGCGCTTGCCCGACCAGGCTGGGCACGACCGCCAGCACGGCGACGACGACAACTCCGAGCAGCGCCTGCACCCGCAGCGGTGCCTTCCACGACGCTTCGCCGAGCGGCAGGCTCTGCGCCCGGATCGCGAGCCGGCGCTTCGGCATCACCACCAGCACGATGAACAAGACGATGAACGGCAGGCTGGCCGGAATTCCCGCCAGGTAGAAGTTCGTGCCAACGTACTTGGTCAGGATGGCCGCGAGCACACCCACGACCAGGCCGCCCGCGTACGTGAGCGGCAGGCTCGAGAAACTGCCGATCGCCGCCGCGGCGAAGGCCTGCGCGACGAGTGCCGTCAGCACAACGGGATCGAGGTTCGTGCTCTGCGCGAGCAGGACACCGGACAGCAGCGCGAACACCGAGCCGATGATCCACGCGATCCGCCGCACCCGGTCCGGGTTCGTGCCGGCCAGGTCGAGCAGGTCCGGGTCGTCCACCAGTGCGCGCATCGCGACGCCCATCCGCGACTTCTTGAAGAACACATAGAGCCCGATCGTCAGCACCAGGCCAACCGCCGTGACGATGACCTGGCTGACCGTGACGAACGCGCCCAGGATCTTGAAGCTTCGCTGCGGGAGGAACGTCGGGAAGGTCCTGTCCTGCGTCCCGAACGTCAGCAGGAAGAATCCCTCGACGATCAGCACCAGGCCGAGCGTCGCCACGACCTGCAGGGCCATGGCCCTGGTCACCACCCGCTTGGCGAAGAGCTCGAAGCCGAAGCCGAGGACGACGCCGAGCACCAGCACCGCGATGACCGCGGCGACCGGCCAGGGCACGCCGTGCTCCACATTTAGGATGTAGAAGACGTACGCGCCAACCGTGCCGATGGCGCCGAAGGCGAAGTTGAACACGCCCGACGTCTTGTAACTGACGACGAGGCCGACGCCAGCCATCCCGTAGACCGACCCACTGGTCAGGCCCA
Organism: Trebonia sp.; assembly: GCA_035571275.1. Lineage (GTDB taxonomy): Bacteria > Actinomycetota > Actinomycetes > Streptosporangiales > Streptosporangiaceae > Trebonia. Next base: position 5,478 of record DATMKQ010000340.1, read on the forward strand.
GGATGATGAATGGAGCGAGTTCCGTCATTGGCTACTCCGCTGGAGAGTCGTCAAGTTATTAACCAAGCGCTTGCTTCAGCCGAAGCGTACGGATCTTGCCGGGCTGCGTCAAGAGGTCAGCCGCGGCTGGGCTCGCCGCTGCTGCCTGGTCATTCGTTCTCCGCCGCCATCCACTCGGCGATCCGTTCGGCCAGCATGAGGACGGTCAGGTTCACCGGCGCCGACACGAGGCCGGGCATTACCGAAGCGTCCGCTACCCGCAGCCCGCGCACGCCGCGCACACGCCCGTGCTGGTCAGCGACCGCGGCGGCGTCGCTGTCCGGCCCCATCCGGCAGGTGCCCACCGGGTGGAACCCGGTCCCGCAGGTGGCGCGCATCCAGGACGTCAGCGCGGCGTCGTCGTCGA
>DATMKQ010000341.1:0-3851 GCA_035571275.1 Trebonia sp.
AACGTGACCGTCGGCGGGCCAGCGGACACCCGGGAGCTGCCCGGCCTGTCCATCACCAAGGTTGCCGTCGGCCCGATGGACAACAATGCCTATCTGCTGCGCTGCACGCAGACCGGTGAGCTGGCGCTCATCGACGCGGCCCGCGCCGGCGGCCTCGGCGGACCGCTCGATGGTCCGGGGGCTGAGGGTGACGCCGGCCAGGCCCGCCATCAGGGTGAACAGCTCAGCCTGCGACAACCAAGCACCCTCACGGTTCAGTCGTGCACCCAGGAGCTGCCGGGCGGACCGCGATCGGGTCAGGGCGAGGGCGGGGCCTGGCAGGCGGTGGTCGCGCTCGCCAGTTCCATGCCTAGCTTGAGGAGGATGACGCTGCCTTGCGCGCAACCGTTGCGGAGCAGGAGCATGTTCGTGTTCTGTGTCTCGTCGATGCCGAGTGCGCTGGACACCAGGTCCTTCCGGTCGGGCAGACCGATGATCTTGATGGTGACCATCACGGCTTTGGTGTCCGAGACAGCCGGACTCGGGTCGAAACGCGTCCATACCGAGGCGCACCGGTAGGAATACAGCACCTCCATCGTTCCCCAGAACGTGCCGTTGCTGCCATGCACCAGGCTGCTCGTCAGGTTCACTGACCCTTGCTCACACTGAGCCAGGGCACGAGACGCCTTGCCGGACAGGTGTGGCAGCCCGGTCGGCTGCGGAGTCGAGACCGGCGGCTGGTTCGCCGGCGCGTGGTTAACCATGGCCCACCCCGCCACCCCGCCGACGAGCGCGGCGGCGACGCTGGCCGCGGCTAGTGTCGCCCAGCCTGGCAGGCGCGGGTGGGGCCAAGGGCGGTTGTCGCGACCGGCCTGGGCCGTGCGGGCGGCGTCGGTACCGGCGCCATCAGCGGCCGCGAGGACGGTTATCGGGGGATCCTCCGGCCAGCGCGCGATCTCCTCGTGGCGCTCGCCGACAGCCTCGTCCGTATCGTCGTGCGCCGCGCTCATCAGCCGCGCACGCGCGGGCTCGTCCAGCTTGAGCGCGTCGGCCAGCAACCGGATGGTGCGGGCATAGGGCCTGCTGGTGTGACCTCGCTCGATGTCGCTGACGGCCCGGACACTCAGCCCCGACTGCCGGGCCAGCTCTTCCTGAGTCAGCCCAGCACCCCATCTGTATCGGCGCAAAATCATGCCGAAGTTACCTGGATCGCCGTCTTCACGCACGATTGACTCCTAACACGCCGCGCGCTGGACTAAGCCGGGCTTACCCCATAAGTCTGACATAGATTCGCATAGGAGGCATATCCAGCACGGACGGTGGCCAGGTCAGCACAACGCGGCGCCGGCCGCGCTCGCCGGCACCCGGCCCAGGGACGCGCTGATCCCGGCCACCGCGAGCATGTAACGTTCCCTCCGAGGACAAACCACCCGGCGAGGGGAGATTCATGCTGCGGGTCGGGCTTACCGGCGGGATCGGGTCTGGCAAGAGCGAGGTGTCCGGACGGCTCGCCGCGCTTGGCGCGGTCGTCATCGACGCGGACCAGGCCGCCCGGGCGGTAGTGGAGCCTGGCACGCCAGGCCTGGACAGGGTCGTGGAAGCTTTCGGGTCCGGGGTGCTGCGGGCCGACGGCGCGCTGGACCGGGCGAAGCTCGGGGAGATCGTGTTCGGCGACGACGAGGCGCGCGGCCGGCTGGACGCGATCGTGCACCCGCTGGTGCACGAGTGGATGCTGGTGAAGGAGGCGGCCATTGTCCGTGCGTCCGGCGACGACGTGGTGGTCGTGCACGACATCCCGCTGCTGGCCGAGGGCGGCGAGGAGCGGTCTGCCGAGTTCGATGTGATCATCGTCGTGGACGTGCCGCCGGACCTGCAGGTCGTGCGGCTCGCGGAGACGCGCGGGATGACGGCGGAGCAGGCGCGGGCGCGGATGGCGGCCCAGGCCAGCCGCTCGGAGCGGCTCGCGATCGCGGACATCGTCATCGACAACTCAGGAACGCTCGCCGCGCTGGACCAGCGCGTAGCCGAAGTCTGGGCCGACCTGCGCGCCCGCGCCAACCGCTGACCGCGCCGCGAGCGGGGAAAACACGCCTGTGCCGCCGTACACAAGCACGTGTACGGCGGCACAGGCGCGACCCTTCGTTCGGTATAAAAATCCTGTTAGCTCTGGCCGGAGAGCTTGTCGCGGAGAGCGGCCAGCGCCTCGTCTGAGGCGAGAGTTCCGCCGGGGGCGCTGGGCTCCGAACCCCCCGGGCGGGCGGCGCGGGGGCCGCGGCTGGGGGTCGGGCCGGACGCCTGGCTGGCGTCGGGCTCGGCGGCTTCGCCGTCGCCCTCCTCTTCGGCCTTGGCGCGGGACTCCTCGACCTGCTTGCGGTGCGCCTCGAAGCGGGCGCGGGCCTCGGCGTACTGCCGCTCCCACTCCTCACGCTGCGCGTCGTAGCCGGGCAGCCATTCGCCGGTCTCCGAGTCGAAACCCTCGGGGTACTCGTAGTTGCCCTGGTCGTCGTAGGTTGCGGGCATGCCGTACAGGGTCGGGTCGAAGTCGTCGCCGACGGCCTCGCCGATCGTGCCCTCGTTGGCCTGCTTGAGCGACAGGCTTATCCGCCGCCGGTCCAGGTCGATGTCGATGATCTTGACGAAGATCTCCTCGCCAACCTGGACGACCTGCTCCGGGATCTCCACGTGCCGGTCGGCAAGCTCGGAGATGTGCACCAGGCCCTCGATGCCCTCCTCGACCCGCACGAACGCGCCGAACGGCACCAGCTTCGTGACCCGGCCGGGGACGACCTGACCGATCTGGTGGGTGCGCGCGAACTGCTGCCACGGGTCTTCCTGGGTGGACTTGAGCGACAGCGAGACGCGCTCGCGGTCCATGTCCACGTCCAGCACCTCGACGGTTACTTCCTGGCCGACCTCGACGACCTCGCCCGGATGGTCGATGTGCTTCCAGGACAGCTCGGACACGTGCACCAGGCCGTCCACGCCGCCAAGGTCGACGAACGCGCCGAAGTTGACGATGGACGACACGACGCCCTTGCGGATCTGGCCCCTGCGCAGGGTGTTCAGGAAGGTGTGCCGGACTTCGGACTGGGTCTGCTCGAGCCATGCCCGGCGGGACAGCACCACGTTGTTGCGGTTCTTGTCCAGCTCGATGATCTTGGCTTCGATCTCTTTGCCGACGTACGGCTGCAGGTCGCGGACGCGGCGCATCTCGACCAGCGACGCGGGCAGGAAGCCGCGCAGGCCGATGTCCAGGATCAGGCCGCCCTTGACGACCTCGATGACGGTGCCGTTGACAACACCGTCCTCTTCCTTGATCCGTTCGATGGTGCCCCACGCGCGCTCGTACTGCGCCCGCTTCTTGGACAGGATGAGGCGGCCTTCCTTGTCCTCCTTCTGCAGGACAAGTGCCTCGATCTGCTCGCCGGTCTTGACGACGTCATGAGGATCGACGTCGTGCTTGATCGACAGCTCTCGAGAGGGTATGACGCCCTCTGTCTTGTAGCCGATATCGAGCAAGACCTCGTCTCGATCGACCTTTACGACGGTGCCCTCGACGATGTCGCCGTCGTTGAAGTATTTGATGGTCTGGTCGATCGCGGCGAGGAATGCCTCCTCAGACCCGATGTCGTTGACCGCTACCTTGGGGGTCGAGGTGGCTTGCGTGCTGCTCGTCATGTGTGGGTTGGCTCCGGATACGGACAGGAATGAATGGTGTGCGCTGCGGACCTATGCAGTGAACGCGCGGGACTTGCCTGACCGGGTAGCGGCCGACACGCCCCGGACGGCCGACGGCACAACCCGGAACCCAGGGCCAGGTGACCCTGGATCAGGTGACCACGACGAACCGCACGAGGACACAGCGCAGCGTT
>DATMKQ010000342.1:0-19090 GCA_035571275.1 Trebonia sp.
GCCGCTGACCCGGCCCGGCCCGCGGCACGCCCGGAAACACCCGCAGCCACGGTAAAACGGTCATCCCGCGCACAGTCGCCGCACCGCCCGGAAAAGAAACCGGGCCGAACACCGACAGCACTGACCTTTTGCAACAGGCCCACGGGCGTTCCCGACCCCGAGGATGTGCGGCCAGCGCGCACGCGGGTGCCGGAGTTAGCGACGTCGCCGATCGTAGGGTTGGCTGTGTAGGCTTCCCGAACTGCCTGGTCCCGGACAGCGGAGTCGGGGTCAGCGAGGGCTCGTTCGGAGTGTCACCTTGTAGCCCTGTCGACCGCTGTGTTGCGGGGTCCACGGACACATAGCGGACAGGGCCGGCGGCGAGGGAGCGGTGTGTGTAGCCGCTTGACGGCGCGTTCGTGGACGCCGTGCTTGGCCTGGGGCATCCTCGGGTCTTCCCGGAGAGACCATCACGGTCACAGTGAGGACTGGGGAAAACGTCGTCCGGGGTTTTTCGGCCGCTTCGATCTGGTGGACCCGGACCGGAATCAGGCAACCTTTCCTGGGTCAGTGCATCAGTGAGGGTGTGAACTCAGTGAAGCAGGCACGCCAGCCCGCCCAGGAGCCGAGCCAGCAGATCACGGCGCTGTACCAGTCGCATGCTGTCGGCCTGGTTCGGCTCGCCTTTCTGATGACCGGCGACCGGCCGACGGCCGAGGACGTCGTCCAAGACGCATTTCTCGGCCTGCACCGCCGGTGGGACACCCTCGCCGACCAGGACAAGGCGCTCAGCTACATCCGGTCCTGCGTACTCAACGGCTGCCGCCAGCTCCACCGGGTCAAGTACCGCCAGGCGAAGTTCCGCCTCGACCCGCTCCCGGACCGTGAGTCCGCCGAGGACACCGCCATCCTCAGCGAGGCCAACCGCGCGGTCCTGGCGGCGATCAGGCGGCTGCCGGCCAGGCAGCGCGAAGCCGTTGTGCTCCGCTACTACCTGGACATGACCGCAGACCAGGCGGCCCAGGCGATGGGTGTCAGCCGGGGCACCGTGAAGTCCGCCACCTTCCGGGGCCTTGCCGCCCTCGCTCGCATGCTTAAGGAGGCCAAGTGAGCACCGAAGACCAGATGAGCATCGAGGACCGCGTCCGCACCGCCACCCGGGCGGGCGCCAGCCTGATCCGCGACGTCCGCCCGCTAGCCGCACCCGCCCCGGTCTCGCTCCGTCACCGGCCCGGGCCAGCCTCGCGCCGCTGGCTGTCCTGGGGGGTGCCGCTCGCCGCCGCAGCTGCCGTGGTGGCGATCGCGGTGGGCCTGGTCGCCGTTCGTCAGTCCGGTACTCCAGCCTCCTCCGCGAGCCAGTCCGCCACCGCGTCGGCGACGGTTCCCCGCTACTACGCGGCACTCGACTACGACGCCACCGGAGGCATCTACACCGGGCCCCTGATCGTGGGCGATGACCTCACAGGCAAGGTGATCGACACCGTCAGCCCGCCGCACGGCCTCCACTTCGTGCTCGTGCAGGGTACGTCCGATGACCGAACGTTCGTGGTGACGGCCGGCGGCCAGACCACGCCGCCCGGGATGCAGCCTTACACGTGGTACGTGCTCCGCATCGCCCCGGAAACCGCTCGTCCCTTCCAGCTGATCAAGCTGCCGATCAAGCTGCCGGTCAACAGCGCAGCCATCGCCTGGGCGCTGTCACCCGACGGGCGGGAACTGGCGGTCGAGTCGGAGCCCAGTGCCTCAAGCGCCGGCGACGCTATCGCGCTGGGAATCTACTCGGTATCGTCCGGTGCGGAACTGCGTGCCTGGACCACGCACACGAAAATCGCGCAGGCTCCGACCAAGATCACCCTCTCCTGGCTTTCCGGCGGTCGGCAGCTCGTGTTTACCGTTAGTCAATTCGGAGCTGGCTCGGCCTACTCCCTGCAGTTGCGCACGCTCGACGTGACGGGCGCCGGCACTGACATGATGGCCGCCAGCCGTGCGCTGCTCACAGTAGAAAACTCGGGCCCGTCCACCTGCGACTCGCTGCAGATCACGCCGGACGGCGGAACCGCCGTCTGCGCCACTCAGTACGCCTACGTGACCGGCAGCGGCAGCAGCGCGGGCTGCGCGAACGGCGGACTGACGTTCACTGCCTACTCCGTCCGCACCGGCAAGCCCGTCCGCGTCCTGTACCAGTACCGGGGCGCATGTCACAACGGCCTGTCCGTCCTGCTGTGGACGGACGACTCGGCCAGGTACATCATCGGCACGACGGTGATCAACGTGGCCAACCAAGGCGGAAAGCAAGCCGTCCAGCTTGGCGTGATCAGCAACGGGCACATCCACCTGCTCGAGATCTCGAAGAGCGTGTCCGAGGGGAATTACGTGATCGTCGCGTTCTAGGTCCCGGGCCGCCGCGCCGAGGTGCCACCGGATGCTGCGCCCCGCCCACGCTGGACCTCTGCCGCTGGCAGAGAGCGACGGTTCGAACCCATCACCTGCCACACGCTGCGAAAACGGCCCGGTAGCTGCGGATACGCGGCTATGCGGGCCGTTTTTCGCTGTCCCGTCGTGTGTCACCGTGTCGCGCTGTAGACCGTCGTGTTTGCGGGGTCCACGGACATATTGCGGACGGCATCCGGGCCGTGTGGGCGGTCGGTGTAACCGTCGGCTTTCCACGGATGGCCACGGACAGGCCGCCGACAGCGTGCCCTTCTTGTGAGCGAGCTGTTTGGCAACAGCGGTGGCCAGATGGTGGCTAGTTGGCCATGGTATGCGCTCAGCTTGGCTGGTCAGGCTGGCGTTGCGGCGTTCCTTTCGCCGGGGCCCGCGTTCAGGGGCTGCGGGCGGTAGCCGGGCTGGTCGGGGTCGCGGACGCCGGGCACGAAGACGACGAGGCAGGACAGCGCGGACAATCCCGCGCCCAGCAAGATCGTCTGGCGCACGCCGATCGGCCCGGCGAGCGCCCCGGCGAACAGGATGCCCAGGGGCGATAGGCAGGTCGAAAAGAGCCAGTCGACTGAGGAGGCGCGGCCGAGCATGCCGGGCGGCACTGCCGTCTGCATGAGGGCGCCCCACAGGACGTTGCCGTAGACGACGCCGAAGAACGTGACGGCGCCGCAGGCCGCGGCGGCGAAGACGTCGGGGGCGGCGCCCACGCCGGCCAGCGCGAACGAAGCCACGGCCCAGGCGACCCAGATCATGCTCATTCTGCGCTGGGGCGAGCCAAGCCGCGCGGCCACGGCGGCAGCAGCGAGCCCGCCGGCGCCGGCTGCGGCGAAGGTCACTCCGTAGGCAGCGGGACCCTGGCGGAGGGTGTCACGGACGAGGAGCGGGATCGTGACGGCCATGGGGGAGAACCCGGCGAAATTGCTCACTCCGACGGCCAGGATCCCGAACCAGAGCCAGCGCTGGCGCATCGTCCAGCGGATGCCCTGGCCGACGTCGGCCGCCACGGACCTCCCCGAGGGCGCGGGCGCCGGGACATGGCGCATTAGGACCAGGCACAGCGCGCTGACCGCGAAGCTGGCAGCATCGACGGCGAACGCTGCCGACGTGCCTGCCAGCGCGACCAGGACGCCGCCGATCGCCGGGCCGGCGAACGACTGCCCGACGGTTTGGCTCGCGCTGTTGAAGGCATTCCCCTGGGCGAGGAGCCCGGCGGGCAGGAGCTCGGGCATAACAGCCCGGTATGCGGGATAGAAAAAAGCGTCTCCTGTGCCGACGGCCGCGGAAAGGACGACCAGCCAGGTGACGTCCAGTGCGTGTGCGGCCGCGAGCACGGCGATCGCGGCGACGGCGCCGCCCCGCAGGAGATCCGCGCCGAGGATAACCAGGCGCCGCGGAAGCCGGTCGACGATCGCGCCGGCGAGGAGGAGCAGCAGGGCGTTCGGAGCCACTCGGGCCGTCTCGACGTAGGCGAGGGTGGCCGGGTGGTCGCTGATGCGCAGCGCTTCAAGCGCGATGGCGATCGTGTAGATACCGTCGCCGAGGACGGAGACCGTCTGCCCGCTCCACAGCAGCGCGAAGTCGCGGTGCCGCAGCGAGCGGGGCGTAAGACGCCTGCTCACGCCGACCGGTATCCGCACCTTCACCGGCGGGCCGCCGTCCCGCTGATTGACCATCCGTGCCGGGGGCACCGGCGGACGGCGGCAATGCTGAGGCCCTCATGGCCGCGACGATATGGTCTAGAGCGTGCTCGAAGTCAAGCCAGGTGAAAGATCCGGGTCGGCCGGTGGGCTCCCGGCGCAGGGTATAGCCATCGCCGAAGCAGCCCGCCGCACCGGGGTCAGCGTACATACCCTAGCCTTGCCGACCGGCCAACTAAACGCGGTCCCCGGCAGCACCCTGTAGGGATCGTCTGAATTTGAACACCCCGTGCTCGGGTGTTAGGGGCAGTTGAACAGCGCCGTCCTGGGCTGGTCGAGTGATTCGAGGTCGAGGCGGGCATCACGTGCGAACTGCTTGCCCCCGGCGGTCGGGATGATCGCCCCGTCCGGGCCGGGCGCTATCGCTCCGCCATCCGTCGTTCGGCGTACCGCCACGTGCCTCGCCGCGGGTCATCGGTGTCACCGGAGGATGGCTCCGGCTCGAATCGGACGCACTCACCTGCCAGGCATTCAAGCTGTAAGGTCTATACGAAATGTAGTAGTTATACTATCGTCCGATATATGGAGGATGTACTGGATGTCCGTGATCTTCGGATGCGGTACGCCAAAACCGACGTCCTTAACGGGGTCAGCTTCGCGGCGCGCCGCGGGGAGGTGCTCGCCCTGCTCGGACCGAACGGCGCGGGCAAGACCACCACGATCGAGATCCTCGAGGGGTTCCGGATGCGCTCGGCGGGCGAGGTCAGCGTGCTCGGCACCGACCCCGCCCGCGCCGGGGAGGCGTGGCGGGCGAGGACCGGCGTCGTGCTGCAGTCCTGGCGTGACCACCGAAGATGGCAGGTCCGCGAGCTGCTCGCGCATCTGGGCCGCTACTACGCGCCGTACTCCACGGCGAGCGTTAGGCGCCCCTGGGACGTGGACGACCTGCTCGAGACCGTCGGGCTGACAGCGCACGCGCGCAAGCGGGTGCAAACCCTGTCAGGCGGGCAGCGGCGCCGCCTCGACGTGGCGATCGGCATCGTGGGGCGGCCCGAGCTGCTGTTCCTCGACGAGCCAACGGCTGGCTTCGACCCCGAGGCCAGGCGCGACTTCCATGACGTCGTGCACCGGCTCGCCGACCGGGAGGAGGCCACGATCCTGCTCACCACGCACGACCTGGACGAGGCGGAGCGGCTCGCGGACCGCATCCTGATCCTGGCCGGCGGCACGATCATCGCGGACGGCTCCGCCGATGAACTCACCCGTGCGATGTCGGGCCAGTCCGAGGTGCGCTGGAGCCGCGACGGGCAGCGGTTCGTGCACGCGGCGGACGACGCGACAGCGTTCGTCCGCGAGCTGTTCCGGCAGTACGGCGAGTCGGTCGAGGACCTGGAGGTACGCCGGGCCAGCCTGGAGGACACGTACATGGCGCTGGTCCGCCAGGCGGAACAAGGCCCGCCGCGCAGGTTGACGGTGGTGGCGGCATGAACCCCGCGCTGGCGGCGGCCCGAGCGGGACTGTCCCGTGGCCGGATCGAGTTCAAGCAGACCTTGACCACGCCGCGTGACCTGATCTCGATCCTGATAACGACTGGCATCTTCCTCGCCGTGATGATCTGGACCCGGCACACGCACGTGCCAGGGACGCACTTCTCGCTGGGCACCGCGACGCTCGTCAGCGTGCTCGCCCTGGACGTCGTGTATTACGGAGTCGTCAATATGGGCGACCTGATCGTGGTCGAACGGGAGGACGGCACGCTGCTGCGGGCCAAGGCCATCCCGAACGGCATGCTCGGCTACCTGCTTGGCAAGGTTGTCAACTTCTCCGGGCAGATAGCGTTCGTTTTCGCGATCATGCTGCTCACCGGCGCTTTGCTCTTTACCGGCCTGGCGATCGGCAGCCCCGGCAGCTGGCTGACGCTGGCCTGGGTGCTCGTGCTCGGGCTGCTCGCCACGTTGCCACTGGGCGCTGTGCTCGGGTCGCTGTTTCCCAGCCAGCGCAGCGCTGGGCCCTGGTGGCTGCTGCTGCTGGCCGGACTTGCCGCGATCTCCGGCATCTTCTACCCGATCACGCACCTGCCCGTGCTCCTACAGTGGACCGGGCAGGCGTTCCCGATGTACTGGCTGGCGCTCGGGATGCGCTCGGCGCTACTGCCGAACACGATGGCGGCGGTGGAAGTCGGCCACTCGTGGCGCCACCTGGCCACGTTCGGCGTCCTGTCCGCGTGGGGGATCGCCGGCCTGGTCCTGGCGCCGGCAGTGCTGCGGCGGATGGCGCGCCGCGAGTCCGGCTCGACCGTCGCGGCCCGCCGCGAGAAGGCGATGCGCGGCGCGTGAGCATGCCGCAAGCGAGCGAATAAGGAAGACATGAGCGAGGCCATCTATAACCGGATCGCCATGCTGCGGGCCGAGCGCGGGATCTCCCGGCGCGAGCTGGCCGACGCGCTCGGCGTGCACTACCAGACGGTCGGCTACCTGGAACGCGGCGAGTACAGCCCGAGCCTGCACCTCGCGCTGCGAATCGCCGCGCACTTCGAGGTCCCGGTCGAGGTGATCTTTTCGACCGAGCCGTTCCCCCGGCTAGGCACCGCCGCGACCGCGTAACGCCCGTCCAGCGCATCGTGGCCCGTGATGTGCGCCGCCGGATCGGGCGTGCATCCCCGTGTGTTCCTCCTGGTCCCGCAGCGGCCACCGGAACCCAGAGCACAAGGACACATCGCGGACGGGGCTAGCCAGTATCAGCGCTCAGCAATCCCTATGTGCTGACCGCCATCGCGATCGCGCTGGTCCTGGGGATAGTCGGAAGGCTAGGCCGAGAGCGTAATCTCGGTTTTCATGCCACCAGATCCCGCAGGCTCCGCACGGCCGGCGCGCCGTCCCACGATCGCGGACATCGCGCGGTCCGCCGGGGTGTCCAAGAGCGCCGTGTCCTACGCGCTCAACGGTCAGCAGGGGATCTCGCCCGCTACCGCCGAGCGGATCCTGGCGGTCGCGAACGACCTTGGCTGGCGGCCGAACCGGGCGGCCCGCTCTCTACGGGCCGCGACCGCGGGCGCGTGCGGCGTGGTCCTGGCCGGGCGGCCGAGCGTCCATCCGTTCGGCCCGTACTTCTCCGATCTCTTTTCCGGGATCGAGGGGGAGCTGTCGTCGCGCGGGATCGCGCTGATGCTGCAGATGGTGGACGACACCGGGGAAGAGATGGTGGTGCTGCGCAACTGGTGGGCCGAGCGGAGGGTTGACGGTGTCATCCTCGTCAACCTCAGAGCCGAGGATCCGCGGATACCTTTCCTCGAAGATCTCGGCATGCCCGCGGTCGTCATCGGCGGCCCCGCCGGGACCGGTCGGCTGCCCTACAGCGCCACCGACGACGCTGGCGGCATGCGCGAGATGTTTCGGTATCTAGTGGCGATCGGTCACCGCCGTATTGCCCGCGTCGCTGGTCCGGGCGACATGATGCACACGGTGGAGCGCACCGCGATGTTCGGCGCCGAACTTGAGCAAGCGGGCGTCCACGGCGAAACCATCGAGACTGACTACACGAGCAGCGCTGGGGCATGGGCTACGCGCCGCCTGCTTTCCGGCCCCCAGCCGCCGACCGCCATCGTCTACGACAGCGACGTCATGGCGGTCGGCGGCCTTGGCGTGGCCCACGAGATGGGCGTCGCCGTGCCTGGCCAGCTTTCCCTCGTGTCGTTCGACGACTCACCGCTGTGTCAGCTTGTCCACCCCGCCATCACCGCTCTGACCAGGGATCTGGCTGGGCGCGGGGCCGGCGCGGTCCGGATCCTGATGGATGTCATCGCCGGGCTCCCAGCCCAGTCCTCGATGAGTCCCGCTGCCCGGCTTACTCCCCGAGCCAGCACGGCCGCGCCGCCGCCCTCAGCCACGGCCCAACCGCCCCGACCGAACTGAAGGTCACTGCGCTCTTGACAGCTCCTTGCGGCTGGAGTTAGTTCTTTACTGAACCGATTAAGTACAGCTTTCGCTCACCAATCTGGCTGAGAGGACGAGCTATGGTTAACCGATCCAGATGGCGATGGCGCGCCGGGCTTGTGGCTCTGGCGATCTTCGCGACAATGGGCTGCCTAGTTCCCGCCGCGGACGCCGCGGGGTCAACGGCGGGGTCATCGGCCGCGTCAACGGCAGGGGCAACGGCGGCGTCAACGGCGGCGACCGCACCGGCTTCGGCTTCGGCTTGCGGCGCGGCCGGCCCGGCCGCGAGCCCCTTCGTGAGCAGGAACGGCTCGGAGCTCTGCGCCGCGGGGAAGCAACTGCGCTTCGGCGGGGCGAACATCTACTGGCTGGGCCTCGACGAGAACGTCGGCGGCCACGCCTACCCGACGTACTTCCGGATCAGCGACGCGCTGCGGACAGCCAAGGAAATGGGCGCCACCGTCGTCCGCTGCCAGACCTGCGGCATATCGACCGGCAGTCCGCTCAGCATTGAGCCGAGCCTGAGCCAGTACAACGACAGCGCCTTCAACACCATCGACTACACGCTGGCCACCGCACGCAAGCTGGGCCTGCGGGTCACGATTCCGCTGACCGACTACTGGAACTACTACCTCGGCAGCATCTACAACTTCACCCAGTGGCTCGGCCAGCCAGCGTGCACCTCGTCTACCTACGCGTGCCCGGCACAGGCGCAGTTCTTCTACACGGACCCGGCCGCGATCCAGGCGTTCGAGTCCTACATCGCGCACGTGATCGATCACGTGAATCAGTACACCGGGGTCGCTTACAGGAACGACCCGACCGTCATGTACTGGGAACTCTGCAACGAGTGCAACGACATGCCCGCGAGCTGGATCGACACCATCTCAGCTTTCATCCACCACATCGCCCCGCACCAGCTCGTCGCCGCCGGCCAGCAGTTCGGCATTAACCCGGCGACGCCCACCGCGCCAGACGTTGACGTGGTCGATGTCCACTATTACCCGCCCACGCCAGCGCAGGTACAGGCGGACGCCGCGCAGATCACGACCGCGGGCAAGGTCTACGTGGCGGGCGAATACGCGTCAACGTCGGCTAGCCAGGCGCTGTCATCGGCCATGGTCAGCGACCCGGAGGTGACCGGCGCGGACTTCTGGTCGCTGTTCGCGCACAATGACACCTACGGCTATGTCCAGCATGATGACGGCTTCACCGTCCATTTCCCCGGCGACACTGCCGCGATGCGGCAGGAGGATCAGCAGATCCGCGACTTCGACGACGAGATGTCGGGCGTGAGCGTTCCGCCGCTGCCCGCTCCCGGTCAGCCGCTGATCACCAGCATCATCAAGCAGAGCGGCGACAACGTCCTAGCGTGGCGGGGGAGCACGGACGCCAGCGCTTACACGGTGCTGCGATCCCAGTCCGGGCCGGACGGCCCGTGGACCACTATCTGCGACCGTTGCGCGACCGACAACGACACGCCGTGGACGGACACGTCCACGCCGTCAGGCACGGTCTGGTACCAGGTCGTCCCGTTCGCCCCGGACGGCAGGCAGGGCCTGGCGTCCCCAGTGACGGTGGCGGGCAGCGGCAGCGAAACCCTGGTAGACCCCGCCGAAAGCTGGCAGTTCACCTCCAGCCACACATCCAACGTGTTCCTGGACAGCACCGACCCCGCTCGGTATGACGGTGATCTTTCCAGGATCGCGGTCACGCGAGGGTCAGGCAGCGGCACCGTCACCTGGGCGCAGCTCGGCCTGCAGGATGTGACTATCCAGGCCTTCTACCGTCCGGGAACGTCGCCCGTAACGGTCCAGGTCTCCGCCGACGGGAACAGCTGGACTAGCGTGCGGGCCTCCATCTCGATCCGAACGGCACGCGGCCTGCTGCATACCCTCAATGTCTCCGGCCTGAGCGACGCCAACTTCGTTCGGCTCGTGCTCGCACCGGGCGGCGATCGGGCGGGACTCGCCCGGCCAGAGATCGGACGGGTGGCCTTGCGGTACGCGCTGCCGCTGGTAGTCGATGACGAAACCTCGTGGTCGTCCGCGTACGCGTACTCAGGCGGTGGGGCACTCGCGTTCGACACTAGCAATCCGCAGTACTTCGGTGGAGATGCTTCACGAGTCGAACGGGTGTACGGAAGTCCCTTCATCGAATGGCAGCTCCCCGCCGCTGCCACCGCGTTCCAGGCGACCGCGTTCTACTGGCCCAGCCAGGCGGTGCAGCCGTTCACGGTCGAGGTGTCCGCTGACGGGAGCACCTGGTCGACGGTCTCGCCCGTGATCAGCGGCGGCACTGGAAACTGGCTCGCCTACACCTACACGCTGTACAACCTCAGCGGCGTCGACTATGTCCAGATCGTGTGGCCGGGCGTGCCCGCCGGCGGGCAATCGTTCACCCCGGAACTTGGCGACGTGGACATCTACGGCGCCACCGGCTGAGCATCGTCCCGGTCGAGGTGATCTGCTGTCCTGACGGCCCGGCCTTACGTCAGGTGCCGGGTGAAGAACCGGGCCCCGTCGTCCACCTCGAACGACGGGGTACCGGCGTGCCCGCCCAGATTGGCGTGCAGCGTCTTTTCCCTGGTGCCGAAGGCGTCGAACAGGTCCAGGGTCGGCTGCCGTTCCATCCCTTCGTCGTCCCACTGCATCAGGAACTGCAGCGGAATGCTGACCTGCCGGGCCTCCTCCCGCAAGGCGCCGGGCACGAAACCCTGCGCGAAGAAATTGACGGCCCGGATGCGCGGCTCGACCACCGCCAGCCGAATGCCGATGGCGGTCATCCCCTCATACCCGACCGGGCCGCCGATCTCGGGCAGCGAAAGGAGGGCGTCCAGCGTGGCCCGCCATTCCGGGACCGCCTTTTCGACCAGCGGGACGATGAAGGCGTCGACGATCTCACCGACCGGCTCACCTGCCTCCAGCGCCTGGCGCAGGTCGGCGCGGGCCTGCTCGTCGACGGCGGAACGGGGCCGGTCACCGTGCCCGGGGGCGTCGATGGCGGCCACCGCGAAGCCGTACTCCGCGGCGTAGTGCCGGGCCCGGGCCACCAGCCGGGGCAACCGCTTGTGCAAGCCGCCGTTGTGGCCGCTCAGGATCAGCGGGGCCGGTGCCGATCCCGGCGTCCACAGGACGCCGGGGACCTCGTCGAGGGTGAATTCGCGTTCGAGGACGTCGTCGTCGAGGCGCTGTTCAGAAGTGAATCGCATGGTCGTGCCTTTCGGGAGTGCTCTTGAACGGCGCTCCCGGGACGACCTATCGCCCGACCGTAACCCCCGAGGGGAGCACCCACGTCGATACGTTCACGGGTACCACCTCCTCGTTCTCTGGCCCGGCTTCAGGAAAACTAGCAGGGATCGCCGTGGTCCGCCAACAGGTTTTCGCGCAGGCCCCGTGCCCGGACGCTGCCCGGCTGACCTGGGCTGATGTCATGGCATAAGAATGAACCGCGTCAGTGGAGCACGCGGTAGGCCAGGTGAGTCACGCCGTTGCCCTCACCGACGATCGGTCCTTCTAGCTGGATGGGCGCGGCCGTGAGGTTGTCGAAAAACCGGATTCCGCGCCCCAGGAAGACGGGTACCAGGCTGATCCGGACGCTGTCGAGGAGATTCCGGTTCAGCAGTTGCTGGGTGATGGCGGGGCTGCCGATCGCGATCGTCTTGTCCCCGGCGATAGCACGAGCCTGGTCGAGACCATCGTCGAGGGATGCGGCGAACCGGACCAGGTTGTCGGGTCGAGGCCAGCCGTCCGGGACGCTGTGAGAGATCACCATGACGGGTACTCCCATCGGATGGGTGCCTCCCCAGCCGTTCGCGAGCTCGAACGTGCGCCGCCCGTAGACGATGACGCCGAGTTGGTGACGAAGCCCGACCGCGGTCTTGACCTCCTCGCTGAAGTCGACATCGCGCGAGGTCGAGTCGGCGTCCGGTTGCGGTTTGCTGTACCAGGTGAACACCTGGTCGACGGAGTCAGACTCGTCGGCGATAAAGCCGTCGAGCGACATGGACATGTCGGCGACGATCGGTCCCATGGTTGATCTGCCCTTCTCTTCGACGGCGTCGGTCGCGAATGTAGACGTGCTGCCGCTGCGATCATCATCGGCGCCTAAGAGGAAGCCGAAGCCGAAGCCCGGTCGACGGTATCGAGCCCGTATCTGGCACGCGGCGCCGGACTCTGTCCTTACACCCGCCTGGGGTTGCGTGCTGCGGCCGCCCAAAGGCCGGGCAAGCGGTCAGTGAGGGAGTCCAGATGAGCAACCCAGCACCGTCCCAGCCAACAATGGCGCGGCGCGGCCGCGCCATCCGCGTCGCCATCGGCGCGCTCGCCGCCGCGCTCGGCCTGGCCGGCTTCGCGCCGGCCGCGATGAGCGCGGCCCAGGCCGCGCCCGCCACGCCGACCGTCACGACGATTATTAACGCCACCGCTCTGTCCACCACCAAGATCAACATCTACGACGTCTCGACCTCTCCGGTGACTTATGAGGGCCTGTTCGGTACGACATCGGTGCTGTCCTTGTCACTGGCGCCGGGCCAGTACCAGTTCAACGTCGGCGGCCTCGCGTTGTCATGCGAGCCCACCCTCAACTCGGGCGGGACCTGGACCGTGCCGTCCTCGTGCGGGCCCGCCGCGTCTGGCGGCGGCACGCTGACGCTGCGCGGCGTCCATGTCCGCCTGGACGCGTTGAAGATCAACGACCACGTGTACGTGCTCAGCTACGGCGAGCCCAGCGTCGCGGCGGGTGCGACCGCTACCAAGCGGCTCATGCCGGGCTCGTACGATCTCCAGCCGGGCTCGGGCATGGTCGCCTACTGCCGGTACAGCCTGGACGCCAGTGACGATGTCACCCTCTCTGGCTGTGGTTCCAGCGCGACCGCGTCCGGTTCGACCATCTTCTTCACCGGGAAGCCGGTGACCATGGCCGCCACCGCCCTGGATACCGGCGTCGTCCTGGCGGCGAACTCGTCGGCCGGGGTCAAGGCGCACAAGAAGGCGACGCTGCGGCTCATGCCTTCGCCCGACGGGTACTCCCTCGTGCCCGCGGCGGGCTCGGTGTCCGCCTGCTACTTCACCCTCGCCAATTCCGGTGGGGTCACGGTCACGCATTGCGGCTCGTCCGCGAGCGCGTCCGGCTCGAGGGTCACCTTCACAGGATTCCCCGTGGCGCTAAACGCCACCAAGCTCTCCACCACCCGCTATGTCATCGAGGACGCCCTGCAGCTGGACGGGATCCTGCAGTCCAGCGCCACCGTCCATCACTACCGGCTGCTGTCGGGTCGCTACGGCTTCGGGGTCGGCGCCGGATACGTCGCGCACTTCGGCTGGACCGTGACGAAGTCCGGCCAGATCTCCTACCCGCCGATTGACAGCCCCTTCCTGGCCGGCCAGGGCACCGGGACGCTGACCGTCAGGGGCTTCCAGATCAAGATCAACGCCACCGCGCTCGGCAAGGGAACCTTCACCCTGGACCCGGATATCTTCGCCCACAGCTACAGCCAGGCCACCGTGCACACGCTGCGCCTCGTGCCCTCCGGGTACGGATTCACCAGCACCACCAACCCGCCCGGCCCGTGGCCGCACAACATCGGCTGGACGGTCACGCTCACCGGAACGGTGCGGCTGCCCGTGCCGAAGCCCGCCTGCGCCTGGGCGGCCGGCAACACGCTGGTCGTCGACTGCACGCCGCCGACCTTCACCGAGGTCTCCGGGTCGCCGAACCCGGTGGCCACCGATCAGCCATTCACGGTGACGGCGCTGGAGTGCGACCGCGTAGCGGACGTGCAGGCCACCGGCACGATGACGGTCGTGGACGTGACGACAGGACACAAACTCGGCACGGTCGCGCTTAGCCCGTCGCCGCGGTTCGTCAACTGCGGGCGCGCCCGGGTCACCGACGACGAAAAGGGCCTGCTCCCTGGCCATAGCTACAAGATCACCGCGACCTATACGCCAGGTGGGACCATCCCTGTCCCGGCCAGCGCTCCCGCCCATTACAACGAGGCCATAGCGAAGCAGTAGCGCCGCAACGGCCCGGATCACGAGGGGGTGGCCGCCAGGGCGGCCACCCCCCGCCGCCGCCGAGCCCTATCCAGAAGCCAGCCAAGCCAGGGCGGCAGCGGTCAGGGCTTCGGTGCCCGTTCGCAAGGTGGGCTCCAGCGGGGGCAGGAACTTTGGAGAGTGGTTGGTGGGAAGGTCATCGAGATGCCCGTTCTTCTCGGCGGCGAGGTAGGTCTGCCGATCGGTGAAACCGATCGCCCAGTAGGTGTAGGGCACACCGACGGAATCGGGAATCTTGCTGAAGTCCTCGCTGACGGTCTGCACGGGGATTTCAAGCGCGTTTTCGCCGAAGTGCTCGGCGAAGGCCTTAGCCGTCCGCGCCGTGACGTCGGGGTCGTTGCTGGTGACCGGGAAGCTGAAGGTCGTCTCGAACTCAGGCTCCTTGGGTGAGCCGCTGGCCTGGCACTCCGAGCGCACGACCCGATGGATGGCGTCGAGCATGCGCTGGCGCGTCACCGCCGAATAGCTGCGGATGTTGAGCTCAAGGACGGCATAGTCAGGAATGACATTGCTCCTGGTGCCGGCCTGGCAGCTGCCGACGGTCAGCACCGCGGTCTCGCCCGGCGCGATCTCGCGGGACACGATGGCCTGCAGCCGGACAATGATCATGGCGGCCATCACGACCGGGTCGATGGTGTGCTGCGGCATGGAGCCGTGGCCGCCCCGCCCGTACACAGTGATCTTGAGGCTGTCGGCGGCCGACATGAACGGGCCGGAACGCGTGCTGACCGTCCCGGCGATGCCTGGCAGCACGTGCTGGGCAAGCGCGACATCCGGGACAGGGATCTTCTCGAACAGGCCATCGTCGACCATGTCCTGAGCGCCCTCGCCCGTCTCCTCGGCGGGCTGGAACAGCGGGATCAGCGTTCCGTGCCATCGGTCCCTGTGGTCGGCCATGAGCCTGGCCATGCCGAGCATGCAGGACATGTGCATGTCATGGCCACACGCGTGGGCCGCCGGGACCTGATGGCCATCGGCATCGGTGACGGTGGCGGTGGCGGCATAGGGCGCGCCGGTGTCCTCCCGCACCGGCAGCGCGTCCAGTTCGCAGCGGAGCAGCACCGCTGGCCCGTCGCCATTGGATAGCACGCCTGCTACTCCCGTGCCGCCTAGGCCGTCATGCACCGTGAAGCCACTTGCCCGCAGATGGCTGGCCACGCGCTGCGCGGTGCGGTGCTCGGCGTGGGACAACTCGGGATGCTGGTGCAGGTCCTTGTAGAAAGCCTCCTGATCGGCCTGAAGCCGGGCATAGCCGACCAGGATCTCATCGATGGTGCTCATAGTCCCCCTTAGCCTCCATCGTTCCCGCGTGAGTACCGCGCTGAACTGCCAGAGGGGACCGGGTCCGGTCAGGCAGGCAGGTTTAGACAGGTTCCCTGAACGTCTTGCGGTAGGCCTGCGGTGTGGTCCTGAGCGTTCTGCTGAAGTGCTTGCGCAAGTTGTCGGGACTGCCGAAGCCGCTGTTACGGGCGATCATGTCGACGGGCAGGTCGCTGGTTTCGAGCAATCGCTGCGCCAGCCGGACCCGCTCCCGCAGCATCCACGCCAGCGGCGTGGTCCCGGTGCTGGCGACGAACCGCCGGGCGAACGTGCGCGGGCTCATGGCCGAGCGCGCGGCCAGATCGGCCACCGTCACCGGCTCGTCGAGGTGTGCCCGCAGCCAGCCGACCGTATCGGCGAACAGGTCGCCGTCGTGCAGCGCCGGCAGCGGCGTTTCGATGTACTGCGCCTGGCCGCCGGGCCGGTACAGCGGCACGACCAGGTCACGGGCCACCGTGCTGGCGATGTCCGTTCCGTAGTCGCGCTGGACAACGTGCAGGCACAGATCCAGGCTGGCGGCGCTTCCCGCGGAGGTGAGCAGGTCTCCGTCGTCCACGTACAGCACCCCTGGGTCCACGCAAACGCGCGGGTACCGCCGGGCCAGGTCGGCGCATTCGGTCCAGTGCGTTGTCGCCGTGTGCCCGTCGAGCAGCCCCGCGGCGGCGAGCACGAACGCGCCGGTGCACAGCGAAATGACGCGCCGTCCACGGGACCGAGCGGCGCGCAAGGCATCGAGGACCGCGACGGGAACCCGGGCCGGGTCCAGCGTCGGCAGCACGACCACGGTCTGCGCCGCCGACAGCACGTCAAGGCCATCAGGGACGTCCATCCGGAACCCGGCGTCGGTCGTGACCGACGGGGCCGCGCCGCAGATGAATACGCGGTACAGCGGGCGCCCGTTAACGGTGGCGATCGTGGTGCCGAAGATGTCGTTGGCCACGGCGAGCTCGAACAGCGCGACGCCGTCATAGACCACGACAGCCACGCCCGGCGGTTCGGCGGACACTAGTGTGGCAGCTTTGTCGTGCACCCTGTCAATTCTGCCACTGTCGTCGGCGCCACGCCAGGGGCGAGGCTGAAGTCATGAGCGACACAGCATCCGCCACTTCACGGCACGGCACGCTTGTTCTCGGCGATCCGCTTGTCCTGCGGCCACGGCGACTCGCCGACGGGCTGCTGGCGCGCGCGTTCGGCGCGTCGCTGGACCGTCAGCTAGCGGCGGGGTGCCAGCCCGAAGCCGCCCCGCTGCTGGCCGCCCGCGCCCAGGACATCGTTTCGCTGCCCAGCAGGCGGGCGCTGGCCGCCAACTGGGATCATCTGCTCCAGGCGGCGCGCCGCGGCCAAGCGAGCCGGACGAACTTCGTGCGCGCCGGCCGGATCGCCGCCGCCGAGCCCGCCATCCGCGAGCTAGTACGGCGGCTGTCCACCGCGCTGCCGGTCGCCGCGCAGGGAGTGGCCATGGCTAGCGTCCTGCTGACCGACGCCAGTGGACCGGTGTACAACGGGCATAGCCCCGTCACCCTCGCAGTCGCCCTCGAGGCCGCGACAGCACAGCTTGATCCGGCACTCCCGCTTATGTCCGCGACAAGCGCGCCGTGCGGCTAAGGCCGCGGCCGATCGTGAGAAGGCGTCTCGTCTCGCGACCACGCACTCCAGCCACTCGAGCCCGAGCCGGAGCCGGAGCCGGAGCCCACACCAGCGTCCGCATCCGCATCCGCGTCCGCATCCCGCGCCGTGAGCTCAGCCGCCCGCCGTTCGGCCTCAGCGTTGACCTCCGCGCCGAGCAGCACGGCGATGCCGGTGAGGAAGAGCCAGAAGATCAAGATGGCGACCCCCGCGAACGCGCCATACGTCTTCCCATAGTCGCCGAACTTCGCCACGTAGAACGAAAAGCCCGCAGAGGCGGCCAAGAAGATGGCGGTGCCGACCAGGCCGCCTGGACTGATCCACTGCCACCCATGCGCCCGCCGGTTCGGCCCGACGCGGTAGTAGACCGAGAACAGCAGCGTGAGGACGAGGATGGTGAGCAGCCAGCGGACCACTGTCCAGACGACGACGAACCCCGTTCCGGTGAGCCCTACGTGCCCCTCGATGCCTGAACCGATCGACTGGCCGAAGACAAGCAGCGCAGAAGCGATCCCGCCGAGCACCACGGTCGCCAGCATCAGCACCAAGGCGACGAGGCGCTTGCCGACGAACTTGCGGTCCGGCACGTCGTATGCCATGTCGAGGCCGGTCTCCAGGCTCGCCATCCCGCCGGAGGCGCTCCACAGCGCCACCGCGACGCCGATGATGACGGCGACGAGCGATCCCCTGCCGACCTGGCCGGAGGCCGAGCGGACCGCATCGCCGAACACGGTCGACGCGCCCGGCGGCAGCGCGGCGTTCAGGCCGTTGACGAGCCGGTTCACGGTGCCAGCGCCCACCCGGATCAAGTTGACCACGCCGAGCAGGGCGATCACGGCGGGAAAGAGGGCGAGGAACCAGTGATAGGCGAGGCTGCCGGCGGTCATCGTGGCGCGGTGTGCCACGAACCGCTTCCCCGCGCCGTTAATAACGCTGATCATGAGCGTCACGGCTACCCCGGCCTCACCACGCCTAACGCGACGCCCGCCCCCAACGCGACGCCTACGGCACGGTGTACGCGACCAGTTGCGGATGCCCGCCCTTCGACGATTCGTTCGGGGGGCCGCCCGCGGGGACGATGACCGAGTTGCCGGCGATCGCGATCGGCGCGTTCGTCGTCGTGGGCAGCTTCACCTGGAAGACGATCGCCCCCGTGCTCCGGTTCAGGGCGACCAGGACGCCGTTGTACAAGGTGGTGAAGACCAGGTCGTTGGATACCGTGGCGGCGCCGAGCGGCATGTCCGGCACCTTCGTGTCCCACTCGACCTTCCCGGTCGCCAGGCTGAGCGCTTCCACCTCGCCGGTCTCGGCACCGGCGACTTTGGTGCCGACCGGCGAGTTCAGGTTGGTGGTGGTGAGCGGCAGGTCGATGGTGGCCACGTACACGCTGTTGTCCGCGACGGCCATGTTGGTGAGCACGCCGCCGAGTGATCCCGGCTCCATCGTGAGCGGCGCCTTCAGCGTGGCCTTGTGCTCGAGCAGCAGCAGGCCCAGGTCGTCGTGCCCGTTGTGCTGGCCGACCGGTGTCTTCCACAGCAGCGCGCCGGTGGAGGCGTTCATCGCGTAGACGATGCCCATCTTGCCCGAGCCGATCACCGCGGGCACCCCGTTGACGGACGCCGAGATCGGCGAGGCCTGCATGTCCCAGTCGTTGAAGTCATTCGGCACGCCCTGGTAATACCAGCGCAGCTTCCCTGTCGCGGCGTCCAAGTTGATGTCGCTGTCGGTATACAGCTGCGCGGACGGATGTTCCATCGCGTCAGCGGCCGTCTGGTACGGATTCCCGATGCCGAACGTCACGGACCCGTCGCTGCCCACGAGTGGTGTCTGCCACGCCCCGCCGGAGCCAAGACCGAAGGACGAGACCCCGGCGTCCGAGCCGGTCAGCGTATTGAACGTCCACAGGAGCTTCCCCGTCGACGCGGTCAGCGCCATGGCGACCCCGCCAGCAGAGCCCAGACCGTAGGCGCTGGACAGGTACACCCGCCCGTCCGCCACCTGCGGCTGGATCTCGAACGTCCCGTCGCCGCTGCTCAGCAGGCTGCTGTCGACCCAGACGGTCTTGCCTGTCGCGGCGTTGAGCGCGAAAACCGTGCTCGGC
>DATMKQ010000343.1:0-11018 GCA_035571275.1 Trebonia sp.
GGCCGTTCGGAGGATCGATTTGAATTGACAACTGTGTGCTGGCAGCGGCGACAGCGCCGGCGGCCGCCTCGATCTTGGCTATCAGCCTGGCCACCGCCGAACCGTCCCCTGGCACCTCCGCCAGCATGCGCAGCGCGACGAGCAGCGCGCTCGCCTCGTCGGCCGCCAGCCGCAGCGGGCGCCCGATCGACTCGGCCTGGCTGACCGTAATCTCGCCGCCCTCGTAGGACAGGTCGATCGGGCAGTACGGCTCCGGCGCCTTGAGCTCGACGCACCAGACGAGGTTGAGGTCGTCGACCAGTTCCCGTTCTGTCACCCCGAACGCCGCGGCGGTGTCCGCCAGCCCCACCACCTTCCTGGTGACCACGTACGGCACCAGCGCGAGCAGCCGCGTCAGGCGCTCCGCCGACGTAACCGGGCGGGTGGAGCCGCTCACGCCAGCACTCCCTTGAGGCGGCTGATGACGGCCTCACGCAGGTCCGGCGGCCCGATCACCATCACATCCGGGCCGAACGAGGCCAGGTGGTCCGCGTACCAGGGCACGTCGGCGAACTGGACGGTGATCCGGTCCCAGCCGTCCCCGTCCGGCGTCACGGTCTTCGCGTACCTGCGCACCCCGTACCCCCCGCCGGCCCGCACCCTGAGCACCGCCTCGTGGTCGCGCGGCAGCGGGGTGTCCCAGTTCTTGACCAGTTCCCGCACGTCCGCGTCCGCCGGCACGGTCACGCTGCGGGCCGGGCCGGACATCTTCACCGGCCCGTCGATCCTGCTCAGCCGGAACACCCGGGTCGCGTTCCTGGTCTGGTCGTGGCCCGCCACGTACCAGCGACCGCGCCAGTTGACCACGCCCCACGGCTCGAGATCGCGCTTGGTCACGTCACTTCGCCCCTGGCCCTTGTAGCTGAACGAGACCGGCCTGCGGTCGCGCACCGCCTCCCACAGCGGGCCGAACGCGGGTTCAGCCGTCGTCAGCCTGGGCTCGATACCCGGCCGCGGCTGCTGGTCATCGTCGAGGCCCGGCGCCCCGGCCGCCTCCACCGCCCCGGCCGCCCTGAGCTTGAGGAGCGCGCCGGCCGCTGCGCCGGCCAGTTCGGCGCTTTGCCACACGCGCGCCGCGATGCCGAGCACGGCGGCCTCGTCGGCCTCCAGGCGGATCTCGGGAAGCTCGTAGTCCTGCCGGCTGATCCGGTACCCGGGCTCCTCGTCGATCGCGTTGTTCAGGCCGGTCTCCAGCGGGATGCCAAGGTCGCGCAGCTCCTCTTTGTCCCGCTCGAACATCCGCTTGAACGCGTCCTCCTGCTCCGGATAACCGTGCACGGCGTTGCGGATCTGCTCGGCGGTCAGATAACGCCGGGTAGACAGCAGCAGGACGACGATGGACAGAAGCCGTTCGGTCCTGCGCTTTGACATCCGTGCCCTCCCGGTCGCGCTGGGGGTGGTGCGGCGGGCCTTTCTCACAGTCTGCCGCGTCGGTGACGCTAGTCTGCCGTCGTGATCAGGTGGCGGAGCGGAATTGTCACGGCGTTGCGGCGCGAATGGCCCGGAGCGACCGAGATTATGGTATCCGCGGACGGGCAGGAGTGGCGCGCGCTGGCTTACCCGGCCTTGGTCGGCACGCCGCGGGTCGGCGACCGGGTGCTGCTGAACACGTCCGCGCTGGATCGCGGCCTCGGGACCGGCGGGTACGCGTTCGTGGTGGCTCTCCCGGACCGGCTGCCCGCGGATTCCGACTCCAGATTCGGGCATATCATGAAATGTCGGTATTCGCCACTTCAAGCGATGGTGACGAGCGTCGACGAGCAGGATTCCCCCCACCATGAGCTGCTTCGGTCAGCGGACTCGGTGGATGGGATGCCGGTCGTCGTGGCGGACCTGCACTCCGCTCTCCCGGCCGTGCTGGCGGGCCTGTTCGATTCATCCGGAACGGACCGGGGTGACTTGCGGGTCGCCTACGTCATGCTGGACGGCGGGGCGCTGCCCGCGTGGTTCTCCCGCACGGTCGCCGGGCTGCGCGCGGCTGGCTGGCTGGCCGCGACGATCACCACCGGCCAGTCGTTCGGCGGTGACCTGGAAGCCGTGACCGTGCACACCGGGCTGCTCGCCGCGCGGCACGTCGTCGGCGCGGACGTGGCGGTGGTGGCGCAGGGGCCCGGCAACCTCGGGACCGGCACCGCGTGGGGGTTCTCCGGGGTCGCGGCGGGCGAGGCCGTCAACGCCGCCGCCGTCCTGGGCGGGCGGCCAGTCGCGTCGTTGCGGCTGTCGCAGGCCGATCCCCGCCCGCGGCATCAGGGGATCTCGCACCACAGCCTGACCGCGTACGGGCGGGTGGCGCTTGCGCCGGCCGACGTCGTCGTGCCGGAGCTGCCGGATCCGTTCGGGTCGGTGGTCGCGGAGCAGGCCGCGCCGCTGGCTATGCGGCACCGGTTGGTCCGCGTTCGGCTCGAAGGCCTTGAGGCGGCGCTGCGCGACTGCCCGGTACCGCTGTCCACGATGGGCCGGGGCCTGGACGCCGACCTCGCGTACTTCCTCGCGGCCGCGGCCGCCGGCCGCCACGCGGTGGCTCTGCTGGCGGCCGAGGCCTGAAGCCGGCGGAGGCGCGGTAATCAGACGCGTTCACCGCGCTTCTCACGGAAGTTCCTTCCCCACGGGCTACGTGAGATCTTCGCCGCTGGGACGTTCCCGCGTCCCGGCGGCCCCTCGTTACTGTATAAATAACTTATAAAAGTAACGATCACGATTAGTGGCGCCGGGACAAGAGCGAGAAGCGCAGATTCGGTATCAGATTCCGGCGGTAGATTCCAGAGTCGCGCTGTCCACATATTCACCTGCGTTTAGCCTGGTAAGCACAGTTCCGCTGGAGTCAAGGCAGGTGATCGGCGGTCGCGCTGAAGGAAAATGACGCAATGTCGATCTCCACACGACAACGAAGTAACCATGCCCGGGAACGTTAATGCGCCGTGGCCCCACGCGGACCTCCTGCACCTCTGCCGAAACCCTGAACGTCTCGGCGACGATCCACCCGCTCCCGGTCGGCCGACAGGTCGCCCCCTTGTCCGCGCGCCATGCACCGGCCATCGAAGCCCCGCCGCGTCCTGGAACCAGAAGCGCCGCCGGACCTGAGGTGGCGGCCGAGGGTCGGCCGCCCAGGAGCCCCGGGCCGACTGGGATGCAGCAGCTCGCTCCGAGAGCCTGCCAGCGATGCTGGTCTCGCTCGTAGAGGCTAGAGATAGTCCCGCGGGTGTCTGGAGTACGGGCGCAGGACGACCCACACGGCGGCCGCCCCGGCCTGGAGGTCGGCGTGATCGGCAGCGGTGATCCCGAAGCGGGCAGCCTGCCATGGCCACGGCAACGGGCTGCGGCCATCGAGCGAGCGCAGCCCCATCTCCTCGGCGTCACCCCGGATGATGAGCCTCTCCGCGTGCAGCCTCAGCCGCATCGGCAGATGGTGCGGTCGCAGGAGCATGCGCAGAGAATGCCTGCCCGGCCCGCTGTCCGGTCTGTCCGAGGACGGGACGCCCAGCCAGTGACCGCCAGATGTCACCGGGCTGTCCTCCTAAGGAATTACGGTCTCGAGGATGTCCACGACGTAGACGAGGCTGTCCGTGCACGCCATGGGCGCCATCGCCGATACCCCGGTGGCGGTTACGAGCCGGCCGCGGCGATGATGTCGACGACGAACACGATCGTGTCGGTGCCCTTGATGCCTGCCCCCGACGAGCCGGACGAGCCGTAGCCGTCGACGGGCGGGATCACGAGCAGCACGCGGCTGCCGACCGTCTGGCCGACCAGGCCGGTGTCCCAGCCCTTGATGACCTGACCCTCGCCGATGTTGACGCCGAACGGTTCGCTGCGCGACCAGGAGGAGTCGAAGACCTTCTTGGTCCGCCAGATGACGCCGGTGTACTGGACGACGATCAGCTGGCCCTTGGTGACCTTGGCCCCTGTGCCCTTGATCAGGGTCTTGACCTGGAGGGTCTTCGGCGGGTTGTTCGCCGGGATCGTGATCGTCGGCGCCTTGCCCGTGGCCGCGGTCACGGTCGGCAGGGCGCCCCCGCCGTTAGTGCTCTGGCTGCCGGTCACGCCCGCCTTGTTGCCGATGTCCTGGATCATGTCGACGACGAAGACCAGCGTGTCGGTCGGGCTGACACCGATCTGCGAGTTGCCGGCCGAGCCGAAGCCGTCCGAGGGCGGGATCACGGCGATGACCCTGCTGCCGACCTTCTGGCCGATCAGCGCCTTCTGCAGGCCGGGCAGCAGCGAGGACGAGAACAGCGTCGGGCTGCCCGAGGAGTACGTGCTGCCGAGCAGCTTGTGCGTCGTGCCGCTCCAGTCATAGAGCACGAAGTTGCCGACCAGGCTGTCGGAGGTGGTCATCGTCGGGCCGGCGCCCTGGATGAGCGTCTTGGTGAAGAGCGTCGACGCGGCCTTCTCGGACGGGATCGTCACCGTGGGCGCCTTGCCGAACGCGCCGCTCGCCGTCACCACGCTGTTCGAGGCGACGGTCGGACCGGTCGCCGACGCGGACGCGGATGCCGAGCCCGACGCAGAGGCGGAGCTCGACGGGGGCTTCGAACTCGAGGAGGACGGGGAGGATGAGCAGCCGGCGATGGCTACAGAGGCGATCGCGGGGATCGCGAGGAGCGCAGCTGCGCGTCGCATCGAAACCTCTCGGGTCAGGCAGGCCGTGACCATGCGGGGGTGGCCTTGACTTTTCTTCGGGTCTGGTTCAGACTACCCGGCTCTCAGCATGCCGGGAGCGGCTGACCGTCCATATACCTCAGTAGCCAGTGTGGCGGCGAACTCATCGTCGCCGGCAGCTTGGCGGTCTGCTCGAGCAGGTTATACGGATAAACGCGGGCCGTGTGCGCTGCCTGCCAGTTTGGCCCCGTGCTGCCGGGGGTGGGGGCCGCCAGGAAGAACCCACCCGTGTATAGCCTGGCCGGCCATCCCTTCCCGTCATAGGACGGCAGCACCTTGTTGGCGGGCCGTGAAATGTAAGACGCCGGGATGGGCTTGTTGCCGTACGGCGGCTGGTTCGCCCAGACGCCCAGCACGTACAGCGAGGGACCGTTCGCGGCGAACTTGGTGAAGTAGCCGGGCACGCTGCTGAGCAGGATGAAGTTCGCGTCGTGCTGGGTGGGGTCGTACCAGTCCGACTTGGACTCCCACTGGTAGGGCTGCAGGCAGGCGGGCGTGACCGCGCGGATCGTCACCGCGCCACCGGTCTCGACCGTGATGACGCTGGACTCCCAGTACCCGCCAAGGCCGTAACTGAGGTGGTTGGCCTCGAGGAAGGCCGCCACCTGCGTGAGCGGCTCGGGCGCGGCCGGGGTGTCGGCCTGACGGAACAGGCCGTAGCTGTACCAGCCAAACAGCAGGACCAGCGGGATCGCCACCACTCGCAGCCGCAGCTTCCGGCGCGCCGCTCCGTCCCTCACGGCTCCGGGCAGCTTGACGGTCCACACCGGCCCGCGGACCAGCCGGTCGCCGATCATCCGGCCGGCCAGCACCGCGGCGAACGGGAGCACGGGAGCGATCTCCCGGACGTTCAGGGCCGTGTGATGCGCCAGCGTGCTTGGCACGTACGCGGCGATGTTCGCCACGATCCCGGCGAGCAGGAGCTGGCTCACGATGTCGGCGTCGCGGAAGAAGAACCGCCGGGCGATGGCGCAGGCGCCCCACAGCGCGAATATCACGCCGACCAGGTGCGTCAGCGCGATGGCCTGGTCGAGCCCGCTCGGGGCGCTTTGGGTGATCGGCCACTGGATGAAGGTGTCCACCCACGGGACGAAGTACGCGCCGAACATCTCGAGCAGCCCGTGCACCACGATCCGGGACTGCATGAACAGCTGGGGCCAGTTGAACTGGAACGGCACCGGCTGCTGCTGATAGCCGTTGTGTGAGCTGATGAACTGCCCGGCGCCCCAGGCGATCGCGTAGCCGATGCCCGCCGCGGCGGCCAGCCATACCTCGAACCAGCGGTCCAGCGCCGCGGCTCGCAGCCCGCGCATGCCGCCGTCCTTAACGGCGCCGATGACGAGCGCGGAAACGACCCGTACCAGGCAGACCGCGAGCAGCGGGAGGATCGCCACGACGAGCACCAGCGGGTCGGCGGCCAGCGCCCAGCCGAGCAGCACCGCGACGACAAGCGGCACGTACCACTTGCGGCCGAGCCGGTCGATCGCCAGCCAGGTCAGCATCACGGGCAGCGCGGTGCCTATGTGCCCGACCGAGAAGATCACGACGAAGATGCCCACGCCCGGCTGGGGCGCGAGCATGATTCCGAGTACGAGCCCCATCCTGGCCACGGCGGCCCAGCCGTGGGCCTTGCCCTTGGCGAGCAGCATCGCGATCGCGACGACCAGCGTGTAGGTGACCGCCGCCGCGATGTGCGCCGTGTTCAGGTGCAGGCCGAACATCCACACCAGTAGCGCGATCTGCGGCAGTTCTGTCGTGATGAACGGCACATCGGAGACCGACCAGTTATGCAGCAGGACGTTGCCGTGCAGCATGTCGTTGGCCATCAGCAGGATGTTGGCCTCGTCGGAGTTCTCCGGGTAGGTCTTCGACAGGTGCAGGTAGGCGTCGAACAGGACCACGATCACGAGCAGGAAGACGCCGACACCCGCCCACCGCCACCAGCGGGCGGCAGGGTGCGCTTTAGCAGCCGGCGCGGCGTCCTCCTTGACGCCGCCCGCCAGCGCTTCTGTTCCCGGCGCGGTGTTAGGCATTACTTTCGACTAAATCTCTCCTGTTGGCGAAACCCGGTCGGCACTGCCCGTTGTCAGCGCGATCAACTCCTGCATATTGGTCCTACACTCTTGCACGATCCGTGCCGGTCCGTGACCCACTCCGGCTCTAACCTGTCACAGAGTAGCCTGAAGTGGCTCTCTGGTAGGCTTCGCGCGCAAGTCTTTCATGCGTCCTCACTACCTTAGGACGGCTGGATTACCCCGAAGGACGGATGAATCCGGGTGCAGCTCACATCTACGACAGACCCCGCGGCGTCCCAGCGGACCAGTAAAGGTTCAGTTCTGGGGCAGTTCGATTATCCGGTCGTGACCGGGCTGATCGCCTTCGTCGCCTGGCTTGCCTTCGTGCTGGCCCGGTGGCAGACCTGGGCCGCGGGGAAAATCGGCCTGTTCGTCATGGCTGGGCACACGTATTCGCGCCACGCGGACCTGCCGCACGTCTTGTCCAAGGGGTACGACGGGCAGTTCTACTACCGGCTCGCGTTGAACCCGTTCAACTGGCATCCGACCGCCTACGGCATCACCATGGACTACAACTACCGGTACACCAGGCTCGGGTACCCGGTAGTGGCGTGGATCGTGTCGCTCGGGCAGCACCACCTGGTGCCGGTGGCGCTCGTCGTCGTCAACCTCATCTGCGTGGGGATCATGGGCTGGCTCGGCGGGAAGTTCGCCCGCGAGTCCGGCAGGCACGCGCTGTGGGGACTGCTGTTCGTCGCTTACTTCGGCCTGGTGATCAGCGTCGGCCGCGACACGTCAGAACCGCTGGCCGACGCGTGCATGCTCGGCGGGCTGCTCGCCTACCGGCACTCGCGCTACATACTGGCCGCCGTCCTGGTCATGTACGGCGCGATCACCAACGAGCCCATCCTGGTCGTCGCGGTCGCTATCGCGCTCACCCGGCTCTACCAGATGTACCGCCGCCAGGCCCGGCCCGGCCGCCAGGACCTGGTGTGGGTGCTGCCTGGCGCGGCATACGTGGTGCTGCAGGGCATCGAGCACGTCGTCGTCAAGGGCAAGTCCGGCGGCGTCTCCGACGTGACGCAGAACTTCACGCTCCCGTTCAAGGCGATGGTCCCCTGGATCGTGCGCTATTTCCACAGGATGAGCTGGACGCACCTGGGGCTGTATGACTACAACGTCATCGAGGTCCTAGTCCTTCTCGCGGTCGTGGTGGCCGGGCTGCTCGTGATACGGTCCACCACCGCCCCGCTGCACGAGCGGGTCGCGTTCGTCGGGTTCGTGCTCGTCGAGATGGTGTTCGCGTCCGCGCAGTTCTGGAACTCCACTTTCGGCGATGGCCGGACGTACATCGACGCGTTCCTACTCGCCGTGATCATGCTGCTCGGCACCCCCCGGGTGCCAGCGACCGCGGACAGCGGCAAGAAGTTCGGTGTGTTCGCGGCCAACCGGGTGATCACGAACAAGCACCTGGCCGTGCTTACGACGATCATCGTGGTCGTGCTGATCCTGGTAGCACGCCGCCGCATCCTGTTCCAGTAAGTAAGCTGGCGGATCCGGAGTAAGCCGGGCACCGTTCGGAAGAAATGCCTTTCGCCTACATGCCGGCGATGAGCTTTTCCACTCGCTCGTCTACCGAGCGGAACGGGTCCTTGCACAGCACGGTGCGCTGGGCCTGGTCGTTCAGCTTCAGGTGCACCCAGTCGACGGTGAAGTCGCGGCGCTTCTCCTGGGCCCGGCGGATGAACTCGCCGCGCAGCTTGGCGCGGGTCGTCTGCGGCGGCACCATCTTGGCCTCGAAGATGTCCAGGTCCCTGGTCACGCGGTCCACCGCGCCGTTGCGCTGGAGCAGGTAGTACAGGCCGCGGCCGCGGTGCACGTCGTGGTAGGCCAGGTCGAGCTGGGCGACGCGGGGCGCGGACAGCGGCAGGTCGTGCTTGGCCCGGTAGCGCTCGATCAGCTGGTACTTGGTCACCCAGTCGATCTCCCGGGCGATCCGGTCCAGATCGCCGCTCTCGATCGCGCCGAGCGTCCGCTCCCACATCTCCAGGACCCGCTTGCTGATCGGGTCGAGCCCGTTCTTGTCCGTGAAGTCCTTTGCCCGCGTCAGGTACTCGTACTGGATCTCGAGCGCGCTCATCTCGCGGCCGTTCGCCAGCCGTACCCGGCTGCGGCCGGTCATGTCGTGGCTGACCTCGCGGATCGCGCGGATCGGGTTGTCCAGCGTCATGTCGCGGAGCACGACGCCGGCCTCCACCATGCGCAGCACCAGGTCGGTGGCGCCGACCTTGAGCAGCATCGTGGTCTCGCTCATGTTGGAGTCGCCGACGATGACGTGCAGGCGACGGAACCGTTCGGCGTCGGCGTGAGGTTCGTCACGCGTGTTGATGATCGGGCGGGACCTGGTGGTCGCGCTCGAGACGCCTTCCCAGATGTGCTCGGCCCGCTGGCTGACGCAGTAGACCGCGCCGCGCGGAGTCTGCAGGACCTTCCCCGCGCCGCAGATGATCTGCCTGGTCACCAGGAACGGGATCAGGATGTCGGCCAGCCTGCCGAACTCCCCGTGCCTGCCCACCAGATAGTTCTCGTGGCACCCGTAGGAGTTGCCCGCCGAGTCGGTGTTGTTCTTGAACAGGTAGATATCGCCGGCGATGCCCTCTTCCCGAAGGCGCCGGTCCGCGTCGACGAGCAGGCCCTCAAGGATCCGCTCCCCCGCCTTGTCGTGCGCGACGAGGTCGATCACGTTGTCACATTCCGGGGTGGCGTACTCCGGGTGACTGCCCACGTCCAGGTAGAGCCGCGCGCCGTTTTTCAAGAAAACGTTGCTGCTGCGGCCCCATGACACCACGCGGCGGAAGAGATAACGCGCGACCTCATCCGGTGACAGCCGCCGCTGCCCGCGGAAAGTACAGGTAACGCCGTACTCGTTCTCAAGCCCGAATATTCGCCGGTCCACGCCTCTAGGCTACGTTCACTTGGCAGCGCTGGTCACTAGGGCTCGCCGAAGGCTGAACACTACGGGCGTGCCGGCCCCGGTAAACAAGCGTGACCGGTGCCGCATCGGCGACGCCAAGCGTCATGGATGCGCCACCGGCCACGGTATGCGGTCGCCGCGCTCGAGGGCGCGGAGTGTGTGCTAGATCGTGCTCGTTTAGATCGTCCCGTGCTGGATGGCCTGGGCGATCCAGGGGATCACCTCGTCGAGCATCTCGTCCAGCGAGGTCGTCGCCTCGAAGCCGAGCACCTTCTTGGCCTTCTCGGTGTCGGGGACGCGGCGCTGCACGTCGTACTCGAACGGGTCGTCGCTGACCGTCCGCAGCGGAACGTCCTGACCCTTGACCTTCGTCCAGATCGACTCGGCGAGCTGGCGCACCGTCGTGGACTCGGCGGTGGACAGGTTGAAGTCGTCGTTCCGCGCGTCCGGGTGCTCCATGGCCATGACCACGCCGCGGGCGAGGTCGCCGCCGTAGGTGTAGTGCCTGATCTGCTCACCCGAGCCGAGGATGTGCAGCGGGTCCTGGCCCTTGAGCAGCTTCTGCACCAAGTCGGGCACCACGTGGCTCATCGCGAGCTGGACGTTGCCAGACAGGATCTCCTCGTCGCCGAGCGCGCGGGACTCGCCGATGCCGACGCAGTTGAACGGCCGCACGATCGTGTACGGCAGCTTGTACTGGTCCCAGGCGGCGCGGGCGAAGTACTCCACGGCCAGCTTCTGGAAGCCGTAAGAGGACAGCGGCGGCGGGACCTCGCGCTCCTGGCCCTCGTAGGACGGCCACTCGGAGGTGGACTCGAACACCATCGAGGACGACATGTACGTGACCTTCTGGAGCCTGCCGGCCTTGTGCACCGCGATGGCCGCGTCGCAGGACGCCGCGATGATCCGCTCGTTGGTGGCCAGCAGGTCGTAAGCGTAGGTGTGGAAATAGGAGATGCCACCGATCATCGCGGCGCCCGCGATGAAGTGGTCGCAGTCCGCAAGCAGCCGCGTCATCAGCTCGACGTCACGGCAATCGCCCTCGACCAGCTCGTAGTTGGGGTGGTTGTCGTACGACTTGGCGACCTTCCCGTACTTGGAGAAGTTGTCGACGCCGACGACGGCGTAACCCTTCGCGAGCAGTTCCTCGACCACGTAGCCGCCGATGAACCCGGCCGACCCGCTGATCAGAACCTTCTGCATTACTGGTCGTTGTCCTTTCGTTTCTTCTGTCCGTAGGC
The DNA here is from genome assembly GCA_035571275.1 of Trebonia sp. GTDB lineage: Bacteria > Actinomycetota > Actinomycetes > Streptosporangiales > Streptosporangiaceae > Trebonia. The sequence goes on from DATMKQ010000343.1 coordinate 10,929, forward strand.
CCTGACCTGCTCGGCAGTCAGCCGCCGGCCGAACGCGAACCGGTACCACCGCAAGTAGCCCGGTATCCACTTGGCAACCTTGAAGTTCGA
>DATMKQ010000344.1:0-25603 GCA_035571275.1 Trebonia sp.
CACGCCCGCGGCCTGGCCGCACTTGCCATCGGCATAATATTCGCCTTCGGCGCCTGGCCGGACGCGATCTGGGAGAAGGCGCGCAACCTCGGCAAGTTCTCGCTCGGCTTCCTGTGGGCGCAGAAGAACACCAACCCGATCCTGTTCAGCAAGTACGGCGACCGCCCGCAGTGGGTGGAGTACCACTGGCATGGCTTCCAGCTGCTGTGGGGCAACATCTACATCCTCGGCGGCCTGGCGCTCTTGATAGTCCTGCTCGTCTTGGGGTTCCGCCTGCGCGCCGCCACTCCCGCCCCTCCCGCCCCGGAAGCCTCCACTCTCCCCGCGTCCGTCCCCGCCGCATAGTCCCGCTCGGGCGGACGGTCCGGCTCCACGCGACCGCTTTGCGCGCAAGCGCTACCGCTTGCGCCCGATATGGGTGGTATCGGCGACGCTCGCGGGCCCGGGGTGCGGAGGGTTCCCGGCGCTCGTTCGGCACGTTAACAGGAAGAGATTTCGAAATGTTCCGTTTTTCTGCTGTTATAGCAACAGAAATCCGGAACGTTTCGCGCGCTCGGCGCCGGTGGCGGCCCTGACGTCCCGGCCGTCTCAAGCGGCTCGCGCGTGACCCGCACGTCACTCACGCGGATCCTGCTAACAGCCCCTAAGGGTGCGCGCAACGCGGGCAATTCCTCATTCACCCTCTGATCCGGCCGGACCCCAGTCAGGCGAACGGCCAAGGACCGCGACGATCTTGTCAAGCGCCGACTCGCTCGGGCAGGCGACCTCCGGTGCGAAGGCGGCTCCGGGCGCGAGCCTCGCGTCGCCGCCCGGCACCGCCCGCGCCACGCTCAGGGCCGCGTCGAGCAGTGCCGCCTCGAAACGAACCGGGAGGCCCAGTGTCCTGGCCACATCCCAGGAGTGCACCACATAGTCGACGAAGTGGAAGCTGATCGCCTGCCCCGCCGGGAACGTCATGCGACGGGCGATCTCAGGCAGCGGGACGTCCCGGTCGAGCGCGCCGTCGGCGGCGAAGGCCGCTAGCACGCACTCGGCCGCGGCGTTGTAGGCGGCCACCGGGTCCTGCCCTAGCGGCCGCGGCCGCCACCGCGCCAGGTCGCCGTCCCCGGCCATCGCGGCCGCGAAGCCGTAGTGCTGCGCGATCATGTGCCTCAGCAGGCCGTGCAGCGTCCAGTCGGCGCACGGCGTGGGCAGCGTCAGGTCCGCTGCCGTTACCCCCGCGACCAGCCGCGCGCTTTCCCTGACGGCCCGCGCGTCCAGGTCCACGATCTCTCCATCGAAATTAGTAGGCATACGCTTATCATTTACGTTTGCTTATCGTCTGTCAAGCGGTATCTTCTTCGCATGGCGAACGGGGCCGGTGACCGGCGCGACCTGGCCGCGATGCTGCAGCCCCTGCTCCGGGCGCTCATCGCGGCCGAACTGCCCGTACTGGCCAGGCACGGCATCTCGATGTGGGGCTACGTGGTGCTCAACGCGCTGGACGAAGGCCCGGCGCGCACCCAGGCTGCGCTGGCGCAGGTGATCGGAGCGGACAAGACGCGGATCATCGCCATACTCGACGAACTCCAGCGGGACGGGCTCATCGCCCGCGAGCCCGATCCCGCCGACCGCCGGGCCCGGCTGCTTTCCATCACGCCGGCCGGGCGACGGACTCGCCTAGCGGTGCGGACCGAGATCCAGGCCAACGAGGACCGGATGCTGGCCAGCCTCCCCGCCGCCGACCGCGAGGCCTTCCTCCGCTCCGCCCAGGCGCTGTCCGGGGGAGAGCAGACGCTGTCCGGGGGAGAATAGCCTCCATGGCGCGGACCAACGAGACCGTCGCGGCGTTGCTGCGGGAGTACGCCGAACTGCTGGCCATCACCGGCGGCGACCAGTTCCGGGCGCGGAACTACGAGAAGGCCGCGAAGGCCATCGCCGGGCAGCCAGGCGACGTGAGCACCATGAACGAGGCCGCGCTGACCAAGATCCCCGGCGTCGGCAAGTCGATCGCGGGCAAGGTCACCGAATTCCAGCGAACGGGCACCTTCAGCGCCCTGGAGGAAATCCGGACCCGGATACCGCCCGGCGTACGGGACCTGACGCGAGTACCGGGCCTCGGCCCGAAGCGCGCGCTGCTGCTGAACCAAGAGCTTGGCATCGCCTCCGTTGACGGCTTGCGCGAGGCGGTCGCCAACGGACGGCTGCGCGACCTGGCCGGCTTCGGCGCGAAAAGCGAAGAGCGCATCCTGCGCGGCCTGGAGGTCATGACGCAGGACCGCGTGCTGCTCAACGTCGCGCTCACCACCGCGACCGAGATCGTCGACGCGCTCACACCCGACTGCGAACGCGTCGCCTACGCGGGATCGCTGCGCCGCTGGCGCGAGACCATCGGCGACGTCGACATCCTCGCCACCGCGACGAGCGATGCGAGCGCGGAACGAATCATGAACGCGTTCAGGAAGCTGTCCGGCGACGTCATAGTCTCCGGGCCGACCAAGACGTCGATCAGGATGAGCGCACGGCTCCAGGCCGACCTGCGGGTGGTCAAGCCCGAATGCTGGGGCGCCGCCCTGCAGTACTTCACCGGCTCACAGGCGCACAACGTCGCCACCCGCGCGATCGCGGTGCGGCGCGGCCTCAAGCTGTCCGAGTACGGCCTGTTCAGAGACGACGAACTCATCGCCAGCGCGACAGAACACGAGGTGTACGGAGCGCTCGACATGGAGTGGGTGCCGCCGCCGCTGCGCGAGGACACCGGCGAGGTCGAGGCGGCCCTCACTAGGCGGATACCACCCATCGTTCAGGAAAAAGATCTTCGTGGTGATCTCCACACGCACACCAACCTGACAGACGGCGTGGCGAGCCTGGAGGACATGATCGCCGCGGCCGCCAGCCGCGGCTACGACTACTACGCGATCACGGACCACGCGCCGAACCTGGTCATGCAGCGGATGACGACCGAGAAAATGCTCGCCCAGCGGGAGCGGGTGCACGCGTTTGCGACGAGCATGGCGCTGCTGCACGGCACCGAACTGAACATCGCGCCGGACGGCTCGGTCGACTGGGACGAGGACTTCCTGGCCGGCTTCGACATCTGCGTCGCCTCGGTCCACTCCCACTTCGACCAGGACGCGAAGGCGATGACCAGGCGATTCGTCGCCGCCTGCGAGAACCCGCGGGTGAACATCATCGGGCACCCACTAACCCGCAAGTTCGGGCGGCGGCCGCCCGTCGACGTCGACCTCGCCGAGCTGTTCCTGGCCTGCGCGCGCACCGGCACCGCGCTGGAGGTGAACGCGTCGCCGGAGCGGCTCGACCTGCCGTCCGAGCACATCAGGGCAGCCAAGGAAGCGGGCGTGAAGTTCGCGATCGACACGGACGCGCACGCGATCGCGCACCTGGCCAATATGAAATACGGCGTCGGGACCGCGCAGCGCGGCTGGCTGACCCCGGACGATGTGATCAACACCTGGCCGCTCGAGCGGCTCGTTCAATTTCTTCGCAAAGGTCGTTAGGCCCAGAGGTTACTGGCGAGTAGCATAGGTGGCATGAGGGCACGCGATGTGGTTTTCGTGGACGGCGTCCGCACGCCGTTCGGCAAGTCAGGGTCGACGGGCATCTACGCGCAGACCAGGGCCGATGACCTGGTGGTCCGCGTCATCAGGGAGCTGCTCCGGCGAAATCCGGACCTGCCGAAGGACCGGATCGGTGAGGTCGCGATCGCGGCGACCACGCAGATCGGCGACCAGGGGCTGACGATCGGGCGCAGCGCCGCGATCCTCGCGGGCCTGCCGGTGACGGTGCCCGGGTACGCGATCGACCGGATGTGCGCCGGCGCGATGACCGCGGTGACCACAGTGGCCGGCGAGGTCGCGCTGGGCGCGGCCGACGTGGCCATCGCCGGCGGCGTCGAGCACATGGGCCGCCACCCGATGGGCGAGGGTGTCGACCCCAACCCGCGGTTCGTCTCCGAGCACATCGTCGATGAGTCCGCGCTGTTCATGGGCATGACAGCCGAGAACCTGCACGACCGGTTCCCGGCGATCACCAAGGACCGCGCGGACGCGTACGCCGCCGCGAGCCAGGCCAAGGTCGCGAAGGCCTACGCCGGCGGCAAGATCCAGCCGGACCTGGTGCCGATGGCGATCCGCACCGCCGAGCTCGGCTGGGGCTGGGCCACGGTCGACGAGCCGCCGCGCCCGGACACGACGGTCGAGACCCTGGCGGGGCTGAAGACGCCGTTCCGCCCGCACGGCCGGGTCACCGCCGGCAACTCCTCGGGCATCAACGACGGCGCGACCGGCTGCGTCATCGCCGCCGAAGAAGTCGCGGCCGAGCTCGGGCTGTCCGCCAAGATGCGGCTGGTGGACTTCCAGTTCGCGGGCGTCGAGCCCGAGGTGATGGGCATCGGCCCGGTGCCCGCGACCGAGAAGCTGCTGGCCCGCAACAACCTGACCATGGACGACATCGGCCTGATCGAGATCAACGAGGCGTTCGCCGTCCAGGTTCTCGCGTTCCTCGACCACTTCAAGATCGACGGTGACGACCCCCGGGTGAACCCGTGGGGCGGCGCGATCGCGCTCGGCCACCCGCTGGCGTCCTCGGGCGTCCGGCTGATGATCCAGCTAGCCCGACAGTTCGCGGAGCATCCGGATGTCCGCTACGGGATGACGACGATGTGCGTGGGCATGGGCATGGGCGGCACTGTGCTGTGGGAGAGGATCTAGGAAAATGACTATCCCGAACGGCTCAGGCGTGTCCCCCGGCGAAGCCGCTGACGGGGGGTTCCGGGGGGTCGTCCCCCCGGGTCGGCAGAGCCTGGACGACATTTATCCCGACGAGGTGGTCACCAAGGCCATCGTCAGGGACGTGGACCTGAACGCCGCTGTCCCCGGTGCCGGCATCCTGGCGCTGATCACCCTCGACAACGGCCACGACCACACCAAGCCGAACACCTTCGGTCCCCGCGGCCTGCTCTCGCTCAACGCGGCCCTGGACGGCATCGCCGCCCGGGTGGCCGCCGGCGAGATCGCCGCCGTCGGCGTGACCGGCAAGCCGTTCATCCTCGCCGTCGGCGCGGACCTGGACGGGGCCGCTCTGCTAACCCGGGGGGACGACCCCCCCAAACCCCCCCGAGAAAGGCGGGACGGCGCCCGTGACAACGCGCTGGCCATCGCGCGGCTTGGCCACGGGGTGTTCCGCAGGCTGGGGGAGCTCGGCGTGCCGTCGTTCGCGTTCGTCAACGGCGTGGCGCTAGGCGGGGGACTGGAGATCGCGCTGCACTGCACGTACCGGACGATCTCGTCCGGTGTGCCCATGGTGGCGCTGCCCGAGTGCTTCCTCGGCCTGGTACCCGGCTGGGGCGGCACCTACCTGCTGCCCCGGCTGATCGGGCCGTCGGCCGCGCTGAAGGTGATCGTCGAGAACTCGCTGTCCCAGAACACGATGCTGCGCGGCCCCCAAGCGTTCGCGCTTGGCATCGCGGACGCGATGTTCTCCCCGGCCGACTTCCTGGAAGAGTCGCTGCGCTGGGCGGCCACCGTGCTCGCGGGTTCCGAAGTCACGCGCGCCGGCCTGGCCTCCGAACATGACTGGGATGCCGCGGTAGCGTCCGCGCGGTTCTTCGCGGACGGCAAGCTGCACGGCGCGGCACCGGCACCGTACCGGGCGATTGAGCTGGTGGCGGGTGCGCGGACACGATCACGCGACGAGGGCTTTGCCGCCGAGGACGAGGCGCTGGCCGACCTGCTGCTGTCCGAGGAGCTGCGCGCCGGGCTCTACGCGTTCGACCTCGTGAACAAGCGCGCCAAGCGGCCGGCCGGAGCACCGGACCGTTCGCTGGCCAGGCCCGTGACCAAGGTGGGCATCGTCGGTGCCGGGCTGATGGCGGCGCAGATCGCGCTGCTGTTCGTCCGTCGGCTGCAGGTCCCCGTGGTGATGACGGACCTGGACCAGGCCCGCGTGGACTCCGGCGTGGCCTACGTGCACGCGGAGATCGACAAGCAGCTGTCCCGGGGGCGCCTGTCGGCCGACGCGGCTAACCGGCAGAAGGCGCTGGTCAGCGGGTCGGTGTCGAAGGCGGGGCCGAGCGCCTTCGCCGACGCCGACTTCGTCATCGAGGCCGTCTTCGAGGAGCTGTCCGTCAAGAAGCAGGTGTTCGCCGAGGTCGAGGCGATAGTCCGGCCGGACTGCGTGCTCGCCACCAACACCTCGTCGCTGTCGGTGTCCGACATGGCCGCCGGGCTCGCACACCCCGAGCGGGTGGTCGGGTTCCACTTCTTCAACCCGGTCGCGGTGCTGCCGCTGGTCGAGGTGGTGCGCGGGGCCGCGACCGGTGACGCCGCCGTCGCGACCGCGCTGGCGGTCGGCCGGACGCTGAAGAAGAACTGCGTGATCGTCGCCGACCGGCCCGCGTTCGTGGTCAACCGGCTGCTCACCCGGTTCCTCGGCGAGATCACGCGGACGGTCGACGAGGGCACGCCGTTCGAGGTCGCCGAGCACGCGGCCGACCCGCTCGGCTTGCCGATGACGCCGTTCCTGCTGCTGCAGCTCGTCGGGCCCGCGATCGCGCTGCACGTGGCGGGGACGCTCGCCGCCGCCTTCCCCGACCGGTTCGCGGTCTCGCCGAAGCTGGCCGCCCTGGTGGCGTCAGGGAAGACCGCGGTCTACCAGAGCGACCTGTCGGTCGACCCGCTGGTCCTCGCGGCCCTGGCCGGCGGCGACAGCCCGTCGACCGGCCCTGAGGTCCTCGCCCGCGCCCTGGAAGGGCTGGCAGAAGAGATCCGGATCATGCTGGACGAAGGCGTGGTCGCCGCGCCCGAGGACATCGACCTGTGCATGATCCTGGGCGCGGGATGGCCGTTCCACCTGGGGGGCATTACGCCCTATCTGGACCGGACCGGTATCGCGGCGAAGGTCACCGGAGCCCCGTTCCGGGCGTGAACGCGGGCCGGAATGACATTGGTGTTGTCCAAGCCAAAGTATGGTAAAACTGCTACCACGCGGTCTCGGTGAGTGAGGCTGCGATGGAGCGGCCTGGTGAGACGGTGGCGGTAAAGGGGTTGGCCTTCGGTTACGGACGATTGGCTCCGGGCGACAGCTCGCCCGGTCCGGTTGGCCAAGATCGACCCCACGGTGCCGAACGTCGCCCGGGTCTGGAACTACCTGGTCGGCGGGCGGGATAACTTCGCGGCCGACCGTAACGCGGCCCGCCAGCTGATCGAGGTCGCCCCGGTGATGGGGGCGGTCGGCCCCGGGTCGCGAGCCTTCCTGCGCCGCGCGGTCGGCTATCTGGCCGCCGACGTCGGCGTTCGCCAGTTCCTCGACATCGGCACCGGCATCCCGACGGCGGGCAACACCCACGAGATCGCGCAGGCCGTCGCGCCGGAATCCAGGATCGTCCTGGTGGACAACGACCCCGTGGTGCTCGCGCACGCCCGCGCGCTGCTGCGTTCCGCCGTGGCGGGCACGACCAGCTACATCGACGCGGACATCCGTGATCCCGGCAAGATCATCGCGGCCGCCCGCGAGTGCCTGGATTTCGACCAGCCGGCCGCGCTGGTGCTGGTCGGCACGCTGACCTACGTCGAGAGGACCGACGAGGTCACGGCCATCCTCGCGGCGCTGCTCGACGCGGTGCCGCCGGGCAGCTACCTGGCTGTCACCCAGCCTGCCAGCGACCTCGGCGAGGCGGCGAACGAGGCGCGACAATGCTGGAACCAAGCCGTGCCGACCCCGGTCTGGCTGCGCGACCGCGCCGCGGTCACCTCCTGGTTCGATGGCCTTGAGCTGGTCGAGCCCGGCGTAGTGCCGGTCAACCAGTGGCGACCCGATGACGCTGATCCGGCTTACGACGGCGTGCTTCCGCTGTATGGCGCCGTCGGACGCAAACCCTAGAAAGCGGAAGGGGACCGCGGTGGCGGACGACGACGGGGGGCGGCGCGCGAAGGCCGCGCTGGTCGACACCTCCGTGCCGAATCCTGCGCGTGTCGGTGACTACCTGTACGGCGGGCGGAACAACTTCGAGGTCGACCGCAAGGCCGCGCGGTCGATGATCGCGCTGGCGCCGTCGGTCGCGATGATCACGTCCGCCGCGCGCGCCTTCCATCACCGCGCGGTGCGATACCTGGTCGCCCAGGCCGGCGTCACGCAGTTCCTCAAGATCGGCATCGGCCTGGCCACGACGAACGAGACGCACGACGTGGCGCAGTCAATAGACCCCACGTGCCGCGTCGTCTACGCGGACAGCGATCCGGTCGTGCTCGCGCACGCCCGCGCGCTGATGACGTCCGCGCCCGAAGGCGCCATTGGCTGCCTCGACGCGTGCCTGCGCGATGTCGGCGATATCGTGGCGCGCGCCGGCGAGACGCTGGACTTCGGACAGCCGGTCGCGTTCATGCTGATGTCGACGCTGGGTTTCATTCCTGACATCGCGGCGGCGGGCGGCATCGTGCGCACGCTGCTCGACGCCGGGCCGTCGGGCAGCCACCTGGCTCTGTATCATCACGCCAGCGACCTGGACCAGGCGTTCCACCTGGCCGCCACCCGGTGGAACAGACAGTCGCCGAAACCGGTCACGCTTCGCTCCCATAACGAGGTAGCCGGCCTGCTCGCGGGCCTCGACGTGCTCCCGCCCGGTCTGGTGCCCATCTGTCAGTGGCGCCCCCAGCCCGGCGACCCGAGCTTTGACCAGGTGGTCCCTTTCTACGGCGCGCTCGCCAGGAAGCCGTAGCGGGAGCATCACTCGCGCGGCTAGGCCGCCGCGGGCACGCCGAGGTGGTCGCCCGCGACGCGGATCAGGACCGCCGCCCAGGTCCGGTACGGACGCCAGACGCGAGAGATCCGTTCGAGGTCCGCGCGGGAGGCCGGCCCGGCACCCGTCCCGTAGAAGTGGGCCACGTAACCGGGCAGCCGCGGCTCGCCAAACGTCATCGCGTCGGTGACCCCGGTGGCGCGCAGCAAGATCAGCGTCGCGTAGCTCGGGCCAATACCGGGCAGCCGCTGGAGTTCTTCCAGCGCGTGGTCTGGTTCCATCGCGGCGAGCCGCGCCGCGTCGAGCGCGCCGTCCAGGGCCGCGCGGGCGACGGCATGCAGCCACCCCATCCGGACCGGCGCGACGCTGCGGATCGTTTCGGCCGCCAGCAGCCGTTCCGGGAGCGGGAACGCGTGGACCTGCTCGCCGCCGATCGTGAACGTAGCGCCGAGATCGGCGCTGATCCGGTCACGAATCATCGCGGCCTGCGAGCGATGCCTGCGGGCGCTGATGATCGACCACGCAGCGGCCTCGTACGGAGAATGGAACAAGACCGGCCGCAGTCCATCGTGGTCTCGTTGCAGGCCGCCGATGACCGGGTCGCGCGCGCCGACCTCGGCCCACCCCGCCCCGGGATGGTCGAGTGACAGGATCCGCCGGACCTGCCGCAGCACGTGCTCCCCGTCGGCGTCGGTGTCGACGGACACAGAAACCGTGCCGCCGGGATCCTGGGCTAGGCGCACCCCGGCGTGGTGGCGCATGTCGTCGGTGACGAACGCGAGGCTCATCTCGTTCGCGACCGGTCCCGGACGCCCGGTCCTGGGACCGAACCCGAAAGCCGCGGCCGCAGCAAGTGAGAAGGGCGGGTCTGGCGCGATGGTGTACTTCATGTCACAGATATAGCACCGAGGTCTGACATTCCGTGGTCGGCGCAGGGCTCGGTCCGATATGTTGGCGATTTGCGGTGGTAGAGCACCGGAAACCGCAAATATATCCGAGGCCGGCAGCTCGATCGTCGATGCATATGTGCCAGCTCGGCCGGCGCGGGGCGTCAGCGGCCCGTCACCGCCGCGCGGATCCGGGTCGCGATCACCTCGGTCAGGGCCTTCGTCTCCGACGCGGCCGTCAGGGCCTGCGTCGGCGTTGTGTGTCCCATGCATACCGACCACGCGCGGAGGATGAGGGGGCGAGCCTGGGCGACGGCGGCCAGGCGGTCGAGTTCCGCCGCCTCCAGCGTGACGTGCTCACGGTAGCCGAGCAGCACCGCGCCCGCCCGGCGCGGCTCTTTCGCGGCCTCCGAGTACAGCAGGAACGCTAGCGGCCACAGCCGCGGCCCGCGGCCGGCGCCTGCCCAGTCCACGAGGACCATCCCGCCTGGCGTCGCGACCACGTTCGCGAGGACGAAGTCCGGGTGGATCAGCCCCTCCGGCAGTCCCTGCGCCGCGTCCAGCGCCCGGAGCTCGTCGAACGCCGCCCGCTCGGCGTCGGGAATGACGGGCGCGGCCTCGGCGAGCATCCGGTCGGCGGCCGCGATTTCCGCCGACGGCAGCCCGTCGGCGAGGTGGTGCCAGGCGCCGCCCGGCCGCGCGGCCGCGCCATCGCCCAGCGTGTGCAGGCGCCCAAGCAGCGAGCCCAGGTGGCGGAGGCCGCCCGCCGCGCGGATGGCGTCCCGCCGCTCCTGCCGGGGAACTGGGTCGGCCCATTCGGTGACCAGTACGGAGCGGCCGTCGAGGACGGAGACCGGCTCGTCCGCCGCGCACCGCTCGGCTGGGAACTCGTGCGCCGCCAGCGTGCGCAGGATCGCGGCGTCCCCGGCCACCGCCTCGGCGGTCCTGCGGGCGGCGAACCAGCGGGCTACCCAGTCCGGCCCGTCCGCCCGCTCGACCCGCCAGACGCCCAGGTCAAAAGCTGGGGCATCGCGGCCACCGTGATCCCGTACCGCGCCTGCAGGTGCGCGCGCAAGCGCTCGGCTGGCCGGCCGGGCATCGGGGAGCCGAAGCGGATCAGGTTGCCGTCCGGGTCGACGTGCGAGCCCTCGCGCAGCTTGTACGCCGTGTCGCCGACTCGGCGGGTCAGCCCGCCGACGCCGGGCCGGGCCCACTCGTCGTACAGCGCGTCGGCGTCCTCGACATACAGGTAGGCGGTGCCGACGTGCTGGTGGTTGGCGTGCGGCCCGTGCTCTTCGTCGACCGACAGGTGCAGGCTCACCTCGTCCCGCCCGGCGAATCCGTACCCGTCCCCGTCGGCGTACGATTCCACCTCGAAGCCGAGCGACGCGTAGTGCGCCATTGCGCGCCGCAGGTCGCGCACGGGGAAGACGGGGCTGAAGCTGCTCAACCGGTTGCGAGGCGCACCACCATCGGCCATGAGAACAGCATCCCGCATGCGTCTGACAATCAACGGAGGCGGAACCCAGATCGGTGCGAGTTTCCCTCGTGACGATTTGAGGGTTGTCCGATCGTCATCGTGGTGCAGATGTCGCGATGGGCGCGACACTGGGATGGGAGGCGACGACGATGCGTTACGCACTGCTGATGCACTACCGGGAGCCCGGGGAGGGTGAGATCAGCGAGGAGGCCATCGCGGAGGCGAAGGAGGCGTTCGGGGCCTACGGCCGTGCGCTGGAGTCCGCTGGGGTGCTGCTGTCAGCCGATGTGCTCCAGCCGTCCGCCGCGACGACGACCGTGACCTGTAAGGAAGGCGCACTGCGGGTACAGGACGGGCCCTTCGCCGAGACGAAGGAGGCCCTGGCCGGAATTTTCGTGCTCGAGGTACCCGACCTTGACGCGGCCATCGGCTGGGCCGAGAAGTGTCCTGGGGCCCAGTGGGGCGTGCTCGAGGTGCGCCCGACCGCGACCGCCTTCGTCAACGGCGCGTGGACACGCTGACGTCCGGTGGCGACAGAGCCGGCCCCGGCCCCGGGTAATCCGGGGCCGGCGGCCCGCTCCGCCGCCGTGGCGGCCCGGGACAGCTACGGGCGGCTGCTCGCCCTGCTGGCCGGCTCCACGAGTGACCTCGCCGCGGCGGAAGACGCGCTTGCCGACGCATTCGAGCGGGCCCTGCGGACGTGGCCGTCGCAGGGGGTACCGGGCAACCCCGACGCCTGGCTGCTGACCGTCGCCCGCAACCGGCTGCGCGATGAGTGGAAGTCCGCGCGGACGCGGCGGGCCGTCCCCCTCGACGCCGCCAAGGACACGCTGGCGCATATCGATGAGATTGACGTCGACTCGATCCCTGACCGGCGGCTTGAACTGATGCTCGTGTGCGCGCACCCGGCGATCGAACGCGCGGTGCGCACGCCTCTCATGCTCAACACGGTGCTCGGCTACACCGCCGGGCAGGTCGGACGTGCCTTCTCGGTGCCGCCGTCGACGATGGCGACCCGTCTGGTCCGGGCGAAGAAGCGCGTCAAGGCGGTCGGCATTCCCTTCCGCATCCCGGACCGGGCGGACCTCCCGGCGCGGATGACTTCGGTCCTTGAGGCGGTTTACGGCGCCTATGTCATCGACTGGGCGACCGGACCGCAAGTCCGCCCGCTGCCTTCCGATGCGCTGCACCTCGCCGAAGTGCTCGCCACACTCGTTCCCGACGATCCGGAGGCCCGGGGACTCGCGGCTTTGATCGAGCTCTCGGCGGCACGCACACCGGCCCGGTTCGACGCGGGCGGGCGTTTCGTCCCGCTCGCCGACCAGGATCCCGCGTTGTGGAGCCCGCACCTGATCGGCCGGGCGCACGAGCACCTGCGGGCCGCGCACGGGCGGGGACAGCTGGGACGGTTCCAGCTCGAGGCCGCGATCCAGGCCGTGCACTGCGCCCGGGGACGCGACGGCACGACGGATTGGCCGACATTGCTCACCTTGCACCACATCTTGCACGCGGTCGCGCCCTCTCTCGGCAGCGGTGTCGCCCTCGCCGCCGTCACCGCCGAGGTCGACGGGCCCGCGGCGGGACTGGCCGCCCTCGACGCGGTGCTGGAGGAAGCCGGTGAGCACGCCCGGCGCTTCCAGCCGGGCAAAGCCACCCGTGCGCACCTGCTGGACCGGCTCGGACGAAAGGAAGAGGCCGTCGCGGCTTACGAAAGCGCGATCAGCCTGACCCACGACACCGCCGAACGCCAGTACCTGGAACAGCGCCGTGACCGCGCCAGCGGACCAGATCCACCCACGAGCCGATGACAATCCACCCGGGAGTCGATGACAGCGGCCGGCGCCGGCAATACGGTGATCGGCATGCACGCGCTCAAGCTCGCCATCGTTCTTGCTTGGATCGTCTTCTGGCTCTACTGGCTCGTGTCAGCCTCAACGAGCAAGGAGAGCGTCAGCGGCGGCTGGCGAACACGGCTGACCGGCGTCAGCGCGGTCGGGGTCTTCGTGATCGCCGGCGTCCTCCGCAACGCTGGCGACCTGGCTGTGCACAGCGTGATCGTCGCGGCGATAGGGGCGGTGCTGTTCGCCTGCGGGATCGCGCTCGCGGTCTGGGCCCGCCTGCACCTCGGCCGCAACTGGGGGATGCCGATGACGGAGCGGGCCGAGCCGGAGCTTGTCACCTCAGGGCCCTACCGGTTCGTGCGCCACCCCATCTACACCGGACTGCTGACCGCGATGGTAGGGACGGCGCTCGTCAACAGCCTGATCGGCCTGATCGTCGTCGCGGTGCTTGTCCCGTACTTCTACTACTGCGGGACCGTCGAGGAGCGGAATCTCGCGGTCACCTTCCCCACGGCGTACCCGGAGTACAAAAGCCGGACGAAGATGCTCATCCCGTTCCTCCTGTAGGACATGAGGCCAACGAGCGTCCCGGTTTGGTGCCAGCACCAAGTGGCAACGCGCCGCCGGTGCGGGAAGATGCCGGTGTGGAAGCGATGCGACAGGTCCAGACGGTGCTCGGCCCGGTGGACGCCGCCGCCCTCGGCCGCACGCTGATGCACGAGCACGTCTTCGTGCTGACCGCCGACGTGCAGCGGAACTACCCCGAAGAATGGGGCGACGAGGACACCCGCGTCGCCGACGCCATCGCGCGCCTGCGCGAACTCCCCGAGCACGGGATCGGCACGATCGTCGACGTCACGGTGATCGGCCAGGGCCGCGACATTCCCCGCGTCAAGCGGATAGCCGAACAGGTGCCCGGCCTGAACATCGTCGTCGCCACCGGCTGCTACACGTTCGACGAAGTGCCGATGTTCTTCTCGCGCCGCCCCAAATCAACCATGACCGAGTTCTTCGTCCGCGACATCACCGAAGGCATCGCGGGCACCGGCGTCAAGGCCGCCATGCTCAAATGCGCGGTGGACGCAAGGGGCCTGACCGCCGGCGTCGAGCGGGTGCTGCGCTCGGTAGCGCGGGCGCACGCGGCGACGAACGCGCCGGTCACGATCCACACCCACGCCGCCGGCAAGCACGGCCCGGCCATCCTGGACGTCCTCAGGCAAGAGGGCGCCGACCTGGACCGGATAGTCCTCGGCCACAGCGGCGACCTGGTGGCCGACCCCGATTACCTGGAGAAAATGGCCGACGCCGGGTTCACCCTCGGCATGGACCGCTTCGGCATCGACCACTTCGCCACCTTCGAGCAGCGGTCCGCCCTGGTCGTCGAGCTGTGCCGCCGCGGCCTAGCGGACCGCATGGTGCTATCCCACGACACCTGCTGCTACATCGACTGGTTCGCGCCCGGCTCCCTCGACGACCTCAAGCACTGGCACTACCTGCACGTCAGCCAGGACGTCCTGCCGTACCTGCGCGACCACGGCGTCACGGACGACGAGATAGACACGATGCTCATCAAAAACCCGGCCCGCATCCTCTCCGGCTCAGACCATGCCGGTGCCGCGGGATTCGGCTAGGCGGCGCATCCAGTAGCGGAACCAGTTGTCGCCGAACGGGACGTAGATCCGAATCGGGATCCCGCGCTTGACGAGGTCGTCGATGACCGCGGGGCGGACGCCGAGCAGCTGCTCGACGGGCCGCGGGCCAAGCGCCGTGAGCAGGGCCTCGCGCACGACCCCGTCGTGGGTCGCCAGCGCGAACCCGGCGCCGGCGTCGGCGAGCCAGTGCGCGAGGCGCAGGAAGGCGATGTCGGTCGGCTCCCCGAACGGCAGGGCGCGGTCGCCTGGTTCGACATAGGCGCCCTTGACCAGGCGGATGTAAACCCCGGCCGCCACCAGGCGTTCCAGGTCATCCGGTGTGCGCCGGAAGTTGGCCTGCGCGGTGGCCCCGAGCCGGTCGGCCAGCCCCCGGCCGGCGACGGCCTCGACGCACTGAAGCACCGTGTCCGCCCGGCTGTAGTCTTCGGCGCCGACCTGGATGCGCCGGCCGCCTGTCAGCCGGACCGCGATCGCGGCGAGCCGGTCCGCGCAGCCCACCGGGTCGACGTCCAGCCCGAGATGGGACAGGTCGACGGACAGCCAGGCGTCGCCAGGCATGGTGTTGACCTGATCGGCTAGCTCGAGGTAGTCGGCGGCCACCTGCTCGGCGACGGCGATGTCCGTGACCTGCTCACCGAACAAGTCAAGGCTGCTCCCCGCGCCCCGCGCGCGTTGTTCCCGCGCGGCCTCGAGCGCGGCCATCTGTGTCGTGCCCGCGACGTACCGGGCCGCCGCCTGCCGCGCGAGCTGTTCACCCAGCGGTGTCGCGCGGACGGCGGACTCAAACGTTTGGCTGGTTGCCAGCCGGAACAGTATTTCGCGGTCGACGGCCATGCACCCATCCTGACACAACCACCTCAGGCTGCCTTCAGGCCCAGCGGATGACGTCCTCGTGGTCAAGGCGCGGCAGCCGGGCGAGCCAGGGGTTCTCGCCGGGGTGTCCGATGTTGACCACCATGATCGCCTGCCAGCGGCCGTCCGGGAAGAACTCCGCGTCCAGGCCCGCTGGGTCGAATCCCGTCATCGGACCCGCGGCCAGGCCGTGCGCGCGGACCGACATGATGAAGTAGCCGGCCTGCAGCGCGGCGTTCAGGTTGCCGCCCGCGAGGCGCCTTTCCTCGTTCGCCTCGAGCGCGTCCTTCATTTCCGGCCGGTGCGGGAAGATCGTCGGGATGTGCTCGTGGAACCGGGTGTCGACCGCGAGCACCGCGACGGCCGGGGCCGACTCGGTCTTGGCCTTGTTCCCGTCGCTCATGTGCTTGACCAGCCTGTCGCGGGCCTCGCCGGGCCGCACGTACAGGACGCGGAGCGGCTGGGTGTTCGCCGAGGTGGGTCCCCACTTCGCCAGGTCCCAGATGGAACTCAGCTCCTCGTCGCTCACCGGCGTCGGAGCGAACGTGTTCGCGGTCCTAGCCTCGGTGAACAGCACCGCCCGCGCCTCGTCGTCCAGGGCGCCTAGCTCCGTTCGCTGCGCGACTTCAGTCATGAATAGTCCAATCTCGTTAGCTACTGGCTGCAACTAAAGAGATCAAACTCACATGACACGTCATTCATTCCCGAACGGCGCGGCGCTGGCACCACGAGAACGCCGCGACCTCCAGGCCGGGGGATTACGTTACTTCGGGCCCTGGGGGCTCCAGCCGGGGGCCGTCACGTGCAGTTCGAGGTCGTCGGAGTCGACCTCCTCGCCGCAGTGCCGGCAGATGACGGCGGAATCCAGGTCGTGCCCGCAGGAGTGCGTGAACACCGCGGGAGGTGTCTCGACCGCCCATTTGTCGCCCCAGACGCGCAGCGCCCGCAGCACCTCGCGCAGTTCGCGGCCGGCCTGCGTGAGCTCGTACTCGTAACGCGCCGGATGCTCGCTGTACTGGCGACGGTCGATCACACCCGCCGCTTCCAGCGCGCGCAGCCGGGCGGCGAGCCGGTCACGGGGAGCGCCCGTGTTCCGCGCGATCATGTCGAACCGCTTGTTCCCGAAGGTGATCTCGCGGACGGCGAGCAGCGCCCACTTCTCGCCGACCAGGTTCAGCGCGGCCGCCACTGAGCAGGGCCGGCCGGGGAGATCGTCTCGCATGCGATCAGCTTACACGGTTGCGAAATCAAACTAACAAGGGTTACGCTCAGGTTGGATTATCAAACTGGCAAACGTGCCCGGCGAGCGGAGCGCGGCCGACGAGGCGGAGGGCACGTGAGCGAGGCGGAAGAGAGCGTCGGCGCGTCCGTGACAGGCGCGGCCAGGACGATCGCCCTCGGCGCGGACATAGCGACTGATAACAGCAAGAGGCAGGCGGCGGGCGCCGTCCGCTACGGCGCTGTGTTCGCGGTCGTGGCGGCGGGCATCGCGATGGTAAACCTCGACCTGTTCATCGTGAACGTGGCGCTGCCGTCGATCGGGCGGGCGTTCGGCGGTTCGGACCTGGCGTCGCTGTCCTGGGTGCTGAACGCCTACGCGATCGTGTTCGCGGCGCTGCTCGTGCCGGCTGGCCGGGCGGCCGACAGGATCGGCCGCCGCACCGCGTTTCTGACCGGCGTCGTGGTGTTCGCCCTGGCCTCGGCGGCGTGCGCCGCCGCGGGCAGCGTCTGGGTGCTGGTCGCGGCGCGCGTCGTCCAGGCGGCCGGCGGCGCGCTGCTCATGCCGGCCTCGCTCGGCCTGCTGCTCGCGGTCGCCCCGCCGGGCAAGCGCACCGGGGCGATCCGCGCCTGGACGTCGGTCGGCGGAGCGGCGGCCGCGCTCGGCCCGGTCCTCGGCGGCGCGCTGGTCGCCGCGAGCTGGCGGTGGGTGTTCCTGGTGAACCTGCCGGTGGCCGCTGTCGCGCTGGTCGCGAGCGTTCGCACGCTGCCGCGGGCGGCCGCCGGGGGCAATGTCGCTGAGGGCAGGGACGCCGGCCGCCCGGACACGGTTGGCGCCGCGATCTTCTCCGTGGCGATCGGCGCGATCGCCCTGGCGCTCGTCAAGGCCGACGAGTGGGGCTGGACCTCGGCGCGAGTGCTCGGCGCGATTGCCGTTGGGATCTTCCTGCTGGTCCTGTTCGCCCGGCGTTCGGCCCGGCACCCGGTGCCCGTGATCGAGCCGCACATGCTGCGGCTGCCTGCCTTCGGCACCGCGACCTGCGCGAACGTGCTGTTCGGCACGGCGTTCGGCGCGATGCTGCTGCTGGTGACGCTGTGGTGCCAGGACGTGTGGGGCTGGTCCGCGCTGCGCACCGGGCTCGCCGTCGCCCCGGGCCCGCTGCTCGTCCCGTTCCTCGCGGTCGGCGCGGGCCCGCTCGCCCGGCGGCTCGGCCCGGGACCGGTCGCCGCGGCCGGGTGCGCGATCTACGCCGCGGGAGGCGTGTTCTGGCGGCTGTCGCTGTCATCGAGCCCCGACTACGTGGCGCACATGCTGCCAGGCATGCTGATGACCGGTACCGGCGTCGGCCTCACGCTGCCCACGCTGGTGAGCGCGGCGGTCTCGGCGATCCCGCCGCACCGCTTCGCGACCGGGTCGGGTGTGGTCACCATGGCACGCCAGGTCGGCATCGTGCTCGGCGTCGCGGTGCTGGTCACGGTCCTCGGACACCCGGCAGGCGCGGGCGCGCTCGTGGCATTCCAGCGGGCGACCGTGGTAATCGCGGCCATGGCGGTCATCGCCGGGCTCACGTCGCTGCTGCTGATCCGGCGCGGACAAAGGGCGCTTTCCTTAGGCGCGGGAGAATACAACGCAAATTGCTGCGATACTTTCAAGTGTGGAAGAAATCTTCGACTTCCGGTCACTACGGATAAAACAGCCAGGAAAACTACTGGCCGACCGCGCGAGCTACCACATCTTCAACGACGAGCGAGAGCTCGTCGCCACCGCCACTGAAGCCGAAGCACACCGCCGGGATAAGCTGCGGGACCCGATGAGAGACGTCCGCGAGTTCACGATCACCACGCCAGCGGGCGTGCCGGTCCTTTCGCTGGTCAAAAGGGCCTCGACCTGGAGTACCGATGTCCAGGAACCCGGCGGAGAGCTGATGGGCCGGATCCGGACGGAGCCCAACCGGCGCAATTACACCCTCCTCGACGACCAGGGCCAGCCCATCGGACAGGCGGTCGGCGACCTGGGGCTCAAGCGCTTCGCGGTAACCGCCGCCGAGGGCGGCACGTTCGCGCGAGTGCAGAAGACCTGGGCCGGCCTGCGGAAGGAAATGCTCACGTCTTCCGACCATTACAAGATCGAGTTCACCGGTGTCCCGGTCTCGCGGCTTGTCCGCGTGCTGACCGTGATGGTGCCGATCGTGCTCGACCTGACCTCCTACGAGCCGCTCTGAGCCGACCGGGACGCAGCTAGGAAGCGGGGACCGTCCGCCAGCTTGTCCCGTTCCAGAAGCCCGTGAAGGCGGAGTGGTTCGAGAACACATGCGACCCAGGCGCGACAAGGCCGACCGCGACGCACCTGGTAACGGACAGGCAGCTGACGGACTGGAAGGCCGTGTCCCGGCTCCCCGCCGGGAAGGGCACGTTGAGCCGGGTCCACGTCTTGCCGTTGTAGAACACGGCGGTCGCGCGGTCAGGGTAGGTGCCGTTCACCGGTTGACGGTCACGCAGGTAGCCGACCGCAAGGCACCTGTTTGGCGCGGCGCACGACACGCCGATGAGATCCGTGACGACTATCGCATGAGGCTGCGCCACGCGGGCCGCGATCCAGGTGCCGCCGTTTCGTACCCCGACATATCCCCAGTCCGTCAATCCGCCGAACAGTTCCCCGGCTGCCGCGCAGTGTGTCGTCGAAGGGCAGGACAAGCTCCAGAAGTACGCCGGGTAAGCGGAGGCCGTCATGGGAGCGAGCCTCTGGCCGTTCCACGTCGCGAACGCCGCCCCAGCGCCGTCTTGCCGGTAGTACTCGCCGGTTAGCACGCAGTAGGTGGCCGAGGCGCAGGAGATAGCCGACGGCAGCGCGAGTTCGACGTCCTTGGGCAGGCTCATCGCGTGCACGTGCCACGTCGTACCGGATAGGACGTCGACGAACACCCGGTTGCCCGGCGGCATCGGCCTAGAGGCCATGGAGGTGGCGCAGTGCCTGGGCGCTCCACACGAGACGGAGTCCGCGAGGACATGGCTGTGCGGTAGCTGCGGCAGCACGGTCACCGTCCACGCCCTGCCGTTCCAGGTCTGCGCCATCGCGTAGCTGATGCCGTTACCGCCGTACGTGCCGACGGCCACGCAGTACGCCGGGGACGTGCAGGACACGCTGTCAAGGTCGCCCTGGGACCAGCCTTTCGGGATGGACACGGCCGTCCTTCGCCACCGCGCGCCGTTCCAGATCTCCGCGAGCGGGAGGACGTTGGAGGGAGAGCCGGTCTCGTCACGCTCACCGACCGCCGCGCAGAACGTCGCGGACGCGCAGGAAACGCCGCTCAGATCGAGATGCGTAATGGTCGCGGGTGCGTTGCTCGCCTGGACGGCCCCGCTGCCAAGCAGCACGCTCGCGAACGCGGCCAGCACGGTCATGACGGCAATGGCGAGCTTGCGCATGAGCGGTCTCCCTCGCACCCGTTCCGAATCCACCCTCGCAATAGCTTGTCACTGGCGACCGCGGCATATCAGTAAAAGCCGGATTACTGTCCTTTGGGCGTTCGCCGGTATAACAGGGGCATGACGCTGCGGATGTGCGTGCTGCTCTGGGAGCAGCCCGGGCGAGACAAGGACCTGGCTGAATTCGAGGACGCCGTGCTGGCGATGGTGCCCGATTACGGCGGCACCGTGGTCTCACGGGAGACCGTCATCGAACGGGCCGACGGCGACCCGCTCGAGGTGCAGGTCCTGGAAATGCCCGACGAGCAGTCGGTTACGGCGCACCTAGCCGATCCGCGACGCGACGCGCTGCCCCCGCGCGAGGAGATCATCGCCAGGACGCAGATACTGCACGTCGCGCCGGTCAGTTCTCGCCGCTGAGGCGCCCCGCCCGGTCAAGCCGCAGCCAGCGCGTGATCCCGATCGAGCGCAGGAACGGGACGTCGTGGCTGGCGACGATCAGCGCGCCCCGGTAGCAGGACAGCGCCTGGGAAAGCTGCTTGATCGACGCCATGTCGAGGTTGTTCGTGGGCTCGTCGAGCACCAGGAGCTGCGGGGGAGGCTGGGCCAGCAGCAGCGCCGCGAGCACGGCGCGGAACCGCTCACCACCGGACAGCCCGCCCGCGACCTGATCGGCGCGGGCCCCCCGGAACAGGAACCGCGCCAGTCCCGCGCGCACCTCGTTGACCGCGGCCGCAGGCGCGGCGGACCGGACGTTTTCCACGACGGTCAGCGAATCGTCCAGGATGTCCAGCCGCTGCGGCAGGTAGCCGAACGCCCCGTGGCGTCGCACAGTGACCGCCGGCAACGCCGCCAGGCCGGTGACGGCGCGCAGCAGGGTGGTCTTCCCCGCGCCGTTCGGCCCGGTGAGGGCGACCCGCTCCGGCCCGCGAACGATGAGCTCGCTGAGCGTCGGCGGACGTTCGTCGCCCTTGTCGTCCTCCTCGGGATGGCCCGGGTGCCAAGCCCCGTTCAACCCCGTCACGGTAAGCACGGTCCGCCCGGCGGGCACCGCCGTCCCCGGCAGCTCGATACGTATCCGCGCGTCCTCGCGGACCGCCTCTTCCGCCGCGGCCAGCCGCGAAGCCGCCGCCTCAATCCGCTCCAGATGAACCTGACGGTTCCGGCCCGCCGTCTCCTGGGCCGAACGTCTGCGCGCGTCCGCCACGATGTGCGGCAGGCTGCCGGAATCGGCCAGCCGTTTGCCTTGCCGATCGCGCCGGGCCTGCTTGGTCTGGCTCGCGACGAGATCGTGCCGTTCCCGGCGCAGGCCGGCGGCCGCGGTGGTGACCGCCCGCTCGGCCGCGGCCTGCTCGGCCGCCCGCTGGTCCTCGTAGTCCGACAGGTTGCCGCCGTACATCCGTAGCCGGCCGTCCAGCTCGGCGATCCGGTCGACAAGGCTGAGCAGCTCGCGGTCGTGGCTGACGATGACCATCACGCTCTGTGAGCCCAGCCCCTGCCACCCGGCCACCGCGGCGTACAGCCGCCGGCGCGCGTCCAGGTCCAGGTTGTTCGTCGGCTCGTCCAGCAGCATCACCGCGGGCCTGCGCAGGAACAGGGCGGTCAGCGCCGTCATCATCGTCTCGCCGCCGGACAGGGTCGCCACCTGGTCGTCGAGCCCGAGGTGGTCAAGGCCCAGCCGGGATAGCCACCCGCGCGCCCGGTCAGTCACGTCCCAGTCGTCGCCGACCGCGCTGAACGCCGCCTCGCTGACGTCGCCGTTCTCGATCGCCGCGATAGCCTCGAGCGCCGGGGCGATGCCCAGTATCGACGCCACGGAATGGCCGGTGTCGAGCGTGAGGCTCTGCGGCAGGTACCCCACATCGCCGGTCACGGTCACCGCCCCGGAAACCGGAGCGAGATCGCTGGCGATGAGCCGCAGGAGCGTCGACTTACCCGAGCCGTTCACCCCGATCAGCCCGGTGCGGCCAGGCCCGAGCACGGCGCTGAGCCCGGCTAGCACAGGGGTGCCATCGGGCCAGGAAAAGGAAAGGTCGCTGCAAACGATAGACATGAGTGGGGCTCCACAGACGAGGTCGCAGGCACGCGCCAGAACCGGCGCGGCGCTGGGGGCAGACCTCAGAGCCTCAAGCCACTCTCCGTCCGTCGGGGATGCGACGATTTCATTGTGCCCGCGCCGCCGCGCCGGCTGCAAGCTATTACACGGGCCGGCCAAGGAATCCGGCGAACCGGTCGATGGCGGGCGCGTCCGCGGGCACCGGCACCTCGGCGGCGAACGGAGAGCCCGGCCCTTCCGGCCGGTCAGCGAGCTGGCGCCTGGCGTGCGCGATCGCCCGTTCGACGACGTCGTCGGGGAAGTCGGCTGGCTGCCCGGTGGCCCGCGCGAGATCCCACCCATGGCCCAGGTGCTCCACGATCCGGGCCCGGACAAGTGCCACGCCGGGAGCGGTACCAAACGGCGCGGCGTACATCGCGGCGAGGACTCCGGGCCGCTCGTACGCCTCGCGCAGTGCCGCGGCGGCCCGGCCGAACGCCGCGAGCGGGTCGCCGCCGAGGTGGTCCGCATCACGGTCGGGTGGCGGCGTCTGGTTGACCAGCGCGGCGAAGTGCAGGTTCCCGATCACCAGGTGGTTGACGAGGGCGCGGACGTCGACCCCGGTGCAGGGGGTCGGCGCCGCCCATTGCTCGTCGCGGATGCCGGCGACGAGCGCCCGCGCTGCCGTTATCGCCCGGTCCATGTCGGATAGCGCCAGATCTTCGCTCACGCTGGAAGTATCCCAGACGCGCCGCGGGCCGGCCGCCTATTCCAATCCGTGTGACGGGCCGCGATGATGTATCTCACGGGAATTTCCAACCTCTAGATACCGGGGGGCTTTACAGATTCTGGAGGGGAAACATGTATCAAGGTCCGACAAGCACGAAATTCGGTCAATTTGCCGTGGCCGAGCCGCTGCGGTTCGACTTGCTCGAATTCCACGATGGATCACCGCTCAAAGAAGTACAGTACGACATTCCGATCCCGGTCCTGGATCAGGAAGACTTGCAGGCGCAGGGCATTGAGGTGTCGGCGCTGGTATCGGGAGCCCAGAACGTCGACGCGCTCGGTTCGTGCACGTGCAACTCGGGGACCGCGCACCTCGCGGAGCGATGGGTCGCGGCCGGCAAGGACCTGGCGACGATCAAGCTCACCGGCGGCGCCGGTCCGATGAACCTGTCGGCCACCGATTCCAAGGTGGACGAGGAGTTCGCGATCGTCCTGTATCACGTGGTCACCGACCAGACCGGCACCCCGTCTCAGGAGTGGCCGCCGACGGACTGCGGGTCCAACGGCCTGTACGTCTGCCAGGAACTCATCAGCCAGGGCCTGGCGGCGAGCTACAAGTCCGCGGCGAACGTGACGGCCGCGCTGACCCTGTTGCAGACCGGAACCGTCATGCAGGGCGGGCCGTGGTTCAACTCGTGGATGACCCCGGACGCCAACGGGTTCGTCGACGGCGACGGCAGCATCGCGTCCATCAAGGCGGCCATCAAGTCGGGCGTAGCGGGCGGCCACGAGACGCTACAGCATGGCATCCCGCAGATGGCGCAGGCGGCCGACGGCAGCGTGGACCTCGCCAACACGGTCATCCGGGTGCGGAATTCGTGGAGCGCGAAGTTCGGCATAGGCGGCGACTACCTGCTGCACGCCTCGACGCTCAGCTACCTGGCCAGGTACTACGACTTCAAGTCCATCGTTCTCGCCTGACGCGTCCGCTCAACGCACGCCTGCGGGCACCAACCGACCTGCAGCTCACGCTGTTCAGTGAGCTGCAGGAAGGGGTTATGCCGCTTGGGCGGTGGGCGGGGAGTGGCTGTGCGGCCAACGGCGCCGCGCACCGCGGCCAGCTTTGCCCCTTTGGAACGTAGTTTCGCTCTGTGTGTGTCCTTAGGTGCGATATTTCGCTCCCAGGTACACATATAGAGCCTTTCTGTTCTGGTCTGAGCGCAAACCACCAGCATCGCGAGTGTGCCTCGTGTTCCCGGCGGCGTCGATGGCGGCTGGTGACGCCGCGTCGCCATTGTGGATCCAGGAGGCGGCTATGGACTGGGCGGAAGGTTTCTACTCGACCACCGGCCGGTGGTGGGGTGCGGCTGAGTCCGGTATCACGCTAATACGCTTGACGGTATACCGTCAGACGTAATAAAGTCGCCGCATGGGACGCGATGCGAGAAGTAGCGTGGAGGTCCTCGGCAGGTACGCGGGACCAGCGACCTGGATCCTGTCCAGCCTCGCCGACGGCCCTAAGCACGGCTACGCGCTCATCAACGACATCGAGGGATTCGCCGGTGTCAGGCTGCAGCCGGGCACGTTGTACGCGGCGCTCACACGGCTGGTCGAGGGCGGCCTCATCGAGCCCACGGGTCCGGATGGGCGCCGCCAGCCCTACCGGCTGACCCCGCCGGGCGCGGAGGCGCTGCGAGAGCAGCTGACCATGCAGCGCCGGATCGCCGAACTGGGCCTGCGCCGGCTGTCTGCGGGCCTGGTGACACCGTGATCGCTGACCTGGGAACGATCACATCGAAGCTGTTCGAGCGCTGGGGCTGGAAGTGCATACCGCCTCTGGTGGTGTGCTGGGTCGCACTGTGGCCAGTCGGCCTCGCCTGGCTGGCGCTATCACTGGCCGGCGCCTACCGGGATCGCGACCGCAGCTCAGAAGCACGAGTTGAGCGCCGCGTCGCGCGGCTGCTGTCGTTGTACCCGCCGCGCTGGCAATCCCGGTACGGGCAGGAGTTCGCCGAGTTGCTGCGCGAGACGATCCGCAGTGGCCACGGCGGCCCGCACCTGACCTTGAACGTCGTGCGCGAGGGCACTGCGGCCTGGTGGCAGAGCCGCGAAGGGCGCCGGGCCCTGCTGCCCGCCACCTGCTGGTGGATGTGCTGGATCCCGCTCGGCTCTCAGGGCCTGGCACCGCTAATCATGAAAGTCAGCGGCGGGACCTACCGCTCCTGGTTCGCCGCCCTCTACCTTCCCAGCGCCCTGCAGTGGCCGGCCATCGCGGTCATGTTCATCGCCGGATCCGCAATGCTGGGCATGGCCATACGCGGAATGCCCGCACTCCGCCAGAGCGGGTAAGCGTGTGCGCCGGTGTCGTGGGCAGGATGGGCAGGCACGGCACGGTGCGGTCCAGCGCGGTCCCCGCATAAGCGGACATGCGAAGCCTGCGCCCGCGCGAAGACCGGGCTACGCCGCTCGGGCGTCGGGTGGTGAGTGGCTGTGCAGGACCTGCCCGTCCGGGCCGTAGGCCGAGGTGGTGCCGTCGGGGTGCAGAACGATCTGCCAGCCCCTGCGGTGGATGCAAACATCGTGATGGAACTGGCACAGTAGAATACACGAGCTAACGCTGGTCTTGCCGCCGTCTTCTTTGTGCACGATGTGGTGGACGTCGCAGTAGCAGGCGGCGCGGCCGCAGTGCGGCCAGGCGCAGTGCTTGTCGCGCACGGTGACGGCGCGGCGGATGTGCGCCGGGATGTTG
>DATMKQ010000345.1:0-7606 GCA_035571275.1 Trebonia sp.
ACGCGGGGGGGCGGCGCGGGGGGGTGGTTAGCTGGTCTGGTACTGGCGGGTCCAGGTGTGGCCGCCGTCGGTGGTGGCCTCGATCGCGTAGTTGCCGGACTGGAGGTTCTTGCCGACCACCCAGCCCTGGGTCGCGCTGACGAACGCGGCGCCGTAGGCCTGCGAGATCCCGCTGACGTCGCCCTGCGCGTGCAGGCCGCCGCCGGCCACCGTCATGAGCGGAACCGCGCCGTAGCCGACGGCCGGGTCGAAGCCGACGAAGACGGCCGCGTCCGGGCTGATCGCGCTGAACGGGCCTGGGTAGCTGCCCGGGCCGTCCGGCGCGTGGACCTGCGGCCGGATCGCCGATTCGATGTAGGCCTCCTCGAACAGCGCGTGCATGGTCGCCGCGTTCTGGGTGCCGTAGGCGAGGTACGGGGCGTGGCCGAGCGCGGCGCCCGAGCCGAGGAACATCGCCCACACCGCGCTGCCGCCCGCGCACTCGACCAGCGTGGTGTCGGCGGGGCCGGGGCGGGCGCCGCCGGACGCGGCTGGTTCGGTGAACGCGAGCGACCAGGTCCTGCCGCCGTCGGAGGTGCGCCAGATCTTGCCGGGCGTGCCGAGGAAGCCGCTGGACGTGCTGGTGAAGCAGGCGGTCTGCGCCTGCGCGGGCGCGGCGGGCACCGCGGCCCAGCTCTGGCCGCCGTTCGTCGTGGCGAGCAACTCACCGCCCACCACGGGCGCGGGCAGGCCGCCGTCGATCCTGACCTGGGAGCCGGCGGCGACCGCGTACCCGACATCGGGGGTCACGAAGTGCACAGAACGGATCGCGCCGCACGGGTCGCCCGCCGCGGTCCAGGTCGCGCCGCCGTCGGTGGTACGCAGCAGGCTGTCGGTTCCTGCTGCCCATCCGTGCCGCGCGTCGATGAAGTCCACCTGGTCCAGCTCGGCGGCCCCGCTGTACTGCCGCGTCCAGGTCTGGCCGCCGTTGCTGGTCGCCAGGACGCGCCCCGCGCCCACCGCCCAGCCTTGCGAGGCGGACACGAACTGGAGTGCGTCCAGCGCGGGGACGGGAACCTGTCCGGTCGCGGAGTCGACGTCGCCGGTTGGCGGGCCGGCGCACTTCGTGCCAGCGCCGGCACGCGCGGTCGGGGTCGAGCCTGTGCCCACGGAGGCCGGCGCCGGGTTTGTCGCGGCGACGGCGGATCGCGCGGGCGAAGACGTACGGGCCGACGCGGCCGCCGGGGGCGCGCTGCTCGCCGCCCCGCACCCGGCGGCGAGCACGGCGAACCCCACGGCGAGCAACGCCATGCCAAGGAGGGTTAGCCTGCTCTTCACGGGCCTGCCCCTACCCCGCGAAACCCAAGGTCATGCGGGCAACGACGGTTAGCCGCCGATGTAGCTCATCACGTGCTTGATCCGGGTGTAGTCCTCGAACCCGTACATCGACAGGTCCTTGCCGTAGCCCGAATGCTTGAAGCCGCCATGCGGCATCTCGGCGACGATCGGGATGTGGGTGTTGATCCACACCGCGCCGAAGTCCAGGCGCCGCGCCATCCGCATCGCCCGGCCGTGGTCCTTGGTCCAGACGCTGGAGGCGAGCCCGTACCGGACGCCGTTGGCCCACCGCACCGCCTCGTCCTCGTCGCCGAACCGCTGCACGGTGATCACCGGGCCGAAGATCTCGTCCTGGATCATCTCGTCGTCCTGCCGCAGCCCGGACACGACTGTCGGCTCGAACAGGTAGCCAGGGCCGGAGATCGGGTGTCCGCCGGCCCGCACCGTCGCGTGCGATGGCACCCGGTCAAGGAAGCCGGAAACCCGCGCGAGCTGGTTCGGGTTGTTCAGCGGCCCGTAGTACGCGTCCTCGACGTCAAGACCGCCGGTCACGGTGCCGCGGGCCTGATCGGCAAGCGCGGCGGTCAGGTCCTCGGCGATGCGCGGCCCCACCAGTACGCGGGTCGCGGCGGTGCAGTCCTGGCCGGCGTTGAAGTACGCGGCGCCGGCGATGCCCTCGGCCGCGGACTCGACGTCGGCGTCGTCGAAGACGACCACCGGCGCCTTGCCGCCGAGTTCAAGGTGCACCCGCTTGAGATCGTCGGCGGCGGCGCGCGCCACCTCCATGCCCGCGCGGACCGAGCCGGTGATGGAGACCATCGAGGGGATCTTGTTCCTGACCAGCTCACGGCCGGTGTCACGGTCACCGCAGATCACGTTGAACACGCCGGCGGGGAAGAACTCGCTGGCGATCTCGGCGAGCAGCAGGGTGGAGGCCGGCGTGGTATCGGACGGCTTGAGGACTACCGTGTTCCCGGCGGCGAGCGCGGGTCCGATCTTCCACACGGCCATCATCAGCGGGTAGTTCCAGGGGGTGACCTGGGCGCACACGCCGATCGGCTCGCGCCGGATCATCGAGGTGTGGTCCCGCATGTACTCGCCGGCGGACCGGCCCTCGAGCAGCCGCGCGGCGGCAGCGAAGAACCGGAGCTGGTCCACCGACGGGGGCAGTTCCTCGGACAGGGTCAGCGCCACCGGCTTGCCGGTGTTCTTGGACTCAACCTCGGTGATCTCCTCCGCCCTGTCGTCGACCGCGGCGGCGAACTTCAGCATCGCGAGGCTGCGCTCGGCGGGTGTGGTGTCCCGCCAGGTTTCAAACGCGGTCGCCGCGGCCTGGAGCGCGTCGTCCACGTCCGCGGCGGACGAGATTGGCGCCTTGGCGTAGGCCTCGCCAGTGCTGGGGTCGATGACGTCGCTGTAGGTCCCGTCACGCGGGTCGGTGTGCTTTCCGTTCACGAAGTTGCGCAGTGGTCCCTGCCTCATCCCCAAGCCTCCTGCGGATCAGCGTTGTGACAAGTGAATCAGTTGCTATTGTTGCAGATATCTACGAAATCAGTTGACACAACCCCCGAACATGACAGCATGAGTAGGACCGACACTCGCGAGGAAGTGATCGCATGGCCCACCCCCCACGCGGCCGTCCT
The DNA here is from genome assembly GCA_035571275.1 of Trebonia sp. Lineage (GTDB taxonomy): Bacteria > Actinomycetota > Actinomycetes > Streptosporangiales > Streptosporangiaceae > Trebonia. The sequence continues at coordinate 2,961 of DATMKQ010000345.1, forward strand.
ACTGCATCGATCGTTCTCGACGATATCTCCAAGAGGATCATCGAGCAGCTGCAGGCTGACGGCCGGCAGTCCTACGCGGCCATCGGCAAGGTCGTGGGGCTGTCCGAGGCGGCGGTCAGGCAGCGGGTGCAGCGCCTGCAGGAGGTTGGCGTGATGCAGATCGTCGCTGTCACCGACCCGCTGACGCTGGGCTTTCGGCGGCAGGCGATGATCGGGGTCAAGTGCGACGGCGACCTGGAGAAGGTCGCCGACGTCCTGGCGGCCATGGAGGAGATCGACTACGTGGTGATCACCGCGGGGTCGTTCGACGTGCTCCTGGAGGTCGTCTGCGAGGACGACGACCACCTGCTCGAGATATTGAGCAGGGTACGGGGGGTACCGTCCGTCACATCCTCGGAAACTCTCGTTTACCTGAAGCTACGCAAACAGACCTACTCATGGGGAACACGATGACCTTCGACCTGCAGGAAGCGGCCAAGCAGCATCTGTGGCTGCACTTCACCCGGATGTCGGCCTACGGGGACGGCGACGTCCCGGTCATCGTTCGCGGTTCCGGCCCGTACGTCTATGACGACAAGGGCAAGCGGTACCTGGACGGGCTGTCCGGACTGTTCGTGTCCATGGTCGGCCATGGCCGGACCGAGCTGGCCGAGGCCGCGTCCAAGCAGGCGTCCGAGCTCGCCTACTTCCCGCTGTGGTCCTACGCGCACCCGTCGGCGGTGACACTCGCCGCGCGGCTCGCCGAGCTCGCGCCCGGCGACCTGAACCGGGTGTTCTTCACCACCTCGGGCTCTGAGGCCGTCGAGTCGGCGTGGAAGCTGGCCAAGCAGTACTTCAAGCTGAAGGGCGAGCCCGGCAGGTACAAGGTGATCAGCCGGGACATCGCCTACCACGGCACCTCGATGGGCGCGCTGGCCGTCACCGGCCTGGCCGCTATCAAGGGCGACTTCGAGCCGCTGCCGCCAGGCGGCGTCCGGGTGCCGAACACGAACTTCTACCGCGCGCCGGACTTCGTCGCCCACAGCGAGGAGGAGTTCGGGATCTGGGCCGCGGACGAGATCGAGCGGGCCATCCTGCGCGAGGGGCCGGAGTCGGTGGCCGCCGTCTTCATCGAGCCCGTGCAGAACTCCGGTGGCTGCTTCCCGCCGCCGCCCGGCTACTTCCAGCGCGTCAGGGAGATCTGCGACCGGTACGGCGTGCTGCTCGTCTCCGATGAGGTGATCTGCGCGTTCGGCCGGCTCGGCTACTACTTCGGCTCGGAACGGTACGGGTACGTGCCCGACATCATCACGTTCGCCAAGGGTGCCACCTCCGGCTACTCGCCGCTGGGCGGGATGATCGTCCGCGACTACCTGATGGAGCCGTTCCTGTCCGGCCACGCGACGTTCCTGCACGGCATCACGTTCGCCGGGCACCCGGTGTCGGCCGCGGTGGCGCTGGCCAACCTGGAGATCTTCGAGCGCGAGGACCTGCCCGGCAACGTGCGCGCGAACGAGGCCGGATTCCGCGCGACCCTGGAGAAGCTGTCCGACCTGCCGATCGTCGGTGACGTCCGCGGCGCCGGCTACTTCTACGGCATCGAGCTCGTCAAGGACAAGGACACCAAGGAGACGTTCGACGACGACGAGTCCGAGCGGCTGCTGCGCGGCTTCCTCTCGCACGCGCTGTTCGACGCCGGCCTGGTCTGCCGCGCCGACGACCGCGGCGACCCGGTCATCCAGCTCGCCCCGCCGCTGATCTGCACCCAGGAGCACTTCGACGAGATCGAGCGAATCCTGCGCGAGGTCCTCACGGAGGCCTGGAAGCGGGTGTAGCTATACCGCGCGCGCCGTGGCGTCGGCCGGAGGCGTGACGATCCCGTACTCGTGGATCCGCCGGTAGATCGTCGCGCGGGACATGCCGAGCGCGCGGGCGGCACGGATCTTGTTGCCGCTGTTGTCGAGCAGTGACTGCACGATGGCGTCCCGCTCGATCGACTCAAGGGGGCTCAGCACCCGGCGGCTGACCGTCCAGCACTCCGGAGGCAGGTCCTGCGGCAGGATCGCGCCCGCCCGGCGGCGCTGCACGACCTGCTTGAGCACTTGCCATAGCTGCGTCGCGTTCCCCGGCCAGGTGTGCCGCCGCAGCAGCTGCATCGCCGCGGCCGAGCAGCTGAGCCTGCCCTGCTGGCTGAGCTTGCCAAGGAAGAACGGCACCAGCTCGTCGAGGTCCTCGCTGTGATACCGCAGCGGCGGCACCTGGACGGTGCCTGGCAGCAGCCGCAGCACGCTGGTCAGGTCGGCGCGAGCCCGGCCGCGGTCGAGGGTGACCGCCACCCGCAGCGTCGCCTCCTGGCCGGACGCCCTGGCCTCCTGCAGGGCGCTGGCTAGCACGCGGACCTGTCGGGCGTGCAGCGCGTCGACGTGCCTGATGACCAGCATCCCGGTGCCGTCGAGCAGTTCGCGGCGGGTCTGCGTCAGCCCGTCCTGCTCGACCTGCGCCATGTCGAGCACATGGAAAGGAGCGGCGGGATCGCGGCGCTGGTGGACGGCGCGGACCAGGGCAAGCTTGCCGACACCGCTCTCGCCCTCAAGCGTCAGCCACTCGCCGCGGTCGTAGCTCGCCTCCGCGGCCTTGCAGGCGCGCCGCCACGCCGGGCCGCCGCCGACCAGACCCGGCAGCGTCATGGGCGGTCGCGGCGCGGGCACCTGCGCCGCCACGAGAGCCGGCGCGCCCAGCTTGACGTGCACCACCCCGTCACGGGCCGCGCGGTCGCCGACCTCGCCCTCGCCGCCGACCGCACGCAGGAACATCCGTGCCACCGCCCCGCTCGGCAGGTCCACGGTTACCGCGGTCGCCGGCTGAAGGCGCCCGAGGGCCTCGGTGGCGTGCGATATCAGCACCGCCTGGTCCCCCGGGCTCAGTGCCTGCCGCGCGTTGTCGTTCAGCATCACGACGTCGGGCCCGAGAGCCAGCACGATGCCGCCGGTGTGCCGGCAGGCGCGTTGGTACTCCTGGAGCAGGCGCATATCCCTGCTGCTCGTCGCCACGGCGAGCGCCTGGTTGATCTGATCCGCTGTCGACTGGACCAATGAGATCATCAGCGGGTCGGCGTGCCTGCGCCAGGTGGTCAGGTCGATGACGCCGACGGTCCTGCCGGACACCGGGTCCCTGACGGGCACTCCCGCGCAGGCCATTCCTTCCAGTCGCTCGGCGTAGTGCTCGTTCCCGAACACGTGCGCCGCCGCACCGGACTCGAGCGCGGTGCCGATGCCGTTCGTGCCCACTACCGTCTCGGCGTAGGAGAAGCCAGGCGCGAGCATGATGGAGTCCAGATGCCGCTCCAGGTCATGGTCGCCGGTATAGCGGTATAGCACCAGGCCGGCCGCGTCAGTGAGCAGGATGCTGATCTGCTGGCCGCCCAGCTGCTCGTGCAGGTGCCGCAGGACCGGTCCGGCGGCACGGGCCAGCCGCGAGTCGAGGTCAGGTGCCCGCAGGTAGTTCAGGTCGAGCCGGTCGGCCGCGACGTTCCACTCCCTGGACCGCCACCACGATGCGAGGATCGGCTCCCTGACCGCGCGGGTGTCGACCGGCTGCGACGCCAGGAATCTGTCTCTGGCCACGGCAAGGCGATCCGCCGCGCTGGTCTTATCGTGCAGCCCCGTTGATGCACGTCCCATGTCCTCGCCTCCCCACTGCCGGGGTCAGCGGTAGAAACCCGTCAGCCGTCGTTTCCTTCTTGTTATGAAACATAGACCGGGCCCCGTCCGGCACTGTCTCAAGTTGAGACCTCCGTTGCGATGCGAGCGGCGTGTTCTCTGGCCCATGGAGATGCCGAAGGAAACCGAGACGTACAACCCCTGGAGCATCGTCAACCTGGTCTTTCGCCATCTTGCCCAGGAAGGGCTGCATCCAGTCCTCGGTGAGACGGGCGATCCGGGCCCGCCCGCCGCCGGGCTGCTGCGCGCGTTCGGCATCACGCCCGCGGCCGAGGGCAACCGCCAGGTATCGGCGCAAACCAATGAAGAACTCGCCCGGCTCCGGGCCGCCTTCGAGGAGTCCCGGGACGCGGCTGGCAACGAGTGACCGGCGCGTCTCAGGTTGAGAGCACAGGTCGGCCGTAACCGAGATGTGATCTATAGCACAGGGACTTTGCGGTCGATAAGACCGAAGGAGGGATGCCGATGAGCCGCCAGAGTGTGGCCAAGGCCCACCAGAAGATCCAGGAGCTCTCCTGGGAACCGCAATACCACCAGCCGGTCTCGCACTACGGGACCGACTACGCGTTCACCAAGGCGCAGAAGAAGGACCCGCTCAAGCAGGTGCTGCGCTCGTACTTCCCGATGCAGGAGGAGAAAGACCACAGAGTTTACGGCGCCCAGGACGGCGCCATCCGCGGCAACATGTTCCGCCAGGTCCAGGAGCGCTGGCTGGAATGGCAGAAGCTGTTCCTGTCCATCATCCCGCTTCCTGAGATCAGCGCGGCGCGTGCGATGCCGCTGCTCTTCCGCACAGTCCCCAACCCAGAGCTGCACAACGGCCAGGCGATCCAGATGATCGACGAGGTACGGCACTCGACGATCCAGCAGAACCTCAAACGCCTGTACATGAACAACTACATCGACCCGGCCGGGTTCAACTCGTCGCTGCGGGACTTCCAGAACGAC
>DATMKQ010000346.1:0-3158 GCA_035571275.1 Trebonia sp.
AGCAGGTACCACAGCGCCCCGAGGACCTCGGCGCCGAACAGGTACTCGGCCGCGGTGTGCCCCTCGTGCGGCGCGAGCGCGATCACGATGACCGCCGCGGCGTACAGGAACGCTGCCGCGGCGACCGGCATGAACCACCGGCCCAGCGAGAAGTGGCCGTCGGCGGATGGCATGGTCCGCTTCTGGTACGCGTAGATCGCGCCGCCGACGGTGAGCGCGTAGATGAAGTAGTAGGCCACGCTGCAGATCGACACAACGTTGGCGGCGACCCCGGCCGACAGCAGGTTGATGCCGATGCCGACGGCGGCGACCAGCAGGATCGACGCGATGGGCGTGCGGGTGGTGGCGTTCACGTGGCCGAGCACGCGCGACCCGGGCAGCATCTTGTCCCGCGACAGCGCGAACGTGAGCCGGGTGGCGACGACCATGTTCGCGAGCACACAGGAGAAGATCGCCAGGAACACCACGACCTGCAGGATGTCCGCTGCGACCACGCCGAAGTGGCTCTGGAAGATGTAGACGAGAGGGTTCTTCGGCTGGCCGAGCAGCTTGCCCACCCCAGCCGGGATCGCGATCAGGAACCCGACGATCATGAACAGGCTGGCGGCGACCGACACATAGTTGGCCCGGATCATCGCGAACGGGGTGACCTTCCTGGGGTCGTTCGTCTCCTCGGCCAGGTCTGCCGCGCCCTCCCAGCCGATGAAGCAGTACAGCGGGAGCAGCGCGGCCAGAATGAAGCCGTACCACAGCGAGCCACCGGTAGTCCGCTGCGTGGATACCAGGATGCTGAAGCCCGCGTCGTGGTGGAAGAAGAAGATCGCGCCGAAGAACAGCAGCGCGGCCGCGCCGACCGACCCGGTGATCTCGAAGAACACGCCGGTGTTGTTGACCGCGCTCACCGCGCGGATGCTGATGATGTTGATCAGTGCGGCGGCGGCCATCGCCAGCGTGGCGAACAGCACGATGTCGCCGTGCGTGGGTGACGTCCACACGTCGCTCGCGAACACGGTGGCCAGCGCGACCGCGGTCGCCGCGGTGCCCGCCATGAAGGCCAGCAGCGCGGTGTACCCGGTGAACCAGCCGTAGTGCGGGTTGATCAGGCGGCTGTTCCACTGGTAGGCGAACCCGGTGATCGGGATGCGCGCCGCCAGGTGCGCGTAGACCAGCACGATCAGGAACACGCCGGCAGCACACGGGATCCACAGCCAGACGCCCGCCGCTCCCGCGGTGCCGAACAGGCTCGGCAGCAGGAAGAAGATCGCGGTCGTGATGCTGATCATCGAGAACGCGATCGCGAACGACCCGTACGGCCCGAGGGTGCGCCGCAGCGACTGGGCGTACCCGAACTGGTGCAGGTCGCCGACGTCCTGTGCGTCGGACAGTGTGTTCTCTTGGTTGTCGGGCACCGCGCTCATCTCCTACTTGTTCTCGATGTCCGTCAGGACCTGGTCGAGTACCGCGAGGACCCGGTCCATCTGGGCCCGGGTGATGGTGAACGGCGGCTTGATCTTCAGGGTGTTGCCGAGACCTGCGTACCTGGTCGTCCCGAAGATGACGCCGAGATCCATCGCCCGCCGTTCCGCCTCCAGCGCCTCGGCGGCGGCCGGCTCCCTGGTCTGCTGATCGCGCACGAGCTCGACGCCGATGAGCAGGCCAGGACCGCGGATGTCGCCGATGAGCGGGTGCCGCGGCTTCATCGCGTGCAGCGCTTCCGTGGCGTACGCGCCCATCTCGGCGCAGGCCTGCACCAGGTTGTCGCGCCGGAGTATCTCGAGCGCGGCCAGCCCGGCGGCCATGCTGGGCGGGAACTCGCCGAAGGTCAGCGCGTCGTCCCCGGGCTTGAACCCCGCGAGCGCGCTGCTGCACAGCACACCCGCGAGCGGGAAGCCGCCGCCGACGCCCTTGCCGAAAACGAGCAGGTCGGGGGTCACTCCGTAGTGCTCGGCGGCCCACATGGAGCCGCTCCGGCCGAACCCGGTCTGCACCTCGTCGAAGACCAGCAAGATGTCGTGCTCGTCGCAGACCTGCCGTACCTCCTGGTAGTAGCGCCGGGGGAAGTCGAGCTGGGTGCCGTTGCCCTGCACCGGCTCCATGAAGAACGCGGGGGGCACGCCCGTGGCCCGGCGGGCGATCGCGTCGCGCAGCTCGGCGATGCAGAAGTCGACCTCCTCGTCGTCGCTGCGCCCGGACCGGTAGGCGTACGGCTGCGGGACCCGGAGCACGGACGGGAACGCCCGGTCGAAAGCGTGGTTCGTGTGCGGCCACCCAAGTCCCATGCTGGCCAGCGACCGCCCGTGGTAGGCGTCGGTCAGCACGAGCCACGGGCCCGTGTGTTGCGGCCGGTTCTGCATCGCGAGCTTCATCGCCATCTCCACGGCCAGGCTGCCGTGCAGGGTGAACCCGACACGCTTCAGGTCTCCGGGCGCCGCGTCGGTCATGGCCTTGGCCAGCAGCAGCAGCGGAACCGAGTCGAAGTTGGACCGCAGGTGGCTGAGCTCGCGGGCCTGCGCGAAAGCGGCGTCGATGACCTCGGGATTCGAGCCTCCGATGTTGTTCGACCAGGCCATGGCGGTGCAGTCGATGTACTCGTTGCCCTTGGCGTCCCAGGCCAGTGCGCCCGAGGTCTTGGTGATGACCAGGCCCGGCTCGCTGCTCGCGGACCACCCGCTGAGCAGCGCGGCCCTCCCGTCGGCCAGGTCGTCTTCGGTGTAGTTAGCGGGCACCGGGACTCCTTTCGTAAACTCTTGCCTTTTCCGCCATACTAAATTCGCGTATTCGCAGCGAGAAGGACGAATAAGTACCGGCATTGTGTCTGTTGACGACATAATCAGGGTGAGGCCGGATCGCGGAGGCGAGATGCACAACGTGACGCTCCGCCAGCTCGAGGCGTTCCTCGCCGTGGCGGAGGAGCTCCACTTCGGCCGCGCGGCCGAGCGCCTGTCCGTGTCTGCGCCCTGGATGAGCCATACGGTCCGGGATCTTGAACGGGCCCTGCACGTGGAGCTGCTCACCCGCACTACGCGTTCGGTGCAGCTGACCCCGGCGGGCCAGGTATTCGCCGGCCTGGCGAGCCAGGTGCTCACCGAGCTCTCGTCGGCGATCAAGACCGCCCAGAGCGTGGGCGCGACAGCGCGGCGAACAGGAGCGCTCCGGCT
>DATMKQ010000347.1:0-19269 GCA_035571275.1 Trebonia sp.
CCGCCCGCCGCGCCCGGCCCGCCGCCGCTGACGGTCGAGGTCACGTCGGCACTCCTGCTCGGTGCGCTCGCCGCGCGGATTCATCCCGGCCTGGTCCTGGCCGCGGCCTGCTGGCTGGCTGTGTGCGCGGTCCCGCTCGCGTTCATCGACGCGGCCGTCCGTCGGCTGCCCGACCCGCTCACCGCCGCGGCGTTCGCGGGCACCGCGCTGTTGCTGCTCGCGGCGGCCGCGGCCGGCGGACACTGGCACGCGCTGGCCGTGGCCCTCCTCGGCGGCGTCGCGCTGGCCGGCTTCTACCTGGTCCTCGTGCTGATCAACCCGGCCGGGATGGGCATGGGCGACGTCAAGACCGCGGCGAGCATCGGCACCCTGCTGGCCTGGTCGGGCTGGCGGTTCCTGATCGCCGGCGGCTTCGCCGGCTTCCTGCTGGCCGCCGCCTGCGGGATCGCGCTGCTGGCATCGGGCCACGTCACCCGCAAGCAGCACATCCCGTTCGGCCCCTTCATGGTCGCCGGCGCGTTCGCGGTCATCCTCGCCGCCATGTAGGTTCTTGCCTGTGGCGAAGCTTACGGTCCGCGGGCTTGATCTGGTGACGTACGCCCGTCTCCGTGTAGCGGCTGTCTCGCCCGGCCGGTCCTTGGAAGCCGAGGTCGGGGCCATTCTCCAGGAGCGGTTGACCCTCGGTGTTAGCGAACATGGCCTCGGAAGCCGCATCCACCCGCCCCGGCAATCACCCTTCGCGTCACTGGCCCCTGCCGCAGATGATCGCCGGTCCGTTCGCGTTAGTGTGGATCGTTTTCCATGGCCGGACATGGAAACTGATCCACGATCATCGAATTCGTGCTGCCTGACCCCCCGCTCCCGGGTCGCCTGGGGCCGAACACTGATTAGCCGGGATAGAGAACCACCGTTTCCGCTGATCTCGGAAGCTTCCCAACAATGGAATTGATCGATCTCAAGGCGCCTGAGCCCGTCCGGGGTATCCCGCCGTGGGAGGACCAGCGGTGGCTCGGCGAGGCGGAGGACTGGATCGACGCCACGTGTGCGCGCGCCTCCCTGACACGTACCGGCCGGGCGCAGGTGCGGGGTCGGCCGTACTCGGTCGTCGCCCGCGTCCCGACCCGCGACGGAACCGTGTGGTTCAAGGCGAACCCGCCGGCGTCGAGTTTCGAGCCGGCGCTGCTGGCCGCGCTCTCCGGCTGGCATCCGGACCGGTTCACCGCCCCGATCGCGGTCGACCTGGACCGGGCCTGGTCGCTGACCCGCGACGGCGGACCCACCCTGCGCGACGAGCAGGAACGTACCGGGGACACAAGCGCCTGGCAGGCCACGTTGCGGGATTACGGGCAGTTGCAGCTCGACCTGGCGCGGCACGACGGCGACATGCTCGCTCTCGGCCTGGCCGACCTGCGCCCCGGCAGCGTTCCGGCCCAGTTCGAGAAGCTGCTCGACGACCCGGTCACCGAGCAGGTCATCGACGTCCCTGACGGCATCACCCGCGAGGAGCACCAGGCCCTGCGCGCGCTGGCACCGCGACTGAGGGCCTGGTGCGCGGAACTCGAAGACCTCGGCATCCCGGCCAGCCTGGATCACGCGGACGTGCATCCGCACAACATCTTCGCCGCGACAAGCACCCCTTTTGACTGGGGAGACGCCGCCATAGCGCACCCCTTCAGCAGCCTCCTGGTCGCGCTGCGCACCGCGGGTGAAGATGTCAGCCCGTCGGCGCGGTCCTCCGAGCTGGCCACCTTGACCGAGAACTACCTCACGCCCTGGCTCGAGGCCGGGCACAAGCGGTCCGCCGTCGACCGCTCGCTGTCCCTCGCCCTGCGGATCGCGCCGCTCGCCCGCGCCCTGACCTGGGGTCGGCTCTTTCCGTGCTACCTGGGCCACCCCGGGCCCGCGGCCCACGCCGCCCAGGTCCTGACCGCGATGCTCAAGCCCGACCCGCTCGCTCTAGCCGACTGACGCGAATGGAGACCCCGGCGGACTAGCCAGCCGTTGCCCCCTCCGGGCAGCGTGGGCTATCTATTTGCGATTTGAGGTACTGGGGCACCGCAAACCGCAAATAGATCTGCTTTCGCGCTCGGTCAGCGGTCAAGCAGTCGTGGGGTGATCATCAGTCCGCGAGGTGAAGTTTTCATCGGGTCGCCGCCTGGGTCGGCGCGCTGACCTGCGGGCCGCCGGACCGGCAACGGTCCGGCGGCGCCGTGGGCTGTCGAGGAGCCCGACCCGCTTTTACGGTGAGGGCACCGAATTGACGTGGAGGCGGATCATGCGCTGGCGGTGGATAACCGGATCGGTTGTGGTGACAGTAGGGGCCGTCCTGACGTTGTTGCTCGGGCAGTTGCCCGCCGGGGCCATCGACGTGTCAGGAACACCAAGCCCCGTCACCGGATTTGCGACGTGGTTCACCGGGCTCGGTTCGCCCTATGGCGGCTGCGGGCTGCCGCAGGCGGACCTGGACAGCCAGAACTTCCTCGCCCTCAACGTGCAGAACTCCCCTGGTGACTACACCAACCTGCCGCGCCCGATCCCGGCGGCGGACGCCAGCGAGATCGGCATGTTCGACAACGGCCTGAACTGCGACCGCTGGGTGCAGGTCACGATCGGCGACAATTGCGACGGCACCAATAGCGGCGCGCCGAATACAGCCTTCTGTACCCCGGGGACGCTGGAAGCCGACCAGTTCAACGGGGCCACGCTCGACATGGTGGTCGCCGACAGCTGCGACGACGGCAACGCCTGGTGCAAGGACAACCCGTACCACGTCGACCTCGCGCAGGCCTCGCTCAACCAGTTCATCGAGAACGGGCAGCCGGTCGGTGACATGTACCCGAATAGCTGGAACAACCGGCAGGTGACCTGGCAGTTCATCGCGGCGCCGAATTACACGGGCAACATCAACATCGGCGCCATCCAGGGCGCGCAGACGTACTGGCCAGCGATCGCGATCTCGCACCTGCCTAACGGCATTCACGGCGTGAACTATTACGCGAACGGTTCATGGGTCGCCGCCACGATGGACTCCGACCAGGGCGACGACTACATCATCGGCCCCACGACCGGCGCCGGGACACCCGGGACGCAGTACGAGATCCAGGTCGTCGACTCGTCAGGGAACCTGGTCAACAACGGGGAGGTGTACAACTTCACGCTGCCGTCCGGCTGCACCAACGGATGCTCTCCCGCCTATACGCCGATCACGTACACCACCTCCACCGCGCCGGTGACATCACCGTCGCCGTCCCCCTCTCCCACCACGACCTCGCCGTCGCCATCACCCTCCCCGACCACGACGTCACCGTCCCCGTCACCGTCACCGTCCCCCTCGCAGACCTCAACCTCCGGCGGCGGCGCCTGCTCGCTGACCTCCTCCGTGACGGACTCGTGGGATGGCGGGTACCAGCTCCAGCTCACCGTGACGGACACGGGCACCGTGCCGCTGACCGAGTGGACGACCGGCTTCGAGTTCGCCGACACCAGCGAAACGATCTCGAACTCCTGGAACGCCGCGGTCACGCAGAGCGGGGAGAAGGTGAGCGCGAGCAACGAGTCGTACAACGGGTCGATCTCGGCTGGCGGTACGACGACGTACGGCATGACAGTCAACGGCTCCAACTCCGCGCTGTCCGCCCTCACGTGTAGCCCGACCTAACAGCCAGCCGCTCCACGCGGTCGCGCTAGCTCCGATAGGCGCGCGGCCGCGTGGAAGACTGGCTGACATGGACCCGGATCCGCTCCCCGACCAGCCCGGCCAACCGGACCGGACGCAGCTCGAGCGCGTCTACCGGGCGGAGGCGACCAGGATCAGGGCCGCGCTCGCGGCGCGCACCGGCGACGTGGGGCTCGCCGAGGACGCGGTGCAGGACGCGTTCGTCGAGGCTATCGAACACTGGGCGCACGACGGAGTGCCGCCGAACCCGGGCGGCTGGCTGGCCACCACCGCCCGCCGCAAGGCGGTTGACCGGCTGCGCCGGGACAAGACCGCCACAGAGAAGCTCGCGCTGCTCGCCGCCGAGAGCCCGGTTGACGAAGGCGGGGCGGCGGATCAGCGCGCCGACGACGAACTGCTCGGCCTGGCGTTCGCCTGCTGCCACCCGGCGCTCGCCATGGACGCGCAGGTCGCGCTGACCCTGCGCGCCGTCTGCGGCCTGACCACCGATCAGATCGCGTCGGCCTTCCTGGTCAGCGAGCAGACGATGTCCCAGCGTCTGCTCCGGGCGCGCAAGGCGCTGCACCAGGCCCATGCGGAGGTCCGCGTCCCCGACCCCGACGAGCTCGGCGACCGGCTGGCTGGCGTGCTCGCCGTCGTGTACCTCGTGTTCAACGAGGGCTACCTGGCCAGTTCAGGCCGTGAGCCGGCCCGCCGCGACCTGGCGGCGCAGGCGATCGCGCTGACCAGGATGCTGCACAGGTTGATGCCTCGCGAACCCGAGGTGCTCGGCCTGCTCGCGCTGCTCCTGTTGCACGAGTCGCGGGCCGCCGCCAGGTTCGACGGCTGGGGTCGGCTGATCCGGCTCGCGGACCAGGACCGCTGGCTGTGGGACAGGGGGCTCGCGACGGAAGCGGCCAGGCTGCTCGACCGCGCGATCGCGCTCCGCCGCCCCGGCCCGTACCAGGTCCAAGCGGCGATCGCCGCCCTGCACGCCGAAGCGCCGGGCTACGAGCAGACCGACTGGCGGCAGATCCGGCTTCTGTACGACCGCCTCCAGGCGCTTACCCCGTCCCCGGTGGTGTTGCTCAACCGGGCGGTCGCCACCCGGTATGCGGTGGGTCCGGAGGCGGCACTCGCGGAGATCGAGCCGCTCGCCGCCGAACTCGACGGCTACCGGCTGTTCCACGCGCTGCGCGCCGGACTGCTGTCCGGGCTTGGCCGCGATGCGGAGGCCAGGAGCGAGCGCGAGCGAGCGCTCGCGCTCGCCGCTAACCCGGCCGAGCGCGAGCTACTCACCCGCGGCCTGTCACTGTGAGGCCTCGCCACCGGGCTAAGCCGGGCGGCAGGCGCTCACCCCATCTCGATGACCGCGCGCAGCTCGATCGTGATCCAGCCGCGGTCCACGCCCGGCCAGGTCTTCGCGACCTCGACCGCCTCGTCCATCGAGTCGGCTTCGATCACCGAGTAGCCGCCGAGCGCCTCCTTGGTCTCGATGAACGGCCCGTCGGTGACACCGGTCGCCCGTACCGTCTTCGCGGTCTGCGGCGGCTGGAGCTGGTGCCCGCCGTCGAGCTTTCCAGTGGCGCCCCATTTTTCGTACCAGGCGCTTACCTCGGCGAACCAGGCGTTCCATTCCGGGCTCTGCTGAGCCGGTTCGGACGGGTTATTCAAGATCAGCATCACGTACTTCACACGCGTCTCCTTCGTTCTAGTGGTGCCCCTCCAGGCACCCACTCACCCCACTCCACGATCGGCGCCCCCGCGGATCCGACACGCCAGCCCACCGAATAATTCAGTTTGTCCCCCGCACCCCGGCAAGTAGGGTGCTGAGCCGTGGTCGCAGTCCGCGTGGCGCAACTGGCCGCCCAAAACAAAGGTAAGCGGCTGAGCGGACGACAGGCGTGGCCGCTGCTGTGGGGGTCGAGCAAACGGCTGTCAGCGGGCGTGATCGCGTGGGCGGCGCTGAGCGCCGTGGTGCCGCCGCTCGTGGTGACCGCGCTCGGCTTCGTGGTCGGCGGGATACCGGGCGCCGTGCGCGACGGCATGGCTTCACCGGCCGGGCACCGGCTCATCGGCGCGCTGATCGTCGCCGCCCTCATCTACGGCTTGTCGCTGGTCCTCGACCCGATTGGCAACGCGCTCGGCACGGCCGCGAGGCAGCGGATCACCGGGGGACTGCAGGCCCGGCTGCTCAACGCGGTCACCGCGCCGCCGGGCATCGCCCATCTGGAAGACGCGCAGACTCTCGACCGGCTGGCTCGCGCCGAGGGAACGCTGACCGGGTACTTTCCCGGCGACGCACCGGTGACGTGGGCGGGCGCCGTGGCCGGACGGGTATCCGGGATCATCGGGTGCGCGGTGATCGCCGCCTACGTCTGGTGGCTCGGCCTGCTGTTGCTCGTGATGTGGCTCGCGGTGCGGCGGGTCCTGCTGACGTCGGTAATAAGGCAGGCGACCGACTTGCGCGGGCAGACCACCGCGATGCGCCGCGCCTGGTATTTCACCGGCGTGGGCTCCAAGGCGCGGGACGGCAAGGAGGTGCGGGTTTTCGGCCTCGCCCGGTTCCTCGCCAGCAAGTTCGCCACGGAGTACACCGAGGCGATCCGCGGCGGTCACGTGGGCCTGCGCGGCGTGCACCGGCGTGCCGCCGCGTGCTTCGCGGTCGTGCTGGCCGGGTACGCCCTGGCGGTCTGGGTGATCACCGACGCGGCGCGGACGGGCCATCTCGGGCTGCGCGAACTGTCGATCCTGCTGCCGATGCTCGCGGTCGCGATGTCCGCGGGCAGCGTCTCCGTGGACGACATCATGCTGGCGTGGACGCTCGCCGGCCTGCCGGACGCCGAAGCGCTGGAGCGTGACCTGGCCCCGGGCCCGGAACTCGCCGGTGCTAAAGACCCGGGGGACAAGCCGCGTGTACAGGTCCGGTTCGAGGGCGTGAGGTTCCGGTACCCGGCAGGTACCCGCGACGTCCTGGAAGGTGTCGACCTGGAACTCACAGCCGGCACGTCCACCGCGCTCGTCGGAGTGAATGGCGCGGGCAAGTCAACGCTGGTCAGCCTGCTGGCGCGGCTCCGCGACCCGACTAAGGGCCGGATCACGGTCGACGGCACGGACATCCGCGAACTGGACCCGCGCCGCTGGCAGCGGGTGATCGCGCTGATGCCGCAAGAGCCCGTGCGGTACCCGGTGTCGGCGTACGACAACATCGCGTTCGGCGCCCTGGAGTACAGGGACGACAAGGAGGGCGTCGAGCTGGCGGCCAGGCGGGCCGGATTCGACGCCGTCATCAAAGACCTGCCGGACGGCTGGGACACCGTGCTGGCCCGCGAGCTCCCCGGCGGGGCCGAACTCTCCGGCGGCCAGTGGCAGCGCCTCGCCCTCGCCCGCGCGCTGTTCGGCACCGCGCACGGGGCGCGCGTGCTGGTGCTCGACGAGCCTACGGCCGCGCTCGACGTGCTCAGCGAGCGGCGGTTCTACGAGCGGTTCCACGAGATCACCGCCGGGCTGACCACGCTGGTCATCTCCCACCGGTTCGCCACAGTCCGCCGCGCCTCCTGCATCTGCGTGCTGGACGGCGGCACGATCACCGAGCGAGGCAGCCACGATGACCTGGTAGCGGCGGGCGGAACGTACGCGACGATGTACGCGGTGCAGGCCGCGAGGTTCCGGGCATGAACCGCGGCCTCAGGAAGCGGCTACAGTCCCGGCGCCGCCACGCGCGGCTGGCCAGGATCTTGTTCTTCGACGGCTTCCGCGCCGCGCCCGGCTGGATGGCCCTGGTCACCGTGCTGCTCGTCCTCGGCAGCGTGGCCGGCACCTGTTATCCGCTCGGCTACCGGCTGCTCGTCGACGGCGCGCTCGCGGGCGACGCCACGACGACCGCCGAGGGCGTCGCGGTGGTCGCGCTGCTGCTCGGCCTCGGCTGGGTGCTCACCGCGATCGGCTCGACCGAGGCGATGGCGCTGAGCGACCGGATCGCCGTGTACCGGACAAGCAGGCTGATCGAGCTGATCAGCGGCGTCCCCGGCCTGGAGCACCTGGAGCGGCCCGACTACCTCGCCGAGGTCGAGCAGCTCAACGCCGGGCGGCGCCAGCTCGCCGCCGCGCCCCGGCAGATCCTCAGCAACGTCTCGTCGGCCGCCCGGATCATCGCGCTGCTCGTGCTGCTCGGCTCGGTGTCGCCGTGGCTGCTGCTGCTTCCTGTGACGGCCGTGCCGCCGCTGATCGCCGACCGCGTGGCGAAGAAGATCACCAAGCGGTCCGAGAACGAGATGTCCGCGCAGCGGCGGCTGGCCGGCATGATCTTCGAACTGTCCTCGAACGCGGCCGCGGCCGGCGAGCTCCGCTCCTACGGCCTGTCCGGGCACCTGAGCGGCCTGCACGCGCGGCTGGCGGAGTCGCTGGATCGGCGCGCCGGGGTCGAGGCGCGGCGCGTGCTGGCCGTCCAGTCGGCCGGCTGGCTGCTGTACGCCGCCGGGCTGATGGGGGCGATCGCGTTCGTCGTCGTCCGCGCGTCCCACGGCGAGCTGTCGCTCGGCACCGTGCTGATGACCGTCTCGCTCATCCGCCGCTCCCGTGCGCAGCTGGCGTCGGCGGCGTCCGGCTCAGGTGCGCTGGTCTCGACACTGGCCACGGCCGACCGGCTGCTATGGCTCGAAGACCACCACGCCGCCTCGATGACCGCGGCGGGCACACTCCCGGCTCCTGCGCGGCTGAGCTCTGGGATCACCGTCCGCGATCTTTCATTCGCCTATCAAGGGTCGGAACGAACCGCGCTTACTCACCTATCGCTCTTCCTCCCCGCGGGGGCGACCGTCGCGGTGGTTGGTGAGAACGGCTCAGGTAAGACGACCCTCGTCAAGTTGCTGCTTGGCATGTACCAGCCGGCCAGCGGCGCGATCGTGGTCGACGACGTGCCGCTGGCGGCGATCTCGCCGCGGGCGTGGCGAGATCGCTGCACCGCCGCGTTCCAGGATTTCTCGCGGCTCAACCTGCCGGCCGTGGAGTCGGTGGGCGTGGCGGACCTGCCCGAGGCGGAATCAGAGCCGCTGGCGCTGGCCGCGCTGCACCGGGCCGGCGCTTCCGACATCGTCCCGCAGCTGCCGTCCGGGCTGGCCACCTACGTCGGCGGTCCGTACACCGACGGCCACAACCTGTCCGGCGGCCAGTGGCAGAAGCTCGCGCTCGGCCGCGCCATGCGGTCGCCCGATCCGCTGCTCGTGGTGCTCGATGAGCCGACCGCCGCTTTGGACGCGCACGCCGAACACGCGCTGTTCACCCGCTACGCCGAGGCCGCCGTGTCGATGTCGGCGGCGTCGGGCACGATCACCCTGCTCGTCTCGCACAGGTTCAACACGGTCCGGATGGCCGACGTGATCGTCTACCTGGAGGCGGGCCACGCGATCGAGGCCGGCAGCCACGACGAGCTGATGGCCGCCGCCGGCCGTTACGCCGAGCTCTTCAGCCTGCAAGCCGACGCCTACCGCTGACTGACGCGCCAGACCAGGCGCAGCCCTGACCAGTCATCGTCGATGGCGGCGACCTTGACGTCGACGAGCCCGAGGTCGAGCGCCAGCCGGCGAACGACGTCATCGGTGATGTCGCTGTCGTGCCCGGCGGCACGCCGCGGCCACGCCGCCCAGATCGCTCCCGCGGGGAAGACGCGCCGGGCCAGGTCAGGCAGCCGTTCGGCGATCTCGGCCGCGGCGCGGAAGAACGCGACGATCAGGTCCGCGCCGCCGTCGGGGTCGGGTGCCAGCAGCCCGTCTGGCGGCTCCGTCAGGGCCCATCCGGGCGGCGGGTCATCGAGCGCGGCCCGTTGCCCGGCCTTGAGGCCCAGCTTGCGCGATTGCGGGGTTCGCGAATACCCAGGACTCATGGCCCGCCGCTTCCTTCATGTGGCCTGAAGACGTCAGAAGAGTACGGCATTCTGACGCTGCACCTGGCCGGCGGCCGTGACACGATCGTCTACCCCAAGGCGGACCACACCCCAGCGACCTTCAAGGACCCGGCGGGCACATCTTGTCCGTTCTGCAGGAGCGCTGACGCCGATCGCCTTATCGGGCTCAGACGCGCCGTGCCACCTGCAGCAGGTACTCCTTGCGGTGGAGCGGGTTGTGGTCGGTGCGGCGCCGGGCCGGGACGGCGCCGCGGACCTGGCGGTAACGGTCGAAGGCGGTCTCGAGCACTCCTTCGCCCGCCGTCAGCGTGGGGAGTTCACGCTCGAGGTCGCGCAGCCGGGCGGCCGGGATCTCGCCTTCGATGAGGCTTGACGAGCCGCGGGTGGCTGTCCGCAGCGGGACGGCGTCCAACCGGGGGAGCGCCTGCAGGGTCACCGCGGTCCGCTCCGCCGGTATATCGAGAACGAATTGGTGCAGCGGCTCGAGCACGGCGGTACCGGCGCGGGACAGCGCGTCCATCACCACGAGCGGGGTCAGGTTACGGAAGTCGCCCGCGGTGCTCGACATGCTCTTGTCGAACACGGCGTGCATGTGGCTTTGCCGCGGCCAGTATCCGGAGTGCGTCATCGTGACCAGGCAGCCGGTGACCTGCCAGCCGTGCAGTCCCTGCGTCAGCGTCTCGTGCACGGTTTCCTCGACCGCCTTGAAGAACGCGGGCGGCATCGCCCCCGGCGACACGCCGAGCCGGAACCGTACGCCTTCTTTATCCGGTCCCGGCTCAACGCGAAGGCCGACGCCGGCTAGAAACGGGTTCGGCGGCACGTTGATGCGCTCGACCGACTCGCCGGTGCCGACGGGCCGCTCGACGCAGATCGTGGTCGTCTCGCGGAACGTGACCGCGATGCCGAACTCGTCCGCGAGCGTCGCCTCGATCACCTCCTTCTGCACCTCGCCGTACAGCGAGATGAAGATCTCCTGCCCCGACCGTCGCAGGTTGATGAGCGGGTCCTGCTCGGCCAGCAGGGCGAGTGTGGCGTGCAGCCCGGTCCGGTCGCCCGCGCGGACCGGCACGACCGCCGTCTCGAGCGAGGGCGGGGTGAAGAAATGGGTATCCCGCGAGGCGCTCTTTTGGCTCGCACCGGGGGGACGGATTGTGTCGCCGATTCGCACGCCGGTCAGGCCGGTCAGGCGGGCGATCTGGCCTGGCCCTGCGACGGTCGCGCCGTCGCTGGTGCTGACCGCGGTGACCGTCGCCTTCTTGCCGTCGCCGTCGCCGAAGCGGACTCGGTCCCGCGGGCGGAGCGTGCCCGCGAACATCCGGACGTAGGCGGTTTTCCCAGCGGGTTGTATCGGGGGGCGCGGGGGGTCGTCCCCCCGGAGGTGCGGAGCGATCTTGAACACGATGCCGTCGACCGGGGCCGCCGGGTCGCCGTCCGAGGCTGGCAGGAACCGGGTGATCGCCGTGTTCAGGTCGCTGATGCCCGCGCCGGTGATCGCCGAGCCGGCCAGCACCGGGTACACGCGAGCGTGCCTCGCCTGGCTGGCTAGCTCCGCGCGCAGCCGCCGCTGGGGCAGGGGCGTGCCGTTCACGTAGGCGGCCATGACTTCGTCGTCGCCGTCGGCGAGCAGTTCGGCGATCGCGGTCGTGAACGCGGGGTCGGCGGGCGCGAAGGGCACGAAGCGCGCCGCCTTGGTGCCCTCCCGCTCGGTCCCGCCGAGCGCGATGACTTGCGGCGTCAGCTTGTCCTTGATGGCGCGGAGCACCCGCCGCGGGTCGGCGCCACCGCGGTCGATCTTGTTGATGAAGATCAGCGTCGGGATGCCAAGCCGCCGCAGCGTGCGCATCAGGATGCGGGTCTGCGGCTGCACTCCCTCCACGGCGGAGACCACGAGCACGGCGCCGTCGAGCACGGTGAGCACCCGCTCCACCTCGGCGATGAAGTCCGGGTGGCCGGGTGTGTCGATCAGGTTGACCGTGGTGTCGCCGACGCGGAAGGAGACGACGGCGGCCTTGATCGTGATGCCGCGCTGTCGTTCCAGCGTGAGCGTGTCGGTCTGGGTGCTGCCGTCATCGACGCTGCCGATCTCGCCGATGACACCGGCGGTGTAGAGCAGCCGTTCGGTCAGGCTTGTCTTTCCGGCGTCAACATGCGCCAGGATCCCCAAGTTCTGCGTTCGCACGAAGCCTCATGTCCGGGTAGCGGTTGGCCGTTGCCTGGGTGGACATGGTTGCTTCGCGCATGGTGGGAAGTACAGCAGGCGGCGGGGACGCGGTCAACCGAATTAACGGCGGCCGGTCACGGCACGGGGAAGTCGTGGCGGGCGGCGGCGAACGCGCGCTCCGAGTCGGTCAGGTCCGCGTCCCTCAGCAGGGTGACCAGGGTGAAGTGCCTGCCTACCGGGCACCACTGCGCCCGCCACGGGCCGATGAGCTTGAGCGATTTGACCGTCGCGCCGGGAATCCAGACGGTGCTGAACAAGTGGCCGGCCCGGCAGCGCACAGGCACGTTCCAGCCGAACTTGTAGCCGCGGCCGACCGCGACAGCCGTTCCGATGGCATAGCAGGCCAGCACACCGGCGGTGACGGCCACTCCGCGCTTCCGCTTCGACGACTTGGACATGTCGTCAGGTTAGCGCTCCGCCGCCGGGCATCGTGCGGCGCGCGACGTGCAGGACCGCGCCCCAGTGGCGGCGCAGCGTGCCGTCCGGGCGCGCGGCCAGCCGGCGGCGGATTTCGCCGTAAAGGCGGTCGCGCTGCCACTGCGCCATGGCGATGTGACCGGAGAACGTGTCGAGCAGGCGGATGTACGCCTCGGCTGTGTACCGGATCTCCCAGCCGAAGCGCCGCAGGCGCACGTCGGTGAACAGGCCGGTCGCCTCGATGTCGGCGGCGTAATCGGGGAGGGTCTGCGCTGTCGAGAACTGCCAGCCCCCTGGGATCCGCTCGCCGATCTCGTCGTAGATGTCCTGGATCTCGCGGAAGAACGGGTCCGCGTGGTCCTCCGGGACGACGTGGCCCGCCCCCCAGAAGGCGAGGTGCCCGCCCGGCTCGAGCAGCCGCCACGCCTTGGGGTACCCGACCTCCGGGTCGATCCAGTGCCAGGCGGTGGCGGCGTACACCAAGTCGAACATCGCCGCCGGCGGGGGTTCCCAGCGCTCGAAGTCGGCGTTGACCACGCTCACCCGGTCGAACCCCGCGAGGTTGAGTCGCGCCTGCGCGGCCAGCGCCGCGCCGAGTTCGACGGCGGTGATCGCGAACCCGTGCCGCGCCAGCGGCAGCGTCGCCTTGCCGGTGGCGCAGCCGACCTCGAGCAGCGCGGCGTCCGGTTCGAGGGCCGCCATCTCGACCAGCGCGTCGAACAGTTCGACCGGGTAGTCCGGACGCGCCTGGTGATAAAGCGCCGCGGCGCTCTCGAAAGTCGTCCTTAGCTGCTCACGGCTATCCGGCACCACATCACGGTACTAGGAGTAAGCCGGCCACCGTTCCGGATAATCGGTCTTAGCATTTCAGCCGCCGAAGCCCGTCATTTCAGCGGCTTCGTCCAGAGCGAGCTGCCACGGGAAGGCGTCCGCCACGGTGGACTCGCCGTGCGCCGGGTGCGCGGGGACCCCTCCGGGGCCGAGCAGGATGCTCACGCCCTCGGCGCGCAGCGCCTTGACGCTGCGCATGAAGGGCGGGCGGCCGGCCAGCGCGTCGTTCACGAACGGCAGGACGACGATGGGGACCGCGAGGCCGGTCTGTTCGGCCAGAACGCCGAGCGCATAGGTGTCGCTGAGGCCGAGCGCCCACTGGTTGATCGTGTTGAAGGTGGCCGGTGCGACGATGATGGCGTCGGGGATCCGCGACCTGGGCGCGCCGGGCTTGCTGTACTGGCTGCGCACCGGGCTGCCGGTCAGCGCCTCGATCTCGTTCGCGTCGAAGAACGCGAGCGCCGACGGCGTGGCGATGACCTGGACAGTCCAGCCGCGGTCGATGGCGAGCTTGACGAGCGTGCCGATCGCCGAGGCCGGGCCGGCGGCGCACACGATGACGGACAGTACGCCGGTTTTGCGGGCCATAGCACGAGGATAGAGCGGTGCCGGGGGGAGCATGGTCGCCATCTCGTTCAACAGCGTTCTCATCATCGCGGCGATCGCGGTGGTGCTGCCGGTCGGCCTCGCACTGGTGCCGCGGTTCCCTGTGCCGCTCGCGGTGCTCGAGGTCATCGCGGGCATTGTGGTCGGCCCCTCGGTCTTCGGCTGGGTGCGCATCGACCCGGCCGTGCAGGTGCTGAGTCAGCTCGGCCTGGGCATGCTGCTATTCCTGGCCGGGCTCGAGATCGATGTGGAACGGCTGCGCGGGCCGCTGGCGCGGCTGGCGGCCGAGGCGTTCGCTGTTTCCGCCGGGCTCGGGCTGCTGTGCGGCACGTTCTTCTGGCTGGCCGGCCAGGCCCGCCAGCCGCTGCTCGTCGCGATCATCTTGATGTCGACGTCGGCCGGGCTGCTGCTTCCGCTGCTGAAGGACGCGGGGGAGGCGGACACCGAATTCGGCCAGCTGGTGATGACCGCGGCCGCGCTCGCCGAGCTCGTGCCGATCATGCTGCTGTCGCTGTTCTTCTCGGCCGCGGCCAAGACGACCGGGGACCAGCTGGTGTCGCTGGCGATCTTTCTGGTCGTCGTGGTCCTGATCGGTGTCACCCTCGCCGGGGTCCGGCGGCTGAACCGCGTGGACCGGATGCTCGACTACCTGTCGGACCGCAGCGGTCAGCTCCGGGTGCGGGCCGCGCTCACCCTGGCGCTCGGCTGCGGCGTTCTCGCCTACCGGTTCGGTTTCGCCTCGATTCTCGGCGCGTTCGCCGCGGGCTTGCTGGTGAAGGTGGTGGAGTTCACCGGGCGAGAGCCGAATCCGCTGTTCAAGACCAAGCTTGAGGGGATCGGATTCGGCTTCCTTATACCTATCTTCTTCATCAGCACCGGGGTCGCCTTTCAGTTGAAGGACCTGCTGAGGCATCCGATCGCGATCGCGGAGGTGCCGCTGTTCGTCATCGCGCTGTTCGCCGTGCGCGGACTGCCCGCGGTGCTGTACCGGCGAACCATCGGCGTGCGCCGTGCCGCGGCCGCGGGGCTCCTCCAGTCGATCACGCTGACGTTCGTGATCGTGGCGACGCAGATCGGGCTTGCCGCCGGCAAGCTCACGCAAACGCTGGCCGCCGCGCTGGTTGCCGCCGGACTGCTGTCCGCGGCCCTGTTCCCTGGCCTCGCCGCACGTCTGCTGCGCGGGCCCGCGGGAAAACCGGGTGACCTGCCGACGTCGCCGGGCTAGCATCGGCGGCTGTGGCCGATCCCCTCTTCGAGGTGCCGCGTCTCGTGGCGATTTACGACGTGTTCGACGGTGATCGCGGCGATCTCGAGGTGTACGCCGCGATGGCGGCGGAGTTCGGCGCGCGCATGGTGGTGGATATCGGGTGCGGCACGGGAACGTTCGGCTGCCTGCTGGCGTCGCGCGGGTTCTCCGTGGTCGGCCTGGACCCGGCGGGCGCGTCCCTCGACGTGGCCCGGACCAAGCCGTTCGCTGACCAGGTTCGCTGGCTCCACGGGTCTGTCGCCGCGCTGCCCGCCCTGCGGGCCGACCTGGTGACGATGACAGGGAACGTGGCGCAGGTGTTCGGTTCCGACGCGGAGTGGATCGCGGTGCTGCGCGCCGCGTTCGCGGCGCTGCGGCCAGGCGGGCGGCTCGTCTTCGAGACCCGTGACCCGGAGCGCCGCGCCTGGCAGTCCTGGGACGGCGGGCGCGAGCGGGCGGAGATTCCCGGTGTTGGCGTTGTGGAGGTTGTCGCCGAGCTTACCGAGGTGCGCGATGAGTACGTCTCGTTCCGCCGGACCTACACGTTCGCGTCCGATGGCGCGGTGCTGACCTCGGACTCGACGCTGCGGTTCCGCAGCCGTGCCAGCGTCGCGGATTCGCTGACGGCTACGGGGTTCACCGTGGACGAAGTCAGGGACGCGCCGGACCGCCCCGGATTGGAAATGGTGTTCGTGGCGCGGCGGGTACGCTGAGGCGCGGTGCTAGGGTCGACGCTCATGACTGAGACGATCTATGTGGGTAACGCCGACGCGGACGCCGTATCGCACCGGGGATGGCTGGTCGGGCACTTTATGCCGGACGATTCCGCCAGGCACAGCGGTGACGTCGAAGTCAAGTGGGGCATCCATCCGCAGGGCGACCGGCGCCCTGAGTGGGTGGCCAGCGAGCAGCGGTCGGCCCTCATCGTCCTGTTCAGCGGCCGGTTTCACGTCGAACTGCCCGGGCGCGCCGTGCAGTTGGCCACGCCGGGGGACTATGTCGTATTCCACGGCGTCAGCCACTCCTGGTACGCAGAAGAGGCATCCGTGGTCATGACGGTCCGCTGGCCTTCGGTATCGGGCTATTAGCGCTAGATTGACGACTATGTTCGCTGACGCTCTGGTGAATCTGTACACCCGCGACATCGAGGCAGGGCTGCGTTTCTATCGTGATCTGCTCGGTTTCACCGAGACGTTCCGCACCCCGGCCGAGGGGACGCCATCGCACGTCGAACTGCGGCTTAACGGGTTCACCCTCGGGCTTGGCACCGTTGAGGCGGCCAAGAGGGTGCACGGCGTTGACGCGGCACCCGGCAGCCCGGCCATGGTCCTTGTCGTGTGGACCGATGACGTCGACCGCGCCTACGCGGACTTGGTGGCGGCGGGGGTACCCGCGCTCCAGTCACCGCACGACACGGGGAACAATAACAGGAACGCCCTGCTGCGCGACCCGGACGGAAACCTCGTGGAGATCGTCTCCAAGGTGTCCGGCTAGTTGGATTAGGGAGAGTGCGAATGGCTGGTTTGTCCGGCGAGCGTCTCGAGCGTTTCGCCGACTTGATCGTGCGAATAGGCGCCAACGTGCAGCCCGGTTCCGAGGTCTTGCTCAGCAGCGACATCGCCCACCAGGAAATCGCCCGTGCCGTTGTGGAGCGTGCCTACGTCGCTGGCGCCGCTTGGGTAGAGATCGAATGGTCGGACGGCCAGATCCGGCGCTCGGAGGTTACCCACGCGACCATGGAGCAGCTGACGAAGACCCGACCATGGATGATAGAGCTGGTTCGGTCATGGGTCGCTGACCGCGGTGTCGCGATCTCGCTCACTGGCGATCCTGACCCGCACCTGCTTGACGGTGCCGATCCGGCGAAGGCGACGGCTGTCCGCATGGGGGAGGCGATCGCCTTCAGGGAAGCGATCCTCGGAGCGCGGCTGCGCTGGACCGTGGTTCCCGCGCCTAACGCCGGCTGGGCCCGCGAGGTCTTCGGCGAGCCGGACGTCGAACGGCTCTGGGACGCGGTCGCGACCGCGATGCGCCTCGATGATCCCGATCCGGTGGCGAGCTGGCGGACGCGTGCCGCTGAGCTGGCGGCCCGGGGCCGTGCGCTCGACTCACTGGAGCTGACCGAGGTGCACTACCGCGGCGCAGGCACAGATCTCACCGTCGGGCTCGTGCCGGACTGCCGGTGGACCGGCGGCTCCATGGACGACCCGGACGGGCTCGTCTACATGCCGAACATTCCGACGGAGGAGGTCTTCACGAGCCCGGACCGGCGCCTCGCGGACGGCGTGATCACCCTGACCAAGCCGGTGATCATCGGCGGCCGGGTGGTCGAGGGGCTGCGGGTCACGTTCGCCGACGGGCGCATCGCCGACGTGAAGGCAACAGAAGGCGTCGAGGCGGTCCGGGCTCAGCTAGCGACCGACGACGGCGCCAGGAGCCTGGGCGAGGTTTCGCTCGTCGACCGCGATTCCCGCGTCGCCAAGGCCGGCATTCTCTTCCACAACACGCTGTTCGACGAGAATGTGGCGTGTCATGTCGCGTGGGGACAGAGCTTCCCGTTCGCGGTTGCTGGTGGCCTGGAGAAGAGCGGCGATCAGCTGTTCGAGATGGGCCTCAACCGCTCGGCCGTGCATACCGACGTGGTCATCGGCGGCGATGGCATGACGGTTACCGGATCGGGGCCGAAGGGAACCGTGGAGATAATCCTCGACGACAAATGGGTGCTGCCGGTCTGAGGCCGGCTATCCGTTGCGGTGTGGCGCGGGGTGGCGCGGTGTGGCGCGGCGGCCGTCGGCCGCCGCGCCACGGATGGGCTATTTACTATTTAGTTGTCCGGGGGCTAGCCGGTACTACAGGAGACCGATGGCCATGTCCATTGGCCGTTGGGCGAGACCGTGAAGCCCCAGTTATTACCACTGCCGTTAGGCGTGGCCTCCATGACGTACTCGCTGGGCCAGGTGGCGTTGACGTTATAGGTGGAGTAGACGACCGCGGGCGCCACCATATCCACCGTGACGGTCCAGCTGTTGGAGCCGCTGACTGAGACGTTGAGGTTGTACCAGTTGCTTCCCGACGACCCGGCCGACAGCGTCGCGGTGCAGCCACCGCTCCCGCCGCCACCGCCGGACCCGCCGCCGCCGGACCCGCCGCCGCCACTGGACCCGCCGGAGTTCACCGTGACGCTGGAACTGCCGCTACCGCCGCCATAGGACTCGGTCGCGAGGATCTGGTAGTTCAGCGTGCCCAGGTTCATCCCGTGGCTGGCCCACGCGTTGAAGAAGTTCTGCGTGGTGATGGTCCCGCTGCTGGTGGGCGAGGTCCGTATCGCCAGGTACTGCTCGAAGGTCGTGGTTCCCTGGATGGATGGCTGGTTGACCTGCTGGTGCTCGTAGATGTTGAACGTGCCGCCGTCGCTCGTGACCTGGCCCATGTAGGTGCCGGCCGCGTTCGGTGAACCGTTGTAGTTCTCCTCGACGTAGTACTCAACGAGCGGGTTGGTGGACCAGCCGTACAGCGATATCAGCGCGGTGCCGCCGGATGCGCTGAGACTACTGGAGAAGCTCTTCGTGCCGCTGTTGCCCGGGTTCCAGCCAACGCCGGCGACGAAGTCGCCGATGCCGCTCCAGGTGGTGGAGTAGCTGTTGGACGAGTTCAGCGTGATGCAGGCCGACCCGGTGCTGACGTACATCTGGTAGTACATGCCGCCGTTGGTGCCGGTCTGGTTCGAGCAGATAGCTGCTGCTTTCGCGACGCCGGGCACAATCGCCGCCATGCCCAGGGCCAGGGCGATGGCGAGGGGAGCGCCGAGCAGCAGCCTCATGCGGCCGCGTCTGCGGTGGGTCGGGGGGGCGGGGGGGTCCGTCATGTGTTGCTTCCTCCTCGAGAAGGGTCGTCAACGACCCGAGGACCGGGTCGCGGCGTGGGACCCGGATCGACAGTGTCGGGGTCTGTCGATGGCGTCAGTGTGAAACCGCTCGCGCGGAAGGTCAATAGTTTTCGGAAATGTTTCGAAACGTCATCTTAACCGCCGATAACGCGAAAGCTATTGTGCCTGGCTACTGCCGCGGTGTGGTTTATGGAGCTGGTTAACGAAAGCGGCTGCCGATGATCAAGACACGAGCAAGCGGCGTCCGAAACTTTCGGAAATCCTGGCGATCATGTAAGGGCCGTATTCGCGCCGAGAAAGCCAATCGTGGCTGGCCTTTTTCCGCCGTCGCCGCGATTAGTCGTCCACCCCGGGACGAACACGCGAACAGCTTGTCGGCGCGGGCAATAAATCCTGCGTAAATGCCGATCCGAGCGCGGCGGTTCACGTCCCGATCGACCCGCCGCATTCCGGCGACCCCCCGGCCGCCATCAAGGCCCCGCCCCCGTCGCCCTCCGCCCCC
>DATMKQ010000348.1:0-40328 GCA_035571275.1 Trebonia sp.
AAGACGAGCACGTCGTCACGTGCCTCGATCTTGTTGTTGCGTTTCGGTCCCGCGGCGCGCGAGTTCAGGCTTGGCCCGCCGACCGTCGGCGTGGGATCTGCCGGATCGTACCGGAACGAGGACGCCTCCGGGTTGTCGCGCCGCCGACCGTGCCGAGAGCGCCGTTGAACCAGTCCCGCTCGCGCAGCCAGGCCACCGCCGCGTGCGCGTCGGCGGCCTCGTTCAGGAACGGCTGCAGCTCACCGCCAGATCCGGCGGTGCCACGGCAGCTCTGCATGACGACGTGGAAGCCCTGCCGGGCGAACAGCGCTCCGTACACGTAGTCCCACGGGAACCCGCGACCGTAGGGCGTGCGGACCAGCAGCGTCGGCCGGGGCCCTGGCAGCAGCGGCCGGTAGTGGTCGGTGAGCAGGGGGACGCCGTCGCCCGCCGGGACCACGATCGCGCGCTCCACGGCGACGTCGCACAGCGACCGCGGGAGGTGGCGGCGTCCCATCCGCAGCATCATCCGCACGTGCCGGGGTAGCCGGCCCGTCCGCCGCGCCTGCGGTCGTTCCGTGACCCTCGCTGACATCGCATCCTCCGTCGACAGTTCGCATACACTGTTCGCAAATACTATCCCGGAAGGCGGTGAGGCGCGATGACGGAACGGTCGGGAGCCAGCATCTGGCTACGCCCGGAGCGAGCGGCGGTGGGTCGTCCGGCCCAGCGGAGCCGGGCCGAGATCACCGCCGTCGCGATCGAGATGGCCGACCGGGAGGGCCTGGACGCGGTGTCGATGCGGCGGGTGGCGGCCGACCTCGGGACGGGCGCGGCCTCGCTGTACCGCTATGTGGACAACCGTGAGGAACTGCTTGACGTCATGGCCGACGCTGTTGGCGGGGAGTACCAGCTCGCGGAGCCGAGCGGGGACTGGCTCGCGGATCTGCTAGCCGTCGGCGAGCAGGCCCGCGCGATCATGCGGCGCCACCCATGGCTGCCGGGCCTTGTTGTCACCCGCCCCCCGTCGACGGGGCCCAACGGCGTCGCGCTGCTCGAGCACGTCCTGGCGGCACTCGAGCGGCACCCGGCGAGCATCGCCGCCAAAATGGAGGCATTCGCCATGCTCAACGGCCTCACCGTCGCGTTTGTGCTGAACGAGCTCGCTGGCGGGTCCGCGGCCCAGCAACGCATCGTCGCCTACCTGGGGCAGGTCATCGCCTCGGGTGAGCGTCCGCGGCTCGCGCGGCTACTGTCCCAGCCTCCCGCCGTGGACGCGACCGTGCCCGATCCCGCCGACCGCTATCCCGACATCATGAGCCGCGTCCTCACCGGCCTTCTGGGGCCGTCCTGACGCCGGCCATCCCCGGCTACCGCCGTAGTGCCCTGGTGAGCGCCTCTTCCGCTTCCGCGGCGATCGCGGCGACCAGATCGGCGGCGGGGGCCACCTCGGTGATCAGGTCGATCGCCTCGCTGGCGAACGCCACGACGGCCTCGGGGTCGCCGCGATCGGCGGCCGCGCGGAACGCCTCCTTGGCGGCCCCGTCCCTGTCGAGTTCGTCCTCACGGCCGCGCCAGCGGTCCACGAAGGCGGTGCGCACCGCGCGGCCGGAGTACCTGGCCGGCCAGGGGGCGCCGCGGGCGATGTCGAGGATGCGGTTGCGTTCGGTGTCCTCGCCCGAGCCATCGAGGATCGCCTTGACCGCCGCCGCGTCGGTGAGCGCCTCGAGGGTCGCCAGGAAGCGGGTGCCGATGAGCGCGCCGCACGCGCCGAGCGCCAGGGCGGCCGCCAGGCCCCGGCCGTCGGCGATCCCGCCGGCCGCGAGCACCGGGGTCGGGGCGGCGAGGTCGGCCACCACAGGCACGAACGGCAGCGTCCCCCGCGTCCCGCCGTGTCCGCCCGCCTCCGTTCCCTGGGCGACGATGACATCGGCGCCCGTCGCGAGAGCCTGGCGTGCCTCGTCGAGGTTGGTCACCTGGATGATCAGCTTGACCCCTGCCCATTTCACTGCTTCGACCAGCCCGCGGGGATCGCCGAACGACAGCATGACGGCGTGCGGGCGGTACTCGAGTGCGTGCTCGACGATGGCCGGCCCGACAGCCCAGGACAGGAACCCCACGCCCCAGGGCCGGTCGGTCTGCCCGGTGACGATGGCGAGCTCGCGATCCAGCCAGTCCTGGCCGGCGCGGCCGCCGCCCACGAGCCCGAGGCCACCGCCGTTGGACACCGCGGCGGCGAGCGCCCCGCCCGAGGCGCCCCCCATGGGCGCCAGCACGATCGGGTGCTCGATACCGAAGAGCTCGGTAAGCGAGGTAATCAAGGACATGGTCACCGCCTACAGTTCAGGGTAGGCGGCCTCCCCCGCCGCCGTCCCCGGGAGGTGGGATCTCGTGCCTGACACGGGACCTGACGATGACGATCCGATGACCCCGGTGGTGCGGGAGTACCAGCAGTTCGCCCGCTGGGAGGCCCGCGGGCGCTCGCCGGCGTACGAGTCGCTGGCCGAGGCGGTCGCCGGCGACGCCGGTCTCGTCGAGTTCATCGCGTCGCTGCCGCCGGCCAAACAGCAGCCGCAGCTGGTGTTCGCCGCGGCCCGCTACCTGCTCGGCGGCCCGCTGGATGTCGGCCAGCTTCGCGCCCTGACCGGCCGGTCCGCCGCCGACCTGACGCGAGTGATCATGGCCAGGCGCACGCAGACCAACGAGCCCGCGCGGTGTGCCGTCCTGCTGCCCGCGCTGGCCCAGCTGCCACAGCCGCTCGCCCTCATCGAGGTCGGCGCCAGCGCCGGGCTCACGCTGCTGTTCGACCGGTACTCCTATGACTATGCGGGGCACTTCCTGGCCGGCGCCGACCCTGACGGGCCGACGATGCGGTGTGAGCCACGCGGACCGGTGCCGCTGCCGGCGCGGCTCCCCCAGATCGCCTGGCGGACCGGCCTGGACCTCAACCCCCTCGACGTGACGAACGACGACGACGTCCGCTGGCTCACGTGCCTGGTCTGGCCCGGGGAGAGCGACCGCGCGCAGCGGCTGGCGGCCGCGATCGCCGCCGCCCGCCGCGACCCGCCCACGCTGCATCGCGGCGACCTGCGCACCGACCTGCCCGGGCTGGTGTCCCAGGCACCGCCAGGCGCGCACGTGGTGATTTACCATTCCTCCGTGCTGTACCAGGTGCCCGCGCAGCAGCGCGAGCAGTTCGCCGCCTGCGTCCGCGCACTGAACGCGAGCTGGCTGTCCAGCGAGGCGCCGGGAGTCCTGCCGGGAACCAGCCGGGCCAGCTCGGACGAGCTCGAGTGCGTGCTCACCCGCGACGGGGAGACGATCGGGTTCGCCGACAGCCACGGCACCTGGGTGCGCTGGCCGGCCTGAGAGGACGCTGCCATGGCTTCGATCACGTGGGGCCAAGAGATCGCCGACGTCTATGACGCCGTATACGCGGCCACGTTCGAACCGTCCGTCATCGATCCGATGGTCGGTGTCCTCGCCTCGCTCGCGGGTGACGGCCCGGTCCTGGAGTTCGCCGCCGGCACCGGACGGGTCGCGCTCGCGCTCAGCGCCCGCGGCATACCCGTCCGGGGGATCGAGCTGTCGCCGCACATGGCTGCGCGGCTGCGCGCCAAGCCCGGCGCGGACGCTGTGCCCGTGACCGTCGGCGACATGACCACGACCCGCGTGCCCGGCGAGTTCACGCTGGTCTACCTGGTGGCGAACACCATCATGAACGTCACGACCCAAGACGATCAGATCGCGGTGTTCGCGAACGCGGCGGCGCACCTGCGTCCGGGCGGGCGCTTCGTGGTGTCGGTGATCGTGCCCGCGCTGCGCTCCGTCCCGCCCGGTGAGCCAGGCCGGATCCTGCGGTTCGACCCCGACCATGTCGGGATCGAGACCTTCGATGATCTGGTCGGCCAGGTCGCCTGGTCCCGGCACTGGATGGAGGTCGACGGGCGCCTGATCAGGCACGCACAGCCCTACCGGTACGTCTGGCCGTCAGAGCTCGACCTGATGGCCCGCATCGCCGGATTCCGGCTCGAGCACCGCTGGGCGTCCTGGCACAAGGCTCCGTTCACCTCGGACAGCAAGAGCCAGGTCGCCGTGTTCGAGAAGGTCTCCTAGCCCGCGGACCCGCCCGGATCGTAGTGAGGCCTGTCCAGATGTCAATACGGCGTTCTAATATTTAGTACATGCCATCGGCAGACAACGCCGCGGGATTCTCCCAGTCGCTCGAGCGTGGCCTGGCCATTCTCAGCGCGTTCACGCCGGACCGCCCGGCGCTCGGGATCAGCGAACTGGCACGCAAGCTAGGCCTGACCCGGAGCACGACCCACCGCTATGTCGCCACGCTCGCCACGCTCGGATACCTGTACCAGGACGACTCGACGCGTAAGTACCGTCTGGGTCCCCGTGTCCTCGACCTGGGATTTTCGGTGCTCGGGTCGCTGGAGCTGCGCGAGATCGCCGCGCCGCACCTGCGGCGGCTGACCGACACCACCGGGCACACCTCCAACCTGGCGATCCGCGACGACACCGACGTGATCCTGATCGACCGGGTGCGCGGGCGGCCGGGCCGCTATCACCACCTCGAGTACACGCTGCATATCGGTTCGCGGCTGCCGTCCTACTGCAGCGCGACAGGGAAAGCCCTGCTCGCCTTCTTGCCGCGCCGCGACCTCGACGGGCTGCTCGACCGCATCGAGCTCGTGCGGCGCGGCCCGCGGACGCTGACCGACAAGGGCGCGCTGCTCGCGGAGCTCGAGGAGGTTTGCCGCACCGGCGTCGCCGTCAACGACGAGGAACTCGACAGCGCGCTGCGATCGATCGCCGCGCCGGTCCGTTCGCGTTCCGGTGAGGTCGTCGCGGCGGTCAACGTGTCCATCCCGTGGTCCCCGGTCGCGATGAACGAGCTCGTCACCGAGCTCGCCCCGACCATTCAGGCCGCGGCCCAGCAGATCGCGGCCCGGGTCGTCTAGGACTTCAGCAGCTCACGGGCGCGCGGGATGACCTCGTGGCCGTACAGCTCGATCCCCGCCATGAGCTGGTCGTGTGTCATGCCGGGCATGCCGTACTTCAGGTCGAACCGGGTAGCCTCCAGCACGCGCAGGTTCGCGGCGATCTTGCGCGCGACGGTTTCCGGTGAACCGACATACAGCGCCCCCTGCGGCCCGGTTTCCCGCTCGAACGAATCTTCCGTGGGTGTCGCGAAGCCGCGCTCGGCGGCCATCAGCGTGATGATGTCCCGCCACCGCGGCCAGAACTCCGCTTTCGCCTGCTCGTCGGTCGCCGCGACGTGGCCGGGCGAGTGCACCATCACCGGGAGCGGCGGACGGCCGAACTTCTCCAGCGCACGCCGGAACAGCTCCGAATACGCGGCGAACCGCGCCGGCGGGCCGCCGATGATGGCCAGCGCCAGCGAGAAGCCGAGACGGGCGGCGCGGACCACCGACTGCGGGTTGCCGCCCACGCCGATCCACGCCGGGAACGGTCCGGCCTCGTTGTGCGGCACGACGTCCTGGTTGAACAGGGCCGGGCGGGTCTTGCCCTGCCAGGTGACCGGCCCGCCGTCGCGCAGCTCGGCGAACAGCGCGGCCTTCTCCTCGAAGAGCTGCTCGTAGTCGGCCAGGTCGTAGCCGAACAGCGGGAACGAGTCGATGCTCGATCCGCGGCCGAGGATGACCTCGGCCCGGCCGCCGGAGATCGCGTTCAGCGTGGAGAACCGCTGGAACACCCGGACCGGGTCATCGGAGCTGAGCACGGTGACGGCGGACCCGACGCGGATCTTCTCGGTCCTGGCCGCGATCGCGGCCAGCACCACGTCGGCGGCCGGCATCGGGAACAGGTCGGTGTGGTGCTCGCCGATCCCGAAGAAGTCCACGCCCGCTCCCTCGGCGAGCACTCCCTCCTCGACCACGTTACGGATGGTCTGGGCGTGCGACAGTGGCGTGCCGTCGGCGTCGCTGTTGCGGTCGCCGAACGTGTCCAGCCCGAAGGTATATGTCATGGAAGGCTCCTTGCTTCCGCGTGGATCGCTCGCTCGAACTCGGGCGCCGTCAGCGTGACTCCGAAGACCGGGCCACCGGGCTGCAGGACCCGTCCCGCTCGCAGGCTGTCGAGCAGCACCGGGTCGTAGCCGATCCGGTCGACAAGACCCGCGATGGCGGCACCCGCCGCGGGGTCGTCGGCCGCGACGCCTGTGGCCCGCCGGTCCGACGCGAGCGCTGGCCGCGCCCTGTCCTCGAGCTCGTGGTAACCGATGTGGTTCAGCGCCTTGACCACGGTCGAGCCGGCGAGCCGGTCAGCGACGATCTCGCTGCTCGCGACGCCTTGAAAGCCCCGCAGCGCGCCGTCGCTAGCCGGCCAGTAGTTCATCGCGTCCACCACGAGCTTGCCGGACAGCAGCCCGGGGTCGACGTCGAGGAACCGGTGCAGCGGCATCGCGAGCACGACGATGTCCGCGTCCGCTACCGCGTCGGCGGCCCATCGCGGCCGCGCGCCCGGCACGACCAGCTCGGTGATCAGCGCGATGTCTGCTGGGTCGCCGGACGCCGCGATGGACACCGGGTAGCCAGCCGCGATGGCTAGCCGTGCGATGACCGGCCCGATGTGCCCGGCGCCGAGCACCGCGAGCCGGTCCACGCGGTCAGCGGTAGTAGTCACGGACGCATAAACGGACTTTACCCCGCTTAAATTCCTCTACAGTTGAGCGATGAGCGAGCCCCTGTTTCTGGGTGTACGCGGCGAGCGCGCCGACGCCTCGCGCAACCGGCGGGTCTTGCTGGCCACGGCGCGCGAGATGCTCGCCGAGCAGGGGGCCGACAAGCTGACCATGGATGGGCTGGCCGAGCGGGCGCGGCTGGGCAAGGGAACGGTGTTCCGCAGGTTCGGCACGCGGGCCGGGATCTTCCAGGCGTTGCTCGACGACGACGAGCGCGACTTTCAGCAGCGGGTGCTCAGCGGCCCCCCGCCGCTGGGTCCCGGCGCCGCGCCGCTGGACCGCCTGATCGCCTACGGCCGCGCCAGGATCGATTTCCTGATCCAGCACCGCGAGATCGCGCGTGCCGCGCTGGACGGTAAGGGACCGGTGCCAGCCGGGTCGCAATCGCCCCTGTCTCGCACGCACATCAGGTTCCTGCTCGGCGAGATACCGCTCGGCGCCGCCGACCTGGAGGTCCTGGCGACCCAGCTCACCGCCGCCCTAGACGGCCCGCTGCTGCTTTACCTGTCCTCAGCCGTCCTGGCGCAGCCAGCCAGCCAGGTCTCTGAGCGCCTCGGGCGCGGCTGGGAGGACCTCCTCCGGCGCGTCGCGCGCGAGTAGTAGCGGCTTTTTTAAGGACTCTTCATTTGCGGGCGAGCATTACTTCGGTATCACCGGGCCAATCCCAGAAGACGCCTTCGGAAGATCGCTCTCGCAGCAGCTCTCGCACCTCGTCGGCGAATTCTTCGACACGGTCACCGAAGAGGTGCGGCGCGGCATAAGACATGGAGAAGTAACCGGACACTACGCTCTCGATATCCCGCATGAGGTCGGGGAGCCACCCGAACCTCGTCGGTCCAGTAGAACGACTGGCCGAACGTGACCAGTCGGAATGGCCCGGGTGCCACCGCGGGAAGGTCCTGCGCCCGGGCCTGGATCCAGGTGATGTTCGCGATGTCCCGCTCCCGGGCGGCCCGGCGACCCTCGGCGATCATCGCCGGATCGGGGTCAAGGCCGACGGCGCCCTCAAACAGGTGGGCCAGTCGTACGGTGAGGATGCCGGGACCGCACCCGACGTCCAGCAGCCTTCCGCTGCCATCCAGGCTGAGTTCCTCAGCGAGGAGACCCTCGAGCCGGGGCGAGTAGGCGGGTCTCCCGTACCGGTAGTGGACAGCCGCGCCATCATAGAACGAAGGGTCGTATCGCACCGCAGAACATTACCCAAGCCTTGTCAACGTGTTCTCCCGGAAGCGGTGACCGTCACGTCGAGCACGCCACGCCTGATTACCGACTCGCAGCTGCCGTAGGCGGTGAGCATGCGGAGGATCCAGGACTGTTCGGCCAGGACCTGTGCGGTGAACACGCCGATGCCGGTGCTTGTCGCGTACCCGGCGATCTCGCGCAGCAGGGCGGCGCCGATGCCGAGCCGCTGCCAGCCATCCTCCACGAGGACACCCAGGTCGCCGACGCCACGGGCATCGGTGCGGCAGCTCGCGAGCGCCACGACGGAGCCCTCCGTGGAGCTCTCACGCCGGCCGGCCGCGACGACCGCGACGAGGGCGAGATGGTCCGGGCTGCCGGACAGCGCTTCGGTCAGGTACCGCGCCGGCAGGACGTTGACGTGCCCGTGGAACCGGCGGTACCGGGTCTGGGTCGTGCACCGCCCGAACATCTCCGCCAGCGCCGACCGGTCGCGCTCACTGGCCCGTCTGATCGTGACCGTGGGCAGTGCGGCGGGGCGGCGGGAGACGTCGAGGGTGCTCACGGCCGGGGCGCGCCGATCGGGTTGGGCACCGGGAAGATCCCGGTGTCGACGAGGCGGCGGCTGATCGGCGTCGCCAGCTCGATGGCCCGCTCGACACCGGTCGACCCCAGCCGCTCCACCGGTCCGGCGGCGAGCCGGTCGGTCACGTCTTCGACGTCGCGCCGCAGCGCGCCGCCGTTCTTCGTCAGCCGACCGCCGGCATCGAGCAGTCCGCGTGCCTGGAGCCGGCGGACCGACTGCTCCCAGTCCTCGTCGGTCCAGCCGCGGGTCGGCTGAATCATTTCGCGCGTGATGGCGCCGGTCGCGGCGAACGTCACCGACGCGTCGATGCCGCGCAGGCCGGCGGCCACCCCAGCCAGGACGTGCCCGTCACCGCGCTGCTCGCGCAGGATCGTCGCCGCCAGCCACGCGGCCGCCACGTCGTCCTGGGGACGCGGCACCGCCGACCAGGCCGCCGCGAGCGGCCGCCCGTCGAACCGGCATCCGGCCACCGCGTCCCATAGCAGACCGGACAGCTCGCCCAGGTCGTCAAGACCCGCCGGGTCCACGTGCTGCCTGAGGGCTTCCGGCGCGCTCGTCATGCGGGCCTCGAGCACGGCGGACGGATCGGCGAACCGCCAGGCGTCCGGGATGGCCCTGGCGACCATCGCGGGAGCGAAGCCGTAAGCCATGGCCTCGACGGCCGCCGCGGGTACCGGGCCGAGCGGCGCCACCCTGGACGCGAAGTAACTCATCCAGAAGCCGCGAAGGCCGGTCTTCCTGGCGGCCTCTATGGGCCCTGACGCGAAGTAGACAACGGCGTGAATCGGTTCGATCGCCGCCCAGAAGCGGCGGGCCAGCGTCGCGGTCGGTTCCATGATCTCCACCCTGCCGCACGGCGCTGGGAGCCGGACAGTGCCAATATTGAGAAATGGACCAGAATCATCGGGACCTGTCGTGGTGGGCGGAGGTCGTCTTCCGGGACTGGCGGCAGCGCCCAGGCCCGCGGTACGCCAGGCTCGCGGCCGCGCTGCTCGAGGCGATCGACCAGCACACCCTGCGGCAGGGCGCCCGGGTTCCCGCCGAGCGGGTGCTCGCCGCCGTGGTCGGCGCCTCGCGCGGCACGGTGGTCGCGTGCTTCGACCATCTGGTCGCCGCGGGCGTGCTCATCCGTCGCCAGGGCGCGGGCACGTACGTGGCGGGACGCCCGTCGTGGGCCGGCCGCGCGGCGGGCAGCAGCGTAGCCACCATGCTGCTGCGCCGGGTGGCAGAAGACCGGCAGTCCATCGACCTGTCCGTCTCCGCGCCCGGTGACCTCAGGCATCTTCCCCGCGTCGACCCGGAGGCCGCCTGGCAGTCCCTCGACGGCCACGGTCTCGATCCGGGCGGCCTGCCGTTTTTGAGAGATGAGGTCGCCCGTCACCTCACCGAGCGCCAGCGGCTTCCCACCGACCCTGGCCAGCTTGTCATCACGTCGGGCGCGCAGGAGGCGCTCTGGCTGCTCAACCGGACGCTCCAGGCCACCCGGGTGCTGGCCGGCTGTCCGACGTATCCGGGGCTGGCCAGCGCGCTCGCGGGCACTCGCGCCGAGATCACCGTCGTGCCGGCCGACGTGGCCGGCGAGGACCCCAACGCCATCGAGCGCGCCGGGCGCGCCCCCGGCGGGGTCGCCTTCCTGATGCCAACCGGCCACAATCCGATCGGAACGGTCATGCCGCTGATCCGCCGGCAGGCGATCGCCGCCATCGCCGACGCCGGGCGGGTCACCGTCGTCGAAGACCTGACTTTGGCCGACCTCACGCTCGGCGGGCCGGGACCGGCCACGGCACCCGGCACGCCAACGCCGCTGGCGGCGCTGAGCCCGCGCGTCATCGCGATCGGCTCGGTCTCCAAGGTGCTGTGGGGCGGCCTGCGCGTCGGGTGGATCAGGGCCGACGATCCGCTCAGGCAGGCCGTTGTCGAACGCAAGACGGCGCTCAACCTGGGGACCTCCGCGATCAGCCAGGCGCTCACCGCCCGGCTGCTCGCCGCCATCGACGCTGGCTGGCTCGCCGCGCACCGCGCCGCGCTGACCCAGCGGCGCGACCATCTCGCCGCACTGCTCGCCGCTCACCTGCCCGCCTGGCGGGTCCGGCCGCCCGACGCCGGGCTGTCGCTGTGGGCCGAACTGCCACTCGAAACCGCCGAGGCTTTTACCCTCGTCGCCGCCAGGCACGGCGTCGCGGTGCTGGCCGGCGGCCCGGCGTGCGCCGACGGTCAGCACCGGCACTTCATCCGGCTCTCGTTCGCCGAGCAGCCCGGCACCCTGGAACTCGCGGTCGAGCGCCTGGCCGCCGCCTGGGAAGCCCACGCGGAGACCCTCGCCGCCAGCCCCGCCCCGCGCCTGAAGGCCACCGATTAGTTTCACGCCCTTCCTCCGTCTGTTGCGGGAAGGAGGTAGTCAATGCGGAAACTCAGCTTGCAACAGTTCGCGGTATCGGTCGACGGCTACATCTGCCAGGAGGGAACCGAGTTCCACCGGCTGTGGCAGACCGTGGAAGACGACGAGTTCGACAAGTATTTCGTCGCCCAGCTGCACCGTGCCGAAACGCACATCATGGGCCGGGACACCTATCTGGCGATGTCGGAATACTGGCCCAAGGCCGCCCAGGGGTCGAACGCGGCCGAGGTCGAGATCGCCGGCATCATGAACGACAGACCCAAGGTGGTCTTCTCCAAGACCCTGCGGACCGCCGACTGGCCCGAGGCCAGGATCGCCAGCGGCGACACGGTGGAGGAGATCATGCGGCTGAAGGAAGAACCCGGTGGCGAGATCGTCGCCCACGGCGGCGCGCGGTTCGTCAGGTCCCTAGCCCGGCTCGAAGTGGTGGATGAGTACCGGCTGTACGTGATGCCGTTCGCGATCGGGCAGGGACTGTCCTTGTTCGGGGAGCTAGAACGTCCTCAGGCGCTGCGTCTGGTATCAAGCAGGCCGTTCCCGTGCGGTGCCATCGAGGTGGTCTACGAACGCTCACGCTAAGGCGCGCGAGCAGGAGCCACCCTGACGGACCGGTCTGGGTCGTTGGCTGACCATCGAGCGGCACCTCAACATTCGTTCGCCCACCCGACTTGCCCGGCCGCACGGCCGACGTATCGTGGTGGTGCCTGCCGATCAGCGTGTGCTTGGGGGTGCGGGCGATGGATGACATCCTCGGTCAGGGCGGGGACCGCGAGCCTAATCCGTGGCGGCGCCGCCTGGCGATGATCGCCGCCCTTACCGCGGTGGTCGCGGGCGGTGCCGTCTACCTCGGCCTCGCACAGCATCAGCACGCTCCCGCGGCTGCTCACCGAACACAGGTAACCACTAGCCCAGCACCGGTGGCGACGGGCCCGATCGCGCTCAGCGTGCCGCCCGGGCCTGACGGGATCGCCGGGCCGACCCTGGCGTGGGACCGCACCCTCCGGCTACCTGTCGCGGGAGCGCGACCGGTCTGGTTCTCACCCGCCTCGGGCCGTTCTGAGCCGATCACCGGTCTGCCCGCCAACCGGTCCGGTTATCAATTCATCCGCGTCGCCGGCGGCTGGGCGGTGCAGGCCAGTCCCGCCTCGCCGGCCAGCTGCGGCAGTTGCGCCGGACCGCCGGTGCCCGTCTGGTTCCTCGCCGACGGCGCGCGGTCAGTCACCAGGGTCGGCACGGCCAACCTGATCGCGCCGGCCTCCACCGCCGGCGCAGTATGGCTGACCAGCTACGCGCCGGGCGTGACCATGACCACCGCCGCTGGAACTGCCCGGGAAGCCGACGCCGAAGGCGCGCTGACATCGCCGGTCAGGCTTCCGCCCGGGTATGCGATCGCCCAGGGAACGGACCGCGGCCTCCTGCTCGCGCCGGTCAGCCAGCAACCGGGAGCGGCGGCCTACAAGCTGTGGGATCCGTCTGCTCCTCACGCCAGCCAGGGGTTTGACGGCGTGCTAGCGGCGAGTTCAAGCGAGATCGCCTGGACGCCGCGATGCACCACAAGGTGCAGCGTGCAGACCCTCGACCTGGCGACAGGCAAGCGCACTGTGGTCGCGCTGCCCGCGGGGAGCTCGGCGGCTAGCGGCGCCTTCAGTCCCGATGGGGGTTTCCTCGCGCTCCAGGTGAGCTTCGGCAACACCGGAGACGGCGGCGAGGTCGCTATGCAGCTCGAGGTCGCGCCCACGACCAACGGCCGGCTGACGGCCGTGCCAGGAACCTGGGCCAGCAGCGACGCCCTCGTCAGCTTCGGCTGGCCGGCCAACGGCGACAGCCTCGTCGCCGAGTTCAGCTTCCCGACCAAGATCCAGCTAGCATCCTGGCACCCCGGTGCCAGCCGTCCGGCCGTCACGGTCATCCAGCCAGGACGCGACCAGGCCTCGCTGATCCTTGGGTAGCTCAGGTGGCAGCCCGCAAGAGTCGGCTGTGCGCCGCAGCAGTTCCACCCGGGTGTGAGTGACGGTAAAGCTGGGGAGGGGGTATGGCGCCAACTTGTTTCAGTTCTGCCATCCCAGGCACTTAGGACACGACGCGGAATAGAAGGCGACGAGAGCTCCCCGGCGGGAGGGACGGCATGCCACGAGCTGGCCGGCCAGCGAGTCGATGGGCCAGGAATTTCATCTGGCTCGGCTGCCTCTGCGTGGCCATTGTGGCCGTGTTCGCGGCCATGGCGGTGGCGTCCAGGCTGGCAGCCGACACGAACCACCCGACAGACGCCCTGGCGCCGCGCACCGGGGCGGCCGGGACGTCAGGGGCTTCAGGGTCGTCAGGGACTTCAGGGACCGCCTCGCCCGGACGGGCGGTGGCGGCATCCTCACACGACACCTCGCCGGCTTCGCGTTCCGCCGCGACCTGGCAGGTCGCCGGGCCGGTCGCGGACCTGTCGACGCCGCTGCCGGGGATGCCGCCGGTGGCGAACCCGGACAACATCTACGCCGACGCCGGAGCGAACATGCTCAGCCCCGCGGTGCGCGGGGTGCCGTACCGGATCTACGTCCCGAACAGCGGCGGTACGACGGTGACCGTCATCGACCCGGCCACCTACAAGGTGATCGACACGTACCAGACCGGGGACAACCCGCAGCACGTGGTGCCCGCCTACAGCATGCGAACGCTGTACGCGACCAACGACCTGGGCAACAGCCTCACGCCGATCAATCCCGTAACCGGCAAGCCCGCCGGGCCGAACATCCCGGTCGACGACCCGTACAACATGTACTTCACGCCCGACGGGCGGTACGCCATCGTTGTCGCGGAGGCCCGGCAGGACCTGGACTTCCGTAACCCGCGCACGTTCGCGCTCGAGCACAGGATCCACGTCGACTGCGTCGGCGTCGACCACATCGACTTCGCGGCCAACGGCGCCTATCTCATCGCCACCTGCGAGTTCTCCGGCCGGCTTGTCCGCGTCGACCTGCACACGCTGCGGGTGACCGGATACCTCGACCTGCCGGGCTCCTCGCCGCAGGACATCAAGCTCGATCCCACCGGGCACACGTTCTACGTCGCGGACAAGATCCACGCCGGAGTGTGGCTGATCGACGCCGCGACGTTCCGCGCGACCGGGTTCATCCCCACCGGCCCGGACGCGCACGGCCTCTACCCGAGCAGGCAAGCTAAGTACCTGTACGTCACCAACCGCGGCAACGGCTCGATCAGCGTCATCGACTTCGCGACCAGGAAGATCGTCACCACCTGGTGGATTCCCGGTGGCGGCAGCCCCGACATGGGCGGCGTATCGCCGGACGGGAAAGTGCTGTGGGTGTCGGGGCGGTACAACGCGGTCGTGTACGCGATCTCCACCGTCACCGGCCGCCTGCTCGCCGAGATCCCGGTAGGGGCGCAGCCGCACGGGCTGTGCGTGTGGCCCCAGCCGGGCCGGTACTCCCTCGGCCACACCGGGGTCACCCGATGACGGCGCGCCGGGCCGGCTGGACGCTGGCTGGCGTCGCGCTGGTCGCGGCGGGCTTGCTGGGGACGGCCCGCGCTCCGGTGGTTCCCGGCCACGTGACCGCCCGGCTCGGTCCCATCACGGTCAGCGCGACCGCGCTGCGCCCGGGGGCCGGGGGGACGTTCACCACCGACCTGCGGGTCACGACCATCGGGAGGACCTTCGATCAGCTTGACGCCGCCATCGCGGACGGCATCCCCGTGGGCGTGTACCACGAGGTGATCGCCCTCACCGACATGCCCGATGACCTGGCATCCTGCGGGGGCATCGTACCGCCATCGGGCGTGGTCGAGCAGTGGATGCACTACGGACCGCTGGTCGTCTACGGCACCTCGGCGGGCTCGTCAGCGGCGGCGGACGCGACGCTGACGGTCCCGGCGGGCAGCGACGCGCGGCCCGGCGGGACCGTGGCGGTCACGCTGTACTTCGCCCGTGCGGGCTCGCTGGTCCTCCGGCTGCCGGTCAGCGGCTAACCGCCACCTATCCGGGGGCGACGGCGAACAGCTGCCATTCCTCGGCGGAATCGCCGAGCCGATGGCTGCCGCGGTCGATGAAGACGTAGCCAGCTCCGGCCAGGAGGTCCCTGACGGTGCGCGAGACGACGATCTCGCCGGGCCTGGCCAGGGCCGCGACGCACGCAGTGATGTGCACTGCGGCGCCGCGAACGCCGTCGCGGTCCAGCGTTACCTCGCCGCTGTGGATGCCGCACGCCGCCGCCCCTATGACCCCGAGGGCCTGTGCGCAGCGGATGGCCTGCCCGGGCGTGCTGAACGTGGCGAGCACGGCCTGGCCGGGGCCGGCGAGCGGCTGGCCGCCGTGCCGGGCGACGAGCCGGGCGGCCGCCTCGCTCGGCGGGGTGCGGACGTGCAAGACGGTCGCGAGTATGTGCCCGGGTTCGCTGTCGGGTGCCGCGCCGGCAGCGAGGAAGTCCGCGATCTCGCCGAACAGCGCGTCGCTGTCGCCGCTGCCAGCGAAGCGCAGCGAGTGGTCGCCGGGCTGCTCGAAATAGCGGGCGCCGTCGATGTGCGCGGCCAGGAAGCGCCCGTGACACGGGCTGGTGATGCGGTCGCCGAGCCGGTGGATAACCAGCGTCGGCACACTGATGGCAGGCAACGCCGCCCGGACGTCGATCTCGCGGATCATGGCGAGCATGCGCAAGAACGCGCCGGGGCTCACCGCGAGGCGCTCGAACCGCGCGAACAGCTCGCGCGCATGCGGCGACGCCGAACGGCTCGGCAGGTACCACTCGATCGTTTCGCCTTGCCCCCAGCGGTTCGCCGCGATATCGGACATCGCCTCGAACATCGGCGGCGTATCCCGGCCGCACGGGTAGTCGGGCGCCGGCGACCAGCGGGCAGCCGCCGAGCCCAGGACCAGCGCGCTGACCCGGCGGGGGTACGTGGCGGTGAACAGGATGCTCATCGGGGCGCCTTCGGAGTAGCCGAACAGCACGGCGCGCCGTGATCCGGCGGCGCGCATCACGGCGAGCACGTCGCCCACCCGCTCCTCGAGCGTCGAGTCGCCCACGGCCCGGTCCGACAGGCCTGTATCGCGCTTGTCGAACAGGATCAGCCGGCCAAGGGTAGCCAGCCGCCGGAAGAACCCGGCCGTCTCGACGTCTTCCCACAGCAGGTCCAGATGGCTCATCAGCCCAGGCACGAAGATGATGTCCCGGCCGCCCTGGCCGAGAACCTGGTAGGCAATGTGCACGCCGTCGGGGGTGCGCGCGTAACGGATCTGCGGGACGGCGCCGTTCCCGGGGCGCCCGGGCAGGCGGTCCCGCGCCTGCGCAGCTGTGTGCAGGTCCGGGTCCTGGCGCAGGATTCGCGCCTGCAGGTCGCGCAGCAGCGGACCCGGCTCGATGCCCAGCTCAGTCGCCAGCGTCGCGCGAACGTCGAGGTAGGCGCGCAGCGCGTCGGCTTGGCGGTCGGACTGGTACAGGGCGAGCATCCGCTGGTACCACAGCCGCTCGCGCAGCGGGTAGGCCTTGGTCAGCGTCTCAAGCTCGGCGATGACGTCGGCGAGCCTGCCACTGCGAAGCAGCGCGTCGCCCCGAGATTCGGTCGCGGCCAGGCGCAGCTCCTC
Source organism: Trebonia sp. (assembly GCA_035571275.1). Lineage (GTDB taxonomy): Bacteria > Actinomycetota > Actinomycetes > Streptosporangiales > Streptosporangiaceae > Trebonia. Next base: position 16,442 of record DATMKQ010000348.1, read on the forward strand.
AAGGCGCGCGGCCTCCGAGCGGGCCGACGGCGCGTCGATGCCCGCGAGCGCCGGGCCGCGCCAGAGCGACAGCGCCTCATCCAGGTGGTCGAGCGCGGCGGCCGCATCGCCGACGGCGAGCGCCTTGTTCCCTTCGGCGACGAGGTCTTCGAAACGGCGGGCGTCCAGCTCCGACGGTGCCACCCGCAACCGGTAGCCGGGCGGCTGCGTGGTGAGGCGGTCTTCGCGGTCGTCGCGGTCTTCCGCGTCGGCGGCGGTACGGAGCAGCTTGCGCAGCCCGGACAGGCGGACCTGCAGGCTCGCCGCGGCCTTGTCCGCCGGCCGTCCCGGCCACAGCTCGTCGATCAGCTGATCGGCGGCGACAACATGGTTGGCGTGCACGATCAACGTCGCGAGCACCGCCCGGGCGCGGGCGCCGCCGACCTCGAGCGGCCGTCCGCCGACGGTCACCTCAACGGGGCCGAGAATGCCGAACTTCATCGTAAGTCAACGGTAAGTCAGCGGTTACGTGCGCAGAAGCGGGCCCGGCGAAGATGCACGCCATGACCACACAGGCTTCGGAACCAGCGCAAGCAGCGGAAGCGACCGCGGTGTACGGGCTCGGCCCAGGACCCGACGAGACCGCGCGGCTGCGCCGCCAGTCACGGGAGCTGGAGCCGGAGGCGCTGGCGCTGCTCGCGCGGATCGGCTTGCGGCCCGGCCAGGCCGCGATCGACCTCGGCTGCGGGCCGGCCGGGATCCTGAACCTGCTCGCCGGCGCGGTGTCGCCGGGCGGCCGCGTCGTCGGGCTGGACGCCGACCCGGTTCACGTCGCGATGGCCGGGCAGCACGCGCGGGAGCGCGGATTCGGCGACGTGGAGGTGCTGACAGGCGACGCGCGCCGCACCGGGCTCCCCGCTGACGCCTTCGACCTGGTGCATACCCGAACCCTGCTGGTGACCATCCCGCGCCCGGCCGAGGTGGTGAGCGAAATGGTCCGGCTGGCCAAGCCCGGCGGCTGGGTCGCCAGCCAGGAGCCCGACGCGGGGATCTCCTTGTGCTACCCGCCGCTGGCGGCGTGGGACAGGCTGTTGGACCTGTTCGGCCAGAGCTTCTGCCGGTCGGGGGCCGATCTGCGGATCGGGCGGCGACTGCCTTCGCTGCTGCGGCACGCTGGACTCCAGGACGTGGAGGCGACCATACACGCCAGCAACTATCCCGCCGGGCACACGCGCCGCACGGTCATGGTCGACCTGGTAGGCGGGCTACGTCCGGTGATCGTCGAACTCGGCCTGGCGAGCGAAGCCGAACTCACCGACCTGGACAGCGCCGTTCGTGAGCACCTCGCCGACCCGGACACGCTGATGATGCCGCACCTGATGGTCACCGCCTGGGGGCGTAAGCCGGCCTGACGCGGTGACGCTTGGCTCCCGGCCCTAAGGCGACCGAGACGAGCACCCGGCCGGCCGCCTTCCCCGACTCGATGAGATCGTGGGCGTCGGCGATCCGGGCGAGCGGGAAGGTGGCGGCGACAGGGACGGACAGTGCCCCCTGCCCGGCCGCGGCGGACAGGTGGCGGGCGGCGGCGTCCTTCGCCTCCCGCGGGAAATCGTCGCTGCCGAGCAGGCGGATGGTCACGTTGGCGAAAACCATCGGCCAGAACGGCACCTCGGCACGGTCCCGCGGGCTGGCGTACGCGGCGATCACCCCGCCGTTGCGGACAACCTCGGCGTCCAGGTCCGCGTTGGCGGAAAGCGCGACCTCGACGATCCGGTGGACACCGTCCGGCGCCAGCTCGCGGATCGCTGAGACGGGATCGGACCGCAGCGAGACGACGTAGTCGGCCGCGGCCGGGTCGACATCGCCCACCTCGGAGTCGGTCCGGACGGTGCCGATCACCGTCGCGCCCGCCCACCGGGCCAACTGAGCCGCAAGCGAGCTCACCGAACCGCGCACCCCGTGGACCAGGATCGTCTGGCCGTCGACCGGGCCGTCGGCGAACACGGCCCGGTGTGCCGTGATGCCGGGGATCCCGAGGCATGCTCCGAGCTCGTCGCTGGCCGGGTCCGGCAGGTCGACGGCGAGCGCGGCGGGCACCACGCAGTGGCTCGCCGCCGTTCCGAACGGCCGGTAAGACTGAGCGCCGTATACCCACACCCGCCGCCCGATCCTGGCCGGCTCCACTCCGGGACCTTCCGCCTCGATGACCCCGGCGCCGTCACTGTGCGGAATGATCCGCGGGAAGGACATTGGCGATCCCAGCCAGCCCTCCCGCTTCTTGACGTCCCCGGGATTGACGCCGGACAGGGTAAGCCGCACCCGCACCTCCCCCGGCCCCAGCTCCTGTTCAGGCAACTCGCCGACGTGCAGGACCTCGGCCGCCGGCCCCTGGCGGTCGTACCAGGCTGCGATCATCTCTCTCCCTGAAACAGCGGCGTCTCTCCCGATCCTGGCATGCTTGGAGGCATGCGATTCCGCTGGGTGACGATCTTCCTTGATTTTCCAAACAATGCGTTCGCGCCCGGCGTGGCATTCTGGCGCGAGGTAACAGAAAGCGGGCTGTCGCCGCCGCGCGGCGACTCCGGAGAGTTCGCGACGCTGCTGCCGGCGACCGGCGACGCGTACCTGCGTGTGCAGCGCGTCGGCGAGGGCCGCGGCTGCCATCTCGACCTCCATGTGGACGTGCGGAGCGAGTCGCTGCCGGCCGCGGCTTCACGCGCGAAGGCGGCTGGCGCGACCGTCCGGCACGCCGAGGACGGGCTTGTCGTCGTGGATAGCCCTGGCGGGTTCACGTTCTGCCTCGTGGAGTGGGAGGGCGAGTCGGCGGTGCCGTCGCCGGTCCGGTTCGGCGCCGCGGGCGCCAGCCGCGCGGACCAGCTCTGCCTGGACATCCCCGCTTCGGACTTCGACCGCGAGTGCTCGTTCTGGGCGGCGCTGACCGGCATCTCGCCGCGGACCGGGTCGCTGCCCGAGTTCACCGTCCTGCCGCGCCCGGCTGGGATCCCGGTGCGGCTGCTGCTGCAGCGGCGCTCGGACGCGGCGCCGGGCGACCGCGTCACCGGGCACGTTGACTTCGCCTGCGCCGACCGTCAGCGACTCGCCGACGTGCACACGGGTGCGGGCGCGCGGGTGCTGGCCACGTTTGCGCACTGGATCGTGCTCGCCGACCCGGTCGGGCGCGAATACTGCCTAACCGGCCGCGACCCGCGCACCGGAATTCGGCCCGCTTTACCTGGGGCGGTCCCTTCCGTTGTACTGTTCGGTGCCGTGGCTCGTCAGTTGCTGAAGGTTCCCGGTGTGCCGTTCCCGCTCGCGCCCTCATCGGCGGCGCTCTGGCAGGTTGACGAGGCGACCGGGGCGATGATGGTGTCGGCCCAGCCGCACACTGACATCTTCATTGATCCAGGTAACGACTCCGCCAGCGCGGACACGAACGCCGCGCTGAATGCGGAGTCACTGCTCAACGCGGCGACACTGCTCGGCGACGTGCCGGAAGGCGACTTCCAGTTCAGCGCCCGGGTCACCGTGGGGTTCGCCTCGACCTTTGACGCCGGGGTGCTCCTGCTCTGGCTGGACGAGCGGCGCTGGGGCAAGCTGTGCTTCGAGTTCTCCCCGGCGGGCGAGCCGATGGTTGTCTCCGTGGTCTGCCGCGGCGTCTCCGACGACGCGAACGCCTTCGTGGTGCCAGGCCGGTCGGTGTGGCTGAGGATCTCGCGCATCGACCGGGCCTACGCGTACCACGCGTCGCTCGACGGCAAGACCTGGCAGATGGTCCGCGTATTCGTCCTTGACGACCAGACGTCACGCGACAGGATCGGCTTCGAGGGCCAGTCACCGACCGGCGATGGATGCAGCGTGACCTTCGACCAGATCCGGTTCGTGCCCGAGCGCCTCGCCGACCTCAGAGACGGCTCCTGAAAGAACCTAACTCGCGACAAGCATGAGGAGGCGAGGATGACTGATCACGACCTCAGGCGTGAGATTCTTGAATGCCTGCAATACCAGCGGTCATCGGTGCGATCGATCGTCGAGGGGCTGCCCGAGGAGGCCTGGCACAGGCCGGTCGTTCCGTCCGGCTGGACGGTCGCGGGCATCGTGGAACATCTGGGGAACGCGGAGCGGCACTGGTTCCAGGAAGTGGTAGCGGGGGTTTACGCCGAGCTCCCGTGGGATGAGGGCCGGCCGGCATATGACCCCGAGATGGCCTTTACCTGCGATCGTCCGTCGGAAGACGTGCTCGGCTATTACCAGGAGCAATGCGACCGGGCCGACGAGATAGTCGCCGAGGTCAGCCTGTCGGATGTACCGCGTGGCCGTCATGCCGGCGAGGAGGTACCCAGTGTCAGCGTGGTGATCCTGCACATGATTGAGGAGACCGCGGCGCATTCGGGTCATCTCGAGATCGCCCGTGAGTTCCTCGACGGCGCGATCGGACTCGGCCTACGCTGAGGTACAAAAGCCGCGGAGGTGGAGTCAACGGTCCTGCCGGAGTACCTGCGCGAATACCGGGAGCTGGCCGACGGCCTTGGCTCCTTCGCGGCCATCGAGAAGGAAACGGGGCGGATGGCCGGGAGGTTCTCCCTTAAACCCGCCAACAGCTACGGCCTGACCGGAGGCACCGAGCTTGGCTACCGGCTGTATCCGGCGTTCTGGGGACGCGGCCTCGCCACCGAGGGAGCACGTGCCCTGATCGAGTCAGCATTCGGGCGCCTGCACCTCGACCGGGTCGTCGCGACCACGATGGCCGACAACATCGGCTCTTGGCGGGTGCTGGAGAAGTGCGGGATGCGCCGGGTCAGGACGTTCTACTACCCGGACGCTGACCAGATGCCCGGCGCCGAGCACGGGGATTTCGTCTACGAGCTGACCTGTAGGAACTGGACCAGCCAGGTCAAGCACCGTTAGTGCGCGGATTTAGTCACCGCTTGCGGAGGCGGCGGGCAACGCTGCGAAGGGCCCGGTCGATGTCGGTGCCGAACGGGTTCTCGTGCACTAGGTACGTCCAGGTGGCGGTGGGGCGCTTCAGGCCCATGCCCTCGAGATCGACGCCGTCGGGGGTGATCGCGGCGATCCTGAAGGTCTCGGCGGACCGCGCCAATGCCGTGTCGATCAGGGCGTGGAACGCGCGGTCCGATTCCTTGTGAAACTCATTCAGCGGGACGGTCCCGCGAGCCAGGGCGCGTAGGTGGATGCCTTCGCGCAGGTCCGCCAGAAAGGCCAGGTGTTCCGCCCACGCTCGGTCGAGGTGGAAGAGGACGATCTGGCGCGCGGCGCCGACCAGGACGCTCCTGTCAACGCTCGAGCTCAGCTCCGCCACGCGCTCCGGGCATTGCCGGGTAAGCGCCGACAGAGCGTCGTCGGTCCGCAGCACCCGGTCGCGATGGTCCAGGACAATGCGCCGCTGTCCCTCGACGAGCTGGTTGTACTGCCAGGTGTTCCGGTGGATCTCCAGGTTGACGCCCTCGGCAACGCGCTGCGCATGGCCCAGCGCCCAATGCGCTTTTGAGTCAGGGACCTCGGCTCGCGCCTCGTCGGGCGCGTACTGGAGGATCAGCTCATCTTCCATGCTGGCGAAGAAGACGGACCCGCCCGGGTCCCCTTGGCGCCCGGCGCGCCCGCGCAGCTGGTTGTCGAGCCTGCTGCTCGCGTGCCGGCCGGTGCCGATGACGTACAAGCCGCCTAGCTCGGCTATCCGGTTCGGGTCGCCGTCGGTGCCACCGAGGCGGATGTCCGTGCCGCGCCCGGCCATCTGGGTAGAGACCGTGATCGCGCCGTAGGCTCCGGCTTCGGCCACGATGGCGGCCTCCTGGGCATCGTTCTTGGCATTGAGCACGGTGCACCGCGATCCGGCGCGGTCGAGCTCGCCGGCGAGACGTTCGGACTCGGCTACATCGAGCGTGCCGATCAGGATGGGCCGCCCGGTGGCGTGTGCCGCGGCCACCTCCGCGACGACCGCCTTCTCCTTGTCCTTGATCGTCGGGTGCAGCCGGTCGGGCTCGTCGGCACGGACGCAGGGGCGGTTCGGCGGGATCACCGCGATCTCCAGGCTGTAGAACTCCCGGAACTGCTCACCGGTCGCCGCGGCGGTCCCCGTCATCCCGCAGATGGTCCGATAGCGGCGGACCAGGGACTGGATGGTGATGGAGTCGAGAATCTCGCCGCTCTCACTCGCGGCCAGACCCTCCTTGGCCTCGACCGCCGTGTGCAGACCGTCGGGCCAGCGCTGCAGCCGAGCCACCCTGCCCCTTGACTCGTTGATCAGGTGTACCACCCCGTCCCGCACGATGTAGTCCACGTCGCGCTGGAGCAGCGCATGAGCGTGCAAGGCCACGTTGAGCCGGGTAAGTGCCTCGGCGTGCTCGGCGGTGTACAAGTTGATGCCGCCCAGTACCTGTTCCGCGGCTCGTTCTCCCGCCCTGGTCAGGTACACGTTGCGAGCGTCTTCGTCGACCTCATAGTGCTCCCCGGGGTGCAGCCCGGCCGCGATCCGCGCCATCTCGCCATCGATGTCCGCGATCTCCGCCGCACCCGCGAGGACCAGCGGCACCCGCGCCTCATCGATCAGCACCGAATCAGCCTCGTCGATCACGACCACATCCGGATCACCCGCGACCAGATCGGCGATGTCGGTGACCAGGCGATCGCGGAGCACGTCAAAGCCGAACTCGCTCACCGGCGCGTAGGTGACCTGCGCCGCGTAGGCGCGCCGCCGTTCCGCCACCGTTGAGGCCTGGTTGATCCAGCCGACGGTCACGCCCAGCAGGTCGTAGACCGGGCGCATCCACTCGGCGTCGCGGCGGGCCAGGTAGTCGTTCACCGACATCACGTGCACCGACCGGCCGCGCAAAGCATGGCCGGCGGCGGCGAGCGCACCGCTCAGGGTCTTGCCCTCACCGGTCGCCATCTCGGCGATCAGCCCGGAAAGCATCGCGAGCGTGCCGAGTATCTGCACGTCGTAGGGCCGCTCACCCAGTGCGCGCCGCGCCGCCTCACGGCCACACGCGCACATCTCCGCGTCGTCACGGGCCGCTGCCGCCGCCGCCGTCAGCTCGCCGTCAGTCAGCTCGCGCAATCGCTGCTCGTGACCGCCGACCAGCGGCAGCAGCTTCAGGAACGGAGTCAGTTCCATTGTTCCGGGCTTCTGCAGCAACCGCCTCACAATGCTCTTCAGCCGCACGCTGGGGCAACGTCTCACAACCGGCTCTGGTTCCGGCTAAGCCGAAGGGGGTTCACGCAGGCCCGCGAGGAGCAGGCCGACCATCCGACGCGCGTCGTAGCGGGTGTCGCCGTCGATGCCCACACACAGGTTGCCGATGCCGTACATCAGCCCGAAGGCGTCCATACCGGGTCGGATCTCGCGGGCCGCCGCGGCGGCGTCGAGCAGCTGCGCGCACACGGGCACCAGGCGGTCAAGAAAGTAGGCGTGCAGCGTCTCGAAGCTCGTGTTGTCCGACCGCAGCGCCGCGGCGAGCCCGTGCTTGGTGACCAGGAAGTCAACGAACAGATCGACCCACTGCGTGAGCGCGGCGTACGGTGTGCCGCTGCTGGCCAGCAGGGCCGGCCCGGCCACGGCGCAGGCGTCGACCTGATGGCGGTAGACGGCGATGATGAGGTCGGCGCGGGTCGGGAAGTGACGGTAGATCGTGCCCATCCCGACCCCGGCCTTAGCCGCGATGTCGCGCACCGGCGCTTGCACGCCCGAGGTCACGAAGATCGCGGCGGCCGCGTCGAGCAGAGTCTTCTCGTTACGCCGGGCGTCCGCGCGCTTTGGCCGGGATGTGGTCACCTCGACGTTCCCCTCCACACCGAGCTCCGGAGTTGCCAAACTTGTCAAGCGGAGCATTGTTCCGTATCGTTAGCGGAGCAAGGTTCCGTTTGTTCATGATGCCACACGGAAGGGCCAACTGTCCCATGTCGCACACGGCCGGACCCCGGTTCGGGATCGCAACGGCTCCATCACAGGTCAGCTATCGCGACATTCTGCGGGTGTGGCGGGAGGCGGACACGATTCCGCGGATCGAGCACGCGTGGGTATACGACCACCTCATGCCCATCTTCGGCGACCCCAACGGGCCGACCTTCGAGGGCTGGACGCTGCTCTCCGCCCTCGCCGCGCAAACCGAGCGACTCCGCCTCGGTGTGATGGTGACCAGCAATCGCTTCCGGCCGCCCGCGATCCTGGCCAAGATCGCCGCGACCGTCGACGTCATCTCCGACGGGCGGCTCGAATTCGGCATCGGGGCGGGCTCACGGCCAGGCCACCCGGTGGCCCGGCGCGAGTACGAGGCACACGGCCTGCCCTTCCACGATTCCGCCTACGCGGTCGGTAGCCTCGCCGAGGCGTGCACGGTCATCCGGCAGTTGTGGACTTCAGCCGAGCCGTTCGACTTCGATGGCAGTTACCTCCACCTGACCGGAGCCTTTTGCAACCCCAAGCCGGTCCAGCGACCTCATCCGCCGATAGTCATCGGGGGACGGTCTACCGCTACGCTGCGTGTCGTCGCCGAGCATGCCGACGTGTGGAACTTCCCCGGCGATGACGTCGAGGACGCCGTCCAGCGCGGCGCTCTCCTGGACCGCTTCTGCGGCGAGATCGGTCGCGATCCCGCTTCGATCACGCGATCCCTCGTCCTGCCGGTCTCCTACGACCACCCGGGTAGCACTCGGGACGCGATCACGGGAGCGATCGACGCCGGCTTCCCGCACATCGTCCTGTCGTTGGCTCCCCCGTACCCGGAAGGCGTCGCACAGTGGGTCGCCGACGAGATTCTCGCGCCGGTCACGCCGGGTCAGGCGGCAGGTCGCGAACCTGCTGCCTGGTGAGACTGACGCGGATCCCATCGTCGAACCCGGTCACCTTGTCGAACGGGATCGCCACATCCTTATGCGCCACCAGGCGACCCTCCCTGACCAGCACGTGGGTGACCTGGCGGCTGCCCGGATCGATGCGGAAGGCGGCGAGCTGCCCGATGTCGCCGTCGGTGGCGTGCACGTGGCCGCCCCGGCGCTCTTCCACCTCTCCCGGCGGAACGATGTCGATGGTTTCCTTCTCCGGGATCCGCGGGATCGACGCGCCTTCGACGGCCGGGCCGCCCGCGGCGCGCCAGCCAGGCGGAATCAGCTGGACCGGAACCTCGTAGCCGAGGGTGAACTCCGCGAGCTCTTCCTCCGCGGGGTCCAGGTTCTGGAACTCCGCCTCGGTGCAGAGCAGCGGAAGCCGGCCCGCCGCCGTGCCCACGAGGTCCACAAGCTCGAGCGGGACCAGGCGGGCCAGCCCGCGCCGGCCCTTCGGCTCGACGACGACGTGAGTCACCGTGCGGCCCACAGGGTCGACGACCACGGCCAGCACCTCACCGATGTCTCCGTCGCCGTACACGGCATCGGTTCCGAGCGCGAGTGTTACCACAGTGACCTCCTCCCCCAGGACCCTAGCGCACCAAGTGGCGCGGGGGGTGCCCGGTTAGGGCGTCGGTGATGGACTGGGCGGCCATCTCGTAGGCGGCGAACTCGGACTGCGGGGAGAGCCAGGCCAGGTGGGGGGTGAGGATGGTGTTCGGCAGGGCGAACACGATGTGGTCGTGGGGCGGTGGCTCGACGTCGTAGACGTCGAGCGCGGCACCGGCGAGGTGTCCGCCCTCCAGGGCCGAACGCAGCGCGTGCAAGTCCACCAGTTCCCCGCGACCGCAGTTGATCAGGTAGCCGCCGGGGCGCATCGCCGCGAGCGCGTCGGCGTCGATGATCGCCTTGGTCGCCGGCGTCAGCGGCAGGTGCAGGGTCACCACGTCGCTCGCCGCCAGCAGGTCCTCCAGCCGTGAAGAGGGCCGCGCGCCGAGCGCGCGGATCGTCGCCTCGGCCGTGCGGGGCGCCCAGGCGAGCACGTCCATGCCAAGGGACAGCGCCCGCTGGGCGACCAGCGTGCCGGTGCGACCGAGGCCAGCCACGCCGAGCACCGAGCCGGTGATCCGCCGGGCGCCCACCGCGCGGGAAGAGAACCTGCCCCGGCGCATCATCGCGTCGGCGACGTGCAGGCCGCGGAGCAGGGTCCCGGCCAGAGCGATCACGTGGTCGGCCACCTCGACGGCGCAGTACCCCGGCGTGTTCGTGACGTACGCCCCCGCCGCGACGACGGCGGCCACGTCGATGTGGTCGTAGCCGGCGGAGGTCGCCGCGACGACGCGCAGGTCCGGCAGGGCGGCGACGTCACCGGAGGTGAGCCGCACCGAGGGCGACACGGCGAGGGCCGCGATGCCGTGACCGCGGGGAGCGGTGGGAGACAGTTCGGAATCAAAATCATCGCCTAGCGCGGCGCGAAACGATGCGAACGCACGGTCGCCGCCCAAAACCGTGACGAGGATGACACGCCGCGCGCCCGCGGCGGGCGCGCGGCCGGGCACGGTCAGCTCGCGTAATCCGGCGCGATGCGCTCGACCAGGCGCATCATCGCCTGCCAGGCCAGGCTCGGCGAGTCGGCGTCGGCGAAGTCGCGGTCCCCGTCGTCACCGGCGAACTGCCGCGCGGTGTGCGCGCAGACCTCGGGCGGCGGCAGCACCAACGGCGCTCCCCCGGCCATCGCGTCCACCTGGATCTCGCAGGCGCGCTCCAGGTAGAACATCCGCAGGAACGCCTGGCCCGGCGTCGTGCCGACGGTGAGCAGCCCGTGGTTGCGCAGGATCATGACCGGCTTGTCGCCCAGGTCGGCGACCAGGCGCTTCTTCTCCTCCCGGTTGACCGCGATGCCCTCGTAGTCGTGGTAGGCGACGCGGTTGTAAAACTGCAGGGACATCTGGTTCAGCGGGAGCAGACCGCGGGTTTGGGCCGCGACCGCGCAGCCCGCCTTGGTGTGGGTGTGCAGCACGCACAGCGCGTCCTCGCGGCTTTCGTGGATCGCGCTATGGATCACGAAACCCGCCTGGTTGACGCGCCACGGACCGTCGGTGATCAGTTCGCCGTCCAGGCCGACGATCACCAGGTTCGACGCGGTGATCTCCTCGTACAGCAGGCCGTACGGGTTCAGCAGGAACCGGTGCCGCGGACCGGGCAGCCGGACCGAGATGTGATTGAAGATCAGGTCGGTCATCTTGAAGTGCGCGACCAGCCGGTACACGGCGGCGAGTTCCCGGCGCAGCCGCGCCTCTTCCCTGGCGTAATCTTCCCTGGCGTCATCCTCGGGTGTCGAGGTGTCGAGTTCGGTCACGGTCATGCGGGTATTCCTGACTGCGGGGAATGTTCTTTCGCCTCGAGCTTTTCACGGCGTGGCCGGGAACGTCCACGTGGCGGGCGGCCGTCCCGAACTGACAGGACCGCGACGGCGGCCAGCACGGTGATGATAAACGCGGGCGACGACCAGGTCGGCAGCGTGTAGAGGTCGCTGGTCAGCAGTTTCAGCGCGATGCCGGACAAGATGACCGCCAGGCCGGGCTGCAGGTAACGGAACTGGCTCGCCGCGCTGGCGAGCAGGAAGTACAGCGCCCGCATTCCCAGCAGGGCGAACACATTCGAGGTGTAGACGACGAACGTGTCGGTCGTGATCGCGAGGACCGCCGGGATCGAGTCGACGGCGAAGATCACGTCGGTGGTCTCGACCACGATCAGGGCGAGCAGCAGCGGCGTGGCCAGCGTGCGGCCGCGTTCGCGAACGAGGAACCGCTGACCGTGTAGCTGACCGGTGGCGGGCAGGATCCGGCCGACCGCTCGCACCAATCGGTTGTCGCGCCCGTCGCGGCCCTCGTTACCGCCACCGCCGCGCGCCATCTTGACGGCGGCGACGGCTAGCATGGCACCGAACAGGTATGTGGCCGCGTGGAACTGATCCAGCAGGGCGACACCTGCCACGATGAACGCGGCGCGCATGATCAGGGCGCCGATGATGCCCAGCATGAGGACGCGGTGCTGGTAGCGCACCGGGATCGCGAACGCCGAAAAGATGACGGCGAACACGAAGACGTTGTCCAGGGACAGGCTCTTCTCGATCAGGTAGCCGAGCAGGTAGGACTGCGCGGTGCCGCCGCCTCGCCAGGCCCACAGCACCAAGCCGAAGCCCAGGCCGATCGCGACCCAGACCGCGCTCCAGATCGCGGCTTCCCGCAGGGACACCGCACGGGCCCGACGGTGTACCACGAACAGGTCAAGAGCGAGCATCGCGGCGACGAACGCGGCGAACGCCGCCCATGCCCAGAAGGGGACTGTCACCTCTGCTAGCGAACGCGCAACTTCTGCAACCGCCATGCCGCCTCGGTGGAGACGGTGTGGAGGACCGCCGCGCCCGAACGTGCCCGGGCGCCCGGCGTGGTCGGCGCGGCCGGGTTCATCTCCATCTGGCCGCCACAGGGCCCACATTCGCCTTGCAACCGCGGCGGCTTTCCTTGGCTGGAGGAGAGATGGCAGATGACTGGAGCCGACCTGATCGTGGCCGCACCGTGGATCGCGTTTGGCATCGCGCTGGTGGGCCTGTTCGTCGCGCCGTTGCTGTCCCGCCGCGCCTCCCGACGGCACAGCGAGCGCAGATGATCGCGGACGCGCGCGCGGAAGGCATGAGCGCGTGAACGCACTTATCAGCAGCCTTCAAATCGACTCGCCGCTGTCGTACCTCGTCGCCGTGCTGCTCCCCGCGCTCGACGCGATCTTCCCCGTCCTGCCGAGCGAGACCGCGGTCATCGCCCTCGGTGTCACGACCGCCGGCAGCGAGGACCCGCGGATCGCGCTGCTCGTCGCCGCCGCCGCGCTGGGAGCGTTCCTTGGCGACAACCTCGCGTATCTCATCGGCCGCCGCTTCGGCCCGGCGGCCGAACGCCGGTTCTTCTCGAACCCAAAGGGACAGGCCACGCGGGAATGGGCGCAGCGGTCGCTGTCGCGATTCGGGATACAGCTCATCATCGTCTGCCGCTTCATCCCCGGTGCCCGGACGGCCGTCACCCTCACCTGCGGGCTCACGGGCTACCCGCGCAAGCGCTTTGTCGCCGGGACCGCCGTGGCCGCCGTCATCTGGGCCACGTACGCGTTCTTCATCGGCCGGCTTGGCGGCAAGGCATTCGAGGATCGCCCCTGGATCGGCTTCGTCGTCGCCTTCGCCGGCACGATCGTGATCAGCGGGCTGATCGAAGGCGGCCGCCGGATCCTGGCCTGGACGCGCGCCCGCGGCCGGTCGTCACGGAGTGACGCCGGACAGGTTGAGGCCGACTATCCCGGCGAGCACGAGGCCGATGGACACCAGCTTCACGACCGAGACCGCGTCGCCAAGCAGGATCATCCCGATCGTCGCCGCGCCGATGGCGCCGATCCCCGTCCAGACCGCGTAGGCGGGTCCGACCTCAAGGTCACGCAGGGCGATCGTCAGCAGGCCGAAACTGATCAGTGCTGAGATCGCGAACCCGATCGTCGGCCACAGGCGTGTCAATCCGTTGCTCAGCTTCAGGAGCACGGCGAACGCGGTCTCGAACAATCCGGCGGTAACCAGTACCACCCAGGCCATGTCGGCACCTCTCCCTTCCGGGGGCTCGCTACCTCGTATCTATCCCTGCGGTGAGGAGCCGCTGTGTGGGGGTTGTGAAGCCGCGATGGACGCCGCAGGCGCGGGGTCGATCGGGGTCAGCGGGCCGGTCCCCGCCTCGATGACCGCGGCGGCGGCCAGGCACAGGTCCTCACGGAACCGCGGGCCGATGACCTGGACCGATTGCGGCAGGCCGCCATCGGTGGTGACAGGGACCGCGACCGCGGGCAGGCCGAGGAGGTTGACGGCGACGGTAAGCCGGATCGCCGCGGGCCAGCCGGCCTGCCACCGCGGGTCGAGGTCCGATCCGACCTCGAACGCCGGGCGGGTGCAGACCGGCGCGAGCACCAGCGGCGCCTGCCGCATCCACGCGTGCCAGGAGCTCGCGATGCCGGCCCGTTCCATCATCGGGTCGAACGCGGGGCGGCCCGCGGCCGCTGTCCACGCCGGCTCGAAGCCCGCCCAGAAGCGGGCGAAGTCGCCGGGCGCGACGGTCTCGACCGGCGGCTGCTGCTCCCGCACCCGGCTGTAGCCGGACATGATCTGGTGAAAGATCTCGCCGGCCCGGTCGAGCGCGGGCGGCTGGTCCTCGGTCACGACGTAGCCGGCGTCGGCGAGCAGGCGCGCCGCCCGGTGCAGCGCGCCGGCCACGGCCGGGTGCGTGCCCTCGCCGGCCGGGTCGGTGACGACCGATACCCGTACGGGTGTCTGGACCGGGGGTCCCTCCAGCGGCACGGGGGCGTACCACGGGTCGCTACCGCGGTCGCCGCACATGTGCCCGAACGCCAGCCGCAGGTCGCAAACCTGGCGGGCGATCGGCCCGTGGACGGCCAGCAGCTGGAAGGCGAACGGCGCCGGCTGCGCCGGACCGTGGCGGCCGCCCTGCGGGACCCGGCCCAGCGACGGCTTCAGCGCCGCGACCCCGCAGCACTGCGCCGGCCACCGCAGCGACCCCGCGCCGTCGTTGCCCAGGCCGAGCGGCGTCATGCCGACGGCCACGGCCGCCGCGTCGCCGCCGCTCGAGCCGCCCGGCGTGTGCCGGGCCGACCACGGGTTGAGGGTGGCGCCACGCAGCTGGTTGTCGGTATGCCACCGCATGCCGAACTCGGGCATGTTCCCGCGGCCGACCGGGATCGCCCCGGCCTCGCGGAGCTGGCCGATGTGCGGCGCGTCGTGCCTGGCCACCGCGCCGCGCCACATCGCGACGCCGAGCGTCGTGGCGGAGCCTTCGACGTCAACGTTCTCCTTGACCGTCATCGGCACTCCCGTCAGCGGTGCCGGCGGTTCGCCGCGTCGCAGCGCCTCGTCGGCCGCGTCCGCCGCCGCCAGCGCCTCCTCGGCGAGCACCACGGTGATCGCGTTCACCAGCGGGTTCACGCGGTCGATCCGGTCCAAGTGCGCCCGCACCACCTCACTTGCCGACGCCTGCCTGGTCCGGACGAGCTCGGCGAGGTCGCAGGCCCCCATCGCCCACAGTTGTGTCGGGTGTGTCATCGCAGCCCCTTCCGCTCACGCTTCCAGGGAAATCTAGGGCGCGGGAGCGCGAAGAAACAGTCTTGTCTTTCCCGGCCGCGTCCGCCGCTGCGACAATCGGGGGTCGTGCCTGAGTCTGTCGTCGTCGCTCCCCACCCGGCGCGTCCGATATCCGCCGATGGTGTGCTGGCCTTGTTCAGAGCCGAGGGGTGGTGGCCGGAACGCAGCGCCGAACAGGTCGTCGCGGTGCTCGCCGCCGGGCCGGCGGTCGGCGCGTGGCAGGGCGACGAGCTGGTCGGGTTCGCGCGCGCGGTGACCGACCACGTGCTTCGCGCCTACGTCGAAGACGTCATCGTCTCGCCCCGGCTGCGGCGTAGCGGGGTCGGCCGGGCGCTGCTGACCTGCCTGCTTGAGCAGGTGCGGCCGACCGCGCTGGTCACGCTGTTCTGCTCGCCCGGCCTGGTCGCCTACTACGAGTCGTTCGGCTTCCACGCCACCAGGCAGGTGGTGCTGCACAGGCCGCCGAGGCAGCCGTGACAGGTCTGGCAACGCCCCCGTTGGTCAGACAACGCGGAAGATAATCCGCCCCCCAGGACGGGTTATCTTCCGTGCTAAGCCCTCTGCCCGCAATGTCTCAATGCGGGGTTCAGGCATTCGGGGCATATCGCCCCGGCCGCCGCTCGTATTACCTGGCACTGATGGTGATCTTGGGGTGGTCGGCGGGGCGCAGCCAGTGCAGCACCTTGATGAGCTCGGGTCGCGGCAGGGAGACGCAGCCGGCGGTCGGGGTGCCGGTTCCGACGTGCAGGAAGATCGCGCTGCCGAGGCCGGGGACCCGGGCGACGTTGTATCCGATCACCGCGGCGTAGTCGTAAGGGGGCACATTGTGCATCGGCTCCGGGTCGACACCGGGATTGTCGCGCGAGGCGTCTATCCACTCGTTGTACGACGGGCTCGACGGGTCGTCGTCCCAGTAGTCGTCGGCGTAGGCGTGCCGGAAGGGGAAGGCGAAACCGAGATTCGGGTCGACGCCGAAGAAGAAGCTGAAGCCGAAGGTGCCCGAGGGGGTCGTGCCGTCTCCCTCGCGCTTCTTGCCCGGTCGCGCCACCCCGTTGTAGCCCACCCGCGCCGTCCACGGGCCGTACACCATGACCCATTTGTCACCCGAGCGGTCGTACACCCGCAGGGTGGCGTACGTGTCGCCGTAGGAGGGCGCGGTCACCGTGATCAGCTGGCGCACCAGCGGCTCCGCCGCGGCGGCCGACGCGACCGACGCGACCGACGCGACCGACGGCGTGGCCGGCGCCGCGACGGCGGCGCCGGCGGGCACCACGCCGACCACCACGGTCGTCACGGCCAGCACACCGGGGTACACCAACGGCCGGACCCGGCGCAAACGCTTCACCACTCGATTAGCCACGCCCCAATTGTCGCAGGCGACCGGGCCAGTACGGGCCAGTACGGGCCAGCACGGGTCAGTACGGTGACGGCTGGTTGAAGATCACCGCCAGGCTGACGATCTTGTCGTCGCGGATGCCGAAGTAGCTGGTCATGAAGAACTCTTCCGGCAGGTTCGTCTTGTCGTAGGTGCCGTCGAAACGGGCACGCACGAGGATGTCGCCGTAATGATCGATGACCTCGCTGACCTCCATCGTGACGTGATCGCCCACGAACTCCTTGGCGAAGAACGCGCGGATCGCCTCGGTGCCCCAGATCTCGCGGCGGTTGTCGTTGACGTACGCGTCGGCGGCGAACGTGGCGACGATCCGCTCGGTATCGAAGGCGTTCACGGCGGCGAGGTACTCGGCGACGATGCCCGGCAGTTCCGCTGCTTTCACGGCTGACTCCTCTCGGTCTCGCCGGCCCTCGCGGCCGGCGATAACCTCACCCTCACCGGTCTCTTGGCGGGAAGGTCAATAGCGCCCACCCGCCTTGACTCTCCCCTAAGGGGAGGGCACAGACTGGACAGATGTCAGCCGCCTTGACCATCGGGGACTTCTCCCGCGCCACGCACCTGAGCGTCAAGACGCTGCGCCACTATCACCGTGTCGGGCTCCTGGAGCCGACCGACGTCGACCAGGACAGCGGATACCGGCGGTACACGACCGATCAGATCCCGACCGCCCAGGTCATCCGCCGTTTCCGGGACCTGGACATGCCGCTGGAACAGATCGGCGCCGTGCTGCGGGCCCCTGACCTGCGCACCCGCAACGAGCTCATCTCGGCGCACCTGGCGAGCCTGGAGCAGGGCCTGGTCCGGACGCAGTCCGCAGTGGCGTCACTGCGCGACTTGCTCGCCAACCCGTCCGCGCAGGCGCCGGTCAGCCACCGCCGGCTAGGCGCCACCATGGCAGCGGCCGTCACCGCCGTCGTGGACACCAGCGAGCTCCTGCCCTGGTACCTGGGTGCGCTCGGCGAGCTGCACGCCACGCTCGATGCCCGCGGCGTTCCCGCCCGCGGGCCGGCGGGCGGGATATACGCCGGGGAGCTGTTCGCTCGCGAGCGCGGGGAAGCCACGGTCTTCGTGCCCACGGCGACCGAGATCCAGCCGCTTGGCCGGGTCGTCCCTGTCGTCGTGCCGGCCGCGGAGCTCGCGGTCATCGTGCACCCCGGCACGCATGCCGACGTGGACCGGGCCTACGGCGCGCTGGCCATCTACGTGGCCAGCCATGCGCTACAGGTGGACGGGCCGATCCGGGAGTACTACCTCGTCGACAGGAACGACACCGCCGACGAAAGCGCGTGGCGCACCGAGATCTGCTGGCCGATCTTCAGCACAGGGGCGGCGGCCTAGGGAACGCACAATCGGAGGGAGCAGCGATGCGAATCGCGATCGCCGGCGCCACCGGCCGGATCGGAACGCTCACCATCGCCGAACTCGAACGCGGCGGCCACCAGATAGTCCCGGTCAGCCGCGCCGCCGGAGTGGACGCGTACACCGGCGCCGGCCTGGACGCGGCGCTGGCGGGAACTGACGCGGTCATCGACACCACCAACACGCACGCCTCCGACGAGGCGACGATTGTCGACTTCTTCGGCACGACAACGCGCAACCTGCTGGCCGCCGGGGAACGCGCGGGGGTGCGGCACCACGTGCTGCTGTCCATCGTCGGCATCGAGCACGGCCAGCAGGTCGTGCACTACTCGGGCAAGCGCGAGCAGGAACGCCTCGTGTCGCAGGGGCCGGTGCCGTGGACCACCGTCCGGGTGACCCAGTTCCACGACTTCGCGGCCATGGTCGCGGGGTGGACCGAACACGACGGCGTCGCGACGATCGCCCCCGTGCTCGTGCAGCCGATCGCCCAAGCCGACGTCGCGGCCGCCCTCGCCGACGTCGCGACGGCCGCGCCGCTGAACGCCACCGTGGACGTGGCCGGCCCGCGGACCGAGGACCTGGTGGACATGGCCCGCCGCACATACGCCGCCCGCGGGCAGGAGATCACCCTCGTCCCGACCTGGCGGGGCGTCTTCGGCGTGGACATGGCGGGCGAAGTAATGCTGCCCGGTGACAAGGCCAGGCTAGGCCACATCACCTTCGACGACTGGCTCGCCGACGGCGCCCGCTGACCGCCGCCCCCAGTCGCTTGCCACCCAGCCGGTCATCAGCGCCAGCACCTCCGGGCTCACCGGCTGCCGGACGGCGCGACGGTAGCCGCGCGGTCCCGCCCAGCCGGGGTCGGGGCGGAGCAGGTGGCTGAGGTCGCCCACGACGTGGCCCTCGAAGGGGCCGCCGACCAGGGCGCCGATCGTGTCGACGTCCTCAGGCGGCACTTGCATGTCGTGGCCGCCGGTGATGGCGAGGACGGGCGCCGTGACGCGACGCAGGTACGGGACCGGGTCATAGCTGAGGAACTCCCGGAACCAGCGCGCGTTGACCCGGATGCCTTGCATCCTGATCACGTCGCCGGTGGACGCCCGCAGCCGCTCCAGCCGCTTGTGCTGCGATCGCTTGAAGTCGCCGCTGGTCAGCCGGAAGATCGCCCTGGCCACCGCCGGCAGCGTCGGCGCCAGCTTGTCGATCTGCCAGTCGATGACCTGCCCGCCGGTTCGGGCCGGCGCCGAGAGCAGGATGGTGCCCGCGACGTTCTCCTCGGCCGCCAGCCGCGCCGCGTGATACGTGCCCTCGCTGTGCCCGACCGTAATCAGCGGGAGCCCGGGGGCTCGCTCGGCGAGCCAGCGCAGTCCGGCGCGTGCGACCTCGGTGTTGTCCGAAAGGCCGGTCCGCAGGTAGTCCCCGCCGCTGGCGCCGACGCCGCGCTTGTCGTAGCGCAGGGTTATCACGTCCGCCGCGGTCAGCGCGTCGGCGACCTGCCTGGTGACCCCGGTGCGCAGCAGCGGAATCCTGGTCCGGCCGAGCCGGGCGTCGGAGTCCCGGTTGAGCTTGCCCGATCCGGTGATGACCAGGGCCGCGGCGACCGGCTCGGCCACCAGGGTCAGCGTGCCCGCGATGGCGCAGCCGCCGCTGTCGAAACGCACGTCCGCGGTCGAGTCCGTCATGTGGTCCTCCTGTGCAGCAGCCGGATAGCGGTGCCGAGCGCCGCCGCCGCGACCGCCAGGAACAGGCCGGCGTCGATGAGCTGCAGCGTCCAGAACCGGCTCGCGGGTTCGTACGTGACGATGAGGTGGTTGCCGGTTCGCGTGAGGCTCAGCACCTGGTCGCCGAGGTTTCCGGTCACCGGCGGGATGGAGCTGGCGCTGGCCCGGGCGCAGCCGGTCGTACAGGCGATCGTCTTGGTGACCGTCAGGATGTGCAGCGGGCCGCTCAGCAGCGTGGCGACGAGAGACGGAGCCTCCCACGCGATGTACGCGACCACCATGCCCCCGATGGTGTTGCGCAGCAACAGCCCGGCCAGGACACCAAGCGCGAACGCGCACAGCAGGGAGCACGTCAGGTACAGGCCCTCGAAGTTCAGCGGCGCCTGAGCCCGCATGCTCACCTCGTCCAGCGGTGCGCGCGCCCAGGTCACCACCGCGGTGACCGCCGCGCCGAACACCACGAGCCCGCCGACGACCAGCGCGAGCTGAGTCACCAGCCACCGAGTGCGCGGCACGGTCTGGCTCCAGGCCAGCTGCCACGTGCCGCGCTCGAGTTCGGTGCCGAGCAGCGGAGCGCCGACCGCGGCGCCGAGGAACCCGGGGAGCGCGACGAGCATGACCCCCAGCGGGATGACCGGGCCGTTGAACTTCTGCGTGAACGCCTCGATCACGGAGGTGCAGCCGGCTCCCCCGCTGCGCGCCAGGCAGGCGCCCAGCCCGTCGGTGCTGAACGTCGAGCGCATCCAGGCGCCCAGCGCGACCGCCGCGATCGCGACGGCGCAGAACAGCGCGAGGCACACAACCGCCTGGGTGCGGTGCTGCCGCCAGGTGACCCAGATCATCGGGCGGTCCCCTCTCCGACCATTGGACGCCCCGCGGGCGCCGCGACCGGCGGGCGGCGCAGGTAGGCCAGCACCAGCTGCTCAAAACCAGCCGGCTCGCTCAGCCAGCCGGGCTGCCAGGCGGCCGCCACCTGGGCCTCGTCCGCCGCGACGAGGACTGTCGAGTGCCGGTCGCTGTCGGTGCGGCTGAGCACCGCGCCCGGCAGGTCGGCGTCGGGCGTCTGCCTGGGCACCGTGAGCACCGCGTGCCCGGCGAGCAGCCCGTCGAGCGGCCCGGCCAGCTGCAGCCGCCCGCCGGTGAGCACGAGCAGCCAGTCGCACAGCCGCTCGAGCTCGGCGATCACGTGCGAGGCGATGATCACGGTCAGGCCTTTGTCCGCGACTTCGGCCATCACGTCCTGCATGAACTCCAGCCGGGCGACGGGATCCAGGCTGGCGACCGGCTCGTCGAGCGCGAGCAGCGGGGTGCGCTTGGCCAGCGCCAGCGTCAGCGCGACCTGCGCCTGCTGCCCGCCGGACAGGGCCTTGATCTTCCGCGCGAGCGGGATGCCGAGCGCCTCCATCCGGCCAAGGGCCAGCGCGTGATCCCAGCGCGGGTTCATCGACCGGCCGTAGCGGAGCATGTCCCCGACCGTGAAGTTCCGGTACAGCGGATGGTCCTGGGCCAGGTAGCTGACCCGCGCGAGCGTCTCCTCAGTCTGCGCCTTGGACGGCTCGCCGAACACCGCCACCTGCCCCTCCGTCGGCGCGAGCAACCCGACGGTCAGCGCGAGCAGCGTGGTCTTGCCCGCGCCGTTCGGCCCGACGAGCCCGACGACCGAGCCGGCGGGCACCTCGAACGAGCAGTCACGCAGTCCCCACAGGTGACCGTATTGCTTGCCGAGCCGGTCCGCGCGCAGCGCGGGGACGCTAGCCTCGAGCGTCATCCGACCCTCCCCTCTGCCTCCATGGGCTGAGTGATGTCGTATCGGACCGCCGCGATCAGCGCCGTGACCGCCTCGTCGGACAGCCCGGCCTCGGCCGCGTCGCGCAGCCATTTCTCCAGTGAGTCCCGCAGCGCCTCGCTGGCCCGCTCCGACGGCGTGGCCAGCGTGCCGATGATGAACGTGCCCTGTCCCGGCCGGCCCGCGGCAAGTCCCTCGTGCTCGAGCTGCCGGTATGCCTTCACCACCGTGTTCGGGTTGATCGCGAGGTCCCCCGCGACCTCCTTGACGGTCGGCAGCTGGTCGCCCTCGCGCAGGTACCCGAGCAGCAGCGACTGCCGCACCTGGTGGACCAGCTGCAGGTAGGGCGGAACCCCAGACGACCCGTCAAGCCGAAACCGGAACATGACCCTGCTTCCATACTTCCATTATTCTATGATCATAGTATAACCATAGAAGAGAAGAGAAGAGAAGAGAACAAGAGTCATCAGGAACGATGGGTGGCTACTGCTTGGAGGCGTAGTACTCCGCGACCGCGTTGAATGAGCGCTTATGGGATGATCGCCCCATGCAGATCGTTGACGCCGGCCACTTCGCGCCTGCCGCCGACGGGACCGCCGACTACGCGGAGCACCTGACAGTGCCGACGCTAAGCGTGGGGACCTATTCGATCCCGGCCGGCGCGGTGGACGACCAGGTGGCGCACGCGGAAGACGAGGTCTACGTGGTGATGAGCGGGCGCGGCTCCTTCACCGCCGGCGGCCGCACGGTCCAGGTCGGTCCTGACGCCACGCTGTTCGTCCCTGCCCGCGAGGATCACCGCTTTCACGACGTCACCGAGGACCTGGCCGTGTTGGTCTTCTTCGCCCCCGCCTACAGCGGCCGCGGCTGAGCCCCGGGGAGGCGCGGCTACATTCGCGCGAGCAGTTCCGCCTTCATCTCCCAGATCTTCGCGGCCATCGCGTCAAAGTGGCGCGCGTCCTGCTTGTTGAAGGCGAGGCCGTTGGGGTTTTCTTCGATGTCCACTATCTCGAACTCCCCGATCGCCCACCCCGTCGTAACCTCCACGCCGACGAGGTACCTGTAGTCGAACGATGTGGCCCCGGTCTTCACCAGCAGAACCTTGTGGTCGGTCGCGACGACCGCCTGGCCACGACTCCCGATGACCTGACCCAAGACCCGCTCGCCAGGAGCCATGTTGTGCTTGAGGAGATCGTCCTCCTTCTCGCCCAGCGGCCCCATGACTGGCCAGCCATCAACGGTCTTCACGGTCAACCTGGCCATTGGCTTGCCTCACTTCCGCTCTGGAGGGATGCCCCACCACTCGGATATGTGACGCTGCCCGGTTCGCGACGGTTTACCGCCGCCCCTGACCCCGCGGATGACTTTGCGTACTTCCAACCGAGAACCAAGGCTCGCTTCTTGCTGTTATCGCCGTACTCGCCACGCCGGTCGCGTACGGGCGAGGTCGGTCCGCCCCACGAGTCACAGCCGTTCAACATTGAGCCCGCGTATAGAAATAAAACGTCAGTTCCCGCTCCGGACGCCAGACGTTTGCCAGTTACGCGGAAGGCCGCGGTCCCCTGGGGCTCTGGCACATATTTCCCCGGATAGCAACCCCAACCAGGCATTATTTTCGATAGTGCTGAAGATTGAACCGGTCATGACCGGTTCAATCTTCAGCACTATGTTCTATCGCTCTCGGCGCAGGAGTGAGAGCACCGGACCGGCGCCCACGACGTCGTTATCGGCGAGAGAAGTAGGCGGCGCTGTTGCCAGCGGGGCTGAAGTTGCCCGCGCGGGGCAACGACCGACTCGATGCTCAGCCCTAGAAATCGGCGTGTTGTTTACTCTCCAGCCGTTCGACATTGCACACTTTCCGTATGGACATATCTGCCCATATCGGCTCCGAAACCGGTCACAAGGTATGCA
This sequence comes from Trebonia sp., assembly GCA_035571275.1. Taxonomy (GTDB): domain Bacteria; phylum Actinomycetota; class Actinomycetes; order Streptosporangiales; family Streptosporangiaceae; genus Trebonia. The sequence goes on from DATMKQ010000348.1 coordinate 39,613, forward strand.
AAGCCTCCGCATCCGGGGGGATGGTCGCGCTGGCGTGAGAATTCGGCCGGTGCGGCGGGGTGGCGGGCTGGGGTTCGCTGCCGCGAGGTGGCTGATGTTGCCGCGCACGGGTGGCCGGGTGTGTCAGCGTGGGGCGGGCTGTCCGTGACGCCGGTTCACTGTGGGATAGCAGCCCGTTGCAAAGCCTGGCGCCGGGACCTGACCTGAGGGTCGCCTCTTGTTGCCTTGAGCACGCCGGTCAGTATTCGCGGCCTAGAGCCTTCTGACCCGGGTCCCCGGACAGCCCGCCGGTATCACCCGAGTTAAGGATAGGAGGCCCGGTGGCCAGGGGTCAGCGGAAGCAGAAGCTGAGCGCGAAGATGGTCGAGGACGAGGACTACCAGCTCACCTGCCAGCGGTGCGCGGGGATCGACGTGGCGAAGGCGTCCGGGGTGGTGTGCGTACGGCTGCCGCCGCAGCGCGAGGGCGGCAAGCGGGTGGCGGTGACCGAGACGTTCGCCGCTACGGTGCCGGCGATCCTGGAGCTGGCGGCGTGGCTGGCCGGGTACGGGGTGGCGATGGTGTCGATGGAGTCAACCAGCGATTACGTGCGATGTGAGGGTGCATGGGTTTCAAGTGGGAGGCGCTGCTGGAGGTTCGGCTTAGGCCGCAGGCGCAGTACCCGGGCCAGTGCGCGTTGGCCCGTCTCCGCCCTGGCGTGCGCCGTGGGTAACTGC
>DATMKQ010000349.1:0-2678 GCA_035571275.1 Trebonia sp.
GGGTCCATGTGCTCTGCGGTCGGAGCCCAGGTCAGCGCGCTAGCCCAGTGCGGTAGGTGGAATAAAAGGGCGCCCATCCCAGGGCGTCGCGAGCTCGGTCGTTGCGTACGCGGTAGGAAGGTAGCCCGATCCGTCCACCCGGCTTGGGCGACGCGCCTCCCGCCAGCGCGGCCACCCACGCTAGGACGTCGCCCCAGCGCGCGGGCGCGTTGTCGGCGACAATGAGGACCTGCTCGGACGGCCACTGCGAGATCGCCTGCACCGTGGCTTCGGCCATGTCGGCGATGTGCACAAGCGATATGTAGGAGCTGCCGTCGCCCGGCAGGCGGAGTTCACCAGAACGGGCCGCGGCGAACCACGCGTCGTCGTAACTCGTGCCGGGCCCGTAAAAGAAGCCACCTCGCAGAATGATCTAGTCGAGCGCGGAGCTGCGCACGGATCCTTCCATGGCCCGGCACGCGCCGATGGCGCGGCCGGCAAGTGTGTCATCGGTCGCGAACGTCGTGTCCTCGTCGGCCCACTCATCGCCGGCGCCGCTATTCACCAGGGCGATGCTCTGCTGAAGGACCCTGGCGACTCCGGCGTCCCGGCACGCCTCGACCCAAACCGGCGTGCCGAGGCGCCGCAGTTGGTCGTTCGCCCTGTAGTCGCTGGCGCGCCCCTTGGGGCCGGGCAGCCTGGTCGCGAGGTTGACGCCGATCTCACACCCGTGGAGAGCCGCGCGCAGCGATCCGTAGTCGAAAATGTTGGCGCGCCGCACGCCCGCGCCGCAGGCCGCCGCGGCGGCGGCCGCCTCGGGCTGCCGCACCAGGGCGCGTACGCGGTGGCCCGCGAAGACCGGCTGGCGGCCAAGCCTGCCACCTTGTCTTTCGAGCAAGCCGCTTCGCTGCCCGTCTCCGCGCTCACCGCACTCCAAGCCGTTCGGAACCAGGCAAAGGTGAAAGCCGGGCAGCGCGTCATGATTACTGGCGCGGGCGGGGGCATCGGGACGTTCGCCGTGCAGCTCGCGAAGGCGCGCGGCGCGAGCGTGACCGGCGTCTGCGGCCCGGCGAAGGCAGACCTGGTGCGGTCAATCGGCGCCGACAGCGTCATCGACTACACGCGCCAGGAGATCGACTGCGATGGCATCCGCTACGACGTGATTATCGACATTTCCGGCAGCCGCCCGCTGCACGTGCTCCGGCGCGCCCTGTCACCCCGCGGCACCCTGGTCCTGACCGGCGGTGACAGCTACGACCGCCCCGCCCTGACCGGCATGAGCCGTCAAGTACGCGCGCCGTTCCTCTCCACGTTCACCGCCCAGCGGCTGCGCACCTTCCTCGCCCGAGAGAACGCCGCGGACTACCAGACCCTGGCCCAGCTCACCGAATCCGGCGCCCTCACACCGGTCATCGACCGCACCTACCCCCTAGGCGAGGCCGCCGAGGCCATCCGGCGCATCGCCGCAGGCCATGCAACCGGCAAGGGCATCATCATCATCTGACCGCGAGCTGATTCGCCCGTCAGTCCGGTGCCGTCGACGGACTGCCAAAGCCACGCCGGTGAGGCTGCTGTATATGACGACTCTCACCACCACGACGCGCCGAGGCCTCCTGGCCGGCGTGGTGCTCGGACTGCTCTTCTCGGCCACCGGGTGCTCCAGCCGTGCGTCCGGCCCGGATCAGAGAACTGGCCAGCAGGCAGTGACGAGTAGCCTGGCCGGGCTCGAGCATCGTTTTGACGTGCGCCTGGGCGCTTACGCACGGGACACCGGCAGTGGCGCAGAGTTGGGCTACCGGGCTGACGACCGGTTCCCCAATGTGCTCCACCATGTGGGCCGGGATTCTCCAGCTGCTCGACTTTCTGGAAGACGCGCTCGCGAGCGGCCCATGCCGGCGGGTTATCTAGGCCCGGCCGCCGTGGCACCCGAGGTTTCCTGCCACTGAGGCAGCGGTATTTTCCGGACGGGTGCCGATGCTGGGAGGTCAGGAATGCGTGCATTTGCCGTCCAGAGCTTTGGCGAGCCGCCGTCGGTCCACGACCTGCCGGTTCCGGCGGCCGATGGCACGGTGCTCATCCGGGTGCGGTTCGCGGGAGTCAACCCGCTGGACAGCAATCTCGTCGGGCGGCTAAGCGCGGCCTCGTCGTATCCGTTTGTCGTGGGCATCGACTTCGCCGGCGTGGCCGAACGCGTCCCGGCCGGAGACCACGGCCTGCAGGCCGGGGATCGGGTCTTCGGCATGGCACGGACACACGGCTCCTACGCCGAGTACACCGCGGCCGCACCCGGCGCCACGCTGGAGCCGGTCGCCCGGATCCCCGACGGCGTGACCGACGACCAGGCCGCCGCGCTGCCCATCCCGGCGACCACCGCGTTGCGGACCATTGACGTGCTCGAGGTCACCGCGGGCCAGCAGGTCGTGGTGATGGGCGCCACCGGCGGGGTCGGCGGCTACGCGGTGCAGATGGCGCGCTCCCGGGGCGCGCACGTCATTGCGACCGTCCGCGGCGACGCCGACGAGGCTCGCCGCCTGGGGGCCGAGGAGGTGTACGACAGTCAAGCTGGTGACGTGATCGCCGCGCTGCGCGCCGCTCACCCCGACGGCGTCGATGCCGTCCTTGACCTGGTCAACGGCCCGGACGCCATCCGCCGCGACGCCGAGGTCATCCGGCCCGCAGGACGCCTGGTCTCCACGATC
>DATMKQ010000350.1:0-14977 GCA_035571275.1 Trebonia sp.
CACGTAGGAGCCGGCCATCCGGACCGGGTCGCCGAAGAAGTAGTACTCGTAGAGCGCCTGACGGCCGGCGAACGCTGAGGCGCACGTGTCCCACACCAACCGGAACAGCCGGACCCGCTCCGCGCCGGTCAGCGTCGCCGCTTGCAGGTAGGTGTCGATGTCGGCGGCGGCGGGGCCGGTCACGTCGGCCTCGGTCGGCGTGGCCATCAGGCCGGACGCGCCGAGCTTGCGCAAGATCTCGGGGAACCGCTGGTACAGCTTCGGGTAGAGGTTGCGCGCGGCGTTCAGCGGCGGCCAGTCGGGAGTGAGCACGCCGAACGGGTTAACCGCCGCGTCGGCCTCGGCGGCGCGACCGAACGCGCGCAGCGTCTCCAGCGTGGTGATGATCTCGGCGATGTCGGCTTGGACGTGCTGGAACTGGCCGATCCCGATCGACTCGGTCAGCAGCGACGTCAGGCCGAGGACGTACTCGGTTTTCGCCGTGGTGCGCGCGACCACCTGGTGCGTCATGTGCTCGATCGCCGAGGTGGCGGTGTAGAAGCCGTTGCACAGCTCCGGGTCGCCGAACACGAAGCACCGCTCGTAAGGTACGTGCACGTCGTCGAAGACCACGACGGCATCGGACTCGTCGAACCTGCTGGCGAGGGGATGGTCGAAGTGCGAACGGCCGTAGTCGAGCGGTTCGCGGGCGATGTACCGCAGCCCGGGGGCGTCCGACGGGACCGCGAACGCGAACGAGTAGGGCTTGTCCTCCGGCGTGCCGCGAAGCACGGTCGACGGGAACACCAGCAGTTCGTCCGCGAACGGGCCGATCGTGGCGAGCATCCGGGCGCCGCGGACGACGATGCCGCCGTCGTCCTCGCGCACGACGTGCGCCATCAGCGTGCCCGCGCCCTGCTGGCTGCCGCTCACCGCGCGGTTGGCCTGCGGCGGGATCAGGGTGTGCGTGAGGAGCAGGTCCTCCTCGCGGACCTTCTCGTAATAGGCCCGGATATTGCGGGCGAACGCCTGGTCCGCCTGGCCGAACCAGTCCGCGGCGGACGCCAGCGCCATCAGCGCGCTGTTCAGGTAGTCGCCGGTGCGGCCTAGCATGCCCAGCGACCTGTCCGCCCAGAGCTTGAACGCCCGGCGCCGCTTGACCAGGTCCGCCTCCGTCCGCGGCACGAGGAACGCCGTGGCGACCGGCTGGTTTGTCGAGGGCGACGGGTACGTCAGCACGTCACGAAAGCGAGGATCGTGCTGCATGTCGAAAAGGTCCGCGTAACCGTGTACCACGTTGCGGAACGCGGGGTGCTCAGCCACCCCGCCCCGCAGCGTCTCCCCCTGGATCTCCACGTGGGTCCGCGTCCTGGCCAGCCGATCCAGGAATTCCGCGCCAGTGCGTGCGGCCATGCCGCCCAGCCTAATGACTTGCCACCTCGGCCGACAGATGGTTGCCTGGTCGCGTGAAGAACCGGTGACTCGCAGGTCAGCGGCCGAGTTGGTGACCTACCTGCTCGAGCCCAAGAACTGGATCATCGCCACCGTCGTCGCGGTTGGCTGGCGCGCGGACGGTGCGGCCGGCCTTGTCTGGGGACTGGTCGCGGCTCTGTTCGCCGCGGTGCTGCCCACGTTGTTCATCACCCGCGGTGTCGCGCGAGGCCGCTGGAACGACAGGAACGTCAGCGCCAAGAGGCCACGGCTGCTCGTCTTGAGCTTCATGCTCGCGTCGGTCACCGCGGGTCTGGTCGTCCTCGCGGGGCTCGGCGCGCCGCCGGAGCTGACCTGGTATTTCGGCTGCATGCTTGGCAGCGTGGCGGTGCTCGCCGCGATCACGACCGTGTGGAAGATCTCCATTCACTGCGCGGTCGCTTCGGGGTCGGCGACGATCCTGTCGCTGATGTTCGGGCCGCGGCTGCTGCTGACCTATCTGCTCGTCGCGCTCACCGCCTGGTCGCGGGCGGCGCTGAAAGATCACACCACCGCCCAGGTGGTCGCCGGCTGCGTGCTCGGTGCGGCGGCCGCCGTCGTCACGTACGCGATCATCCCGCACGAATGAGCCCGGTGCACCGGTGACGCAGGCCCGGCCGAAGATCGGCCGTCCTGGACTGCTGCTGCTCGCCACGGCGACGATGTCGCGGCTCGCCGACAACGCCGCCGCGATCGCGCTCGTCTTGCTGATCTTCGCCCGCACCCACGACCCGCGGCTGGCCGGCGTCGTGGTGGGCGCGTTCAGCGTGCCGACGCTGGTCACCGGGCCCGTGCTCGGGGCGTACCTGGACCGGATGCGGCGCAAGCGGCCGCTGTTCGCCGCCAACCAGGTGCTGCTCGCCGCGGCGCTGACCGGCGTGCTCGTGGTCGCCGGACGCGGCCCCAACTGGCTGCTCGCCGTGTTCGGTCTGTGCGCCGGGCTGACCGCGCCCGTGCTGACCGGCGGGTTCAGCAGCCTGGTGCCGCTGGTGGTGCCGACGGACGCGCTGGGGAAGGCGAACGCGCTGGACTCCGCCAGCTACGACGTGGCGGGCCTGTCAGGGCCGGGGCTCGTCGCCGCGATCGCCGGGGTGTTCGGCGCGGGCGCCGCGCTTGGCTTGGTCGCCGCGATCGCGGCCGGCGGCCTGCTGCTCGTGCTGATCGCGCCGATGCCCGCCGCCGTCACGCCCGCTCTCATGCGTGGTGAGTCGGTCGCCGCCGCCGTCGCGGACGGCCTGCGGCTGCTGCGCGACTCACGGCCGCTGCGCGCGGTGACGATCGCGGGGGTCGCCAGCCAGTTCTTCCAGGGACCGCTGCCGGTCGCGCTGCCGCTGCTCGCCGTGGCGCTCGGCCACACGACATCCGACGGCGGCTGGCTGCTGACCGCGATCAGCGCCGGCGGCCTGATCGGGTCGCTGCTCAGCGACCGGCTGCTGATGTGGCGCTCAGGGCGGACCGTGTTCGCCGGGGCGTTGTTCGGATTCTTCATGTGCCTGGCCGCGCTGGCGGTCGCGCGGGGTCTCTGGCCCGCGATGGTCCTGGCCGCGCTGGCCGGCCTGGCGGACGGCCCGTCCTTCGCCGCCACGCTGAGCGTTCGCCAGCGGCTGTCCCCGCCAGACCGGTACGCGCAGGTGAGCGCGACCGGCGCGAGCCTCAAGACCGGCGCCTACGCGCTCGGCGCGGCGTCCGTCGGCCTGCTCACCGGCGCGCTGACGGCCCGCGAGCTCATGCTGGCCATCGCCGCGGGACAGCTACTCGCCGCATTCCCCCTGCTGCTCCCGTCCGGTGCTGTCCCTGTTATCCCGAACGAGCCCCTGTTCCCCGCCCAGACCGCCCCCCTCGACGACTAACCGCGGCGGCCCCGCCGCCTCTTGCTGTTATCAGCCGGGTCAGCGCCGGTTCGGGTTAGTGTGGATCGTTTTCCATGGCGGGGCATGGAAAACGATCCACACTCATGGATGCCAGGTGACCGCGACGGTTAGAACGGTTAGAGAGGCCAGAGGCGGGCGGTCTCGTCGGCGCTCGCGGTGGCGAGGAGCGCGCCGTCGGGGCTGAACGCGAGGGAGCCGACCGCGCCGGCATGGCCTTCCAGCGTGCGCGCGCACCTGCCGGTGGCGGTGTCCCACAGCCGGACCGTCGCGTCCGAGCTCGCGGTGGCGATGAGCCTGCCGTCGGGGCTGAACGCGACGACGAACACCGAATCGGTGTGACCTTCGAGCGTCCGCAGCGGCGCACCCGACGCGGCCTCCCATAGCCGGGCGGTGGCGTCTTCGCTGGCCGCGGCCACTACGCCTCCGTTCGGGCTAAAAGTAATGGACCATACCGTGTCGGCGTGGCCGCTCAGGATGCGCATACAGTTGCCGCTGCCGGGGTCCCACAGCCGGGCAGTGCCATCGAAGCTGGCGGTGGCGAGCAGCGTGCCGTCCGGGCGGAATGCCACCGCGGACACGATGCCGGTGTGGCCGGTGAGGACCTGGAGGCAGCGGCCGGTTCGCGAGTCCCAGAGCCGCGTGGTGCCATCGCCGCTCGCGGTGGCGAGCAGCCTGCCGTCCGGGCTGAACGCCGCGCCGTACACGATGTCGCTGTGGCCGTGCAGGACGCTGAGGCAGTCGCCGGTTCCCGTGTCCCACAGCCGGACGCTCTCGTCGTAGCTCGTGGTGGCCAGCAGCGTGCCGTCGGGGGCGAACGCCACGCCGAACACGGCGATCGTGTGTCCGGTGAGCTCGTTCACGCAGGTCCCCGTGGTGGGGTCCCACAGCCGCGGTGTCAGGTCGGCGCTCACGGTCGCCACCAGCGATCCGCCTGGGCTGAACGGCGCCGCGAAGACCGCGTCGGTGTGGGCGGTCAGCGTGTGCAGTAGTTCGCCGGTGGCGGCGTTCCATAGGCGCGCCGACTTGTCCTCGCTGGCGGTGCTGAGCCGGGCACCGTCCGGGCTGAACGCCACCGAGTTAACCGCGCCCGTATGGCCGGTGAGCGTGCGCGCTCCCGCCGTTTCGATAACACTCATGTAACCGCCTCTGCGATCCTGCCGCGTGTGCGCGCCTAATTCTGCACTTTCCGGCAGGCGCGGTAGGCATTTTTCGCCCCTTCGCTTCCCGTGTTGCATCAATTTGTGACATAACGCGCGGGAATGGTGGCCCGAAATGCCGCTATTCCCTGGCCAGGCGCCGAATTCCGCTACTTGACAGTCGCGGTTCCCGTGCCTCCATGCTCGTTAGGAGCGAGGGAGTGGTGTGATGCGTATGAGCCCGCGGGAGGTCGAACGGGGGGCCAGGAGCCCGAAGGTGCCAAAAGAGCTTGACTTGATTAGCCTAGAGGCTAACTATTAGGTGCATGGCTAAGGAAACGGTGATCTGTACGTACCGGGTGCGGGGGGACGCGGAGGAACGGTTCACGGAACTGCTCGGCGGACACTGGCGGACGCTGCGTGAGCTCGGCTTCGTGACGGACGACAAGTCGCTGGTGTTCCGCGGCACCGATGACGGCCTCACCTACGTCGAGATCTTCACCTGGGTCGAGGGCGGCTTCGAGCAGGCGCACGAGCATCCCGACGTGCTGGCGATCTGGGAGCGCATGGATCCGTTGCTCGAAGAGCGAGACGGGCGGCCCAAGTGGGAGTTCCCGCACTTCGAGCCGGTCGCGCTGGCATCGTGAGCGGGCCGCGTCCGGACGCGGCCCGCCCGCGGCCCCGGGGGCTGGCCGAACTCGACGACTTCGACGCCGTCTTCGCGGCGCTCGCGCACCGGTCGCGGCGGACCATCCTGTCGGTGCTGCACGCGCGCGACGGCGAGATGACCTCCGGCGCGATCGCCGAGCGTTTCGACTGCGCGTGGCCGACCACCACGCAGCACCTGCGGGTCCTCGAGCAAGCGGGCCTGGTCACGATCACGATGCGGGGCCGCGAGCGCGTCTACCACCTGCAGGCAGACCGCCTGCACGCGGTGGCCGGCGGCTGGCTCGACAGGTTCCGCTGAGTCCGGCACGGAGGGCGGCCACACCAGTATCACTGGTTCGACATTGCACACTGTAGCGCTGGACATTCCGGGCATATCGCCTCGAGAAATGGTCACAGAGTATGCAAAGTGGTCAAAGTCTTCGGGATCACGGCGCCGTCGGGCGGGTCGGGGAGGGGTGGGCGGCGGGTCGGGGATAATGCCGGGGTGACGTTGGATCAGGAGCATGCCGAGCTGGAAGCGCTGTACAAGGATCTGCACGCGCATCCGGAACTGTCGTTCGCCGAGCACCGGACCGCCGGGGTCGCCGCGGAGCGGCTGGATGCGGCGGGGTTTGCGGTGACTACTGGGATCGGGGGGACCGGTGTGGCGGGAGTGCTGCGCAACGGGGACGGGTCGGCCGTCATGCTGCGCGCCGACATGGACGCGCTGCCGGTGCGCGAGGAGACCGGGCTCGACTACGCCAGCGACGTGGTCGCGACGGACGCGCGCGGCGATCGGACGCATGTCATGCACGCCTGCGGCCACGACATGCACATGACCTGGCTGTGCGGCGCCGTCGCGGAGCTCGCCGGCACGCGCGGCGACTGGCAGGGCACCGTGATCGCCGTGTTCCAGCCCGCCGAGGAGATCGGGGCGGGCGCGAAGGCGATGCTGGACGACGGGCTGTTCGACCGGGCCGGGGTGCCCGACGTGGTGCTCGGCCAGCACGTTTACCCGGGCGAGGCAGGGACCGTTCGGTACCGGGCGGGCGCGGTGATGGCCGCGGCGGAGAGCTGGGACGTGACGCTCTACGGCCGCGGCGGGCATGGCTCGCGACCCGAGAGGACGGTAGACCCAGTGGTGATGGCCGCCGCGGCCGTGCTGCGGCTGCAAACACTCGTCGCACGGGAGATCGCGCCCGCCGACCGCGGCGTCGTGACGGTGTCCCGGCTGCGGGCTGGGCATGCGGAGAACGTCATCCCTGAAACCGCGACGATCACGCTGAACTTCCGCGCCTTCGACCCGCGGGTGCAACGGCGGCTGACCGATGGCGCGCGGCGAATCATCGACGCCGAGGCCGCCGCCTCCGGGGCGCCGCGACCGCCCTCCTACCAGACATTGAGTTCGTTTCCCGTGACGGTTAACGACGCCGACCTGACATCGCGGCTAGCCGGCGTCCTCGAGCGAGCGCGTGAGATGGAACCGGCGATGGGCAGCGAGGACTTCGGGCTGTTCGGGACGGCGGCGGGGGTTCCGTCGGTGTTCTGGATGATCGGCGGTTCGTCGGAGGACGGGCCGGCCAACCACTCCCCCGAGTTCGCCCCGCTGATCCGGCCGACGCTGCCGGCCGGCGTGAAGGCCATGGTGGGCGCCGCCCGGCACGTGCTCTCCTCGGGGCGGTCCTGACGGGATGACACCGGACGAGGCCTTGGCGGGACTGGCCGGGCTCGCCGGCCCGCGGCGCGGGCACTTCGACCTCGGCACCGGATTTCACGGGGACCTGTGGCTGGACCTGGACGGGCTGTTCTCGCGGCCCGCGCTGCTGCGGCCGCACGTCCGGCAGCTGGCCGGCCGCCTGCGCGAGTATAAGGTCGACGCGGTCTGCGGGCCGATGGAGGGCGGCGCGCTGCTCGGGTACGCGGTCGCCGACGTTCTCGAGGTCGCGTTCCTGCCCGCCTACCGCGGGGCGCCGGGCGCGGGCGCGACGGCGTACCGGCTGCTACCCGGGAGGATCACCGGCTGGCGGGTGGCCATCGTCGACGACGCTGTTAACGCCGGGACCGCCGCGGCGGCCTGCGGCGGCCTGCTGCGCGACGCCGGCGCCATCCCGGTCGCCGTCGGCGCGCTGCTGGGTCTTGGCCCGGCCAGCGGCGCGGTCGCGGCGGCGATGTCCGTGCCCTTCCACGCCATCGCCACGCTGGACAGTCAGGCGTGGCCCGCGGAACGGTGCCCGTTGTGCGCCGACGGAGTACCGCTCACCGAGACGTGAGGTTAGGCTTCGCGTGTGCGGATGCGGCTTGAGTCGGTGGGCAAGCGGTACGGGGTGCGCCAGCCGTGGGTGGTGCGCGACGTCAGCCTCGACGTGGCGGCCGGTCGGCTGATACGCCTCGAGGGTCGCAACGGCAGCGGCAAGTCCACCTTGCTCCGCGTCGCCTCGGGGGTGACACTGCCCTCGACGGGGCGCGTGACCGGACGCCCGCACACGGGGTACGTGCCCGAGCGGTTCCCCGGCGCGCTGCCATTCCCGGCCAGGGACTACCTGCTGCACATGGCGCGCGTGCACGGGCTGCGCGGCGGCACAGGAGAGCGACGCGTCGACGAGTGGCTGGACCGGCTCGGCGCGGCCGGCTACGCGGACCGGCCGCTGCGCTCCCTGTCCAAGGGGATGTGCCAGAAGGTGGCGATCACGCAGGCGCTGGTGTCCAGCCCGGGGCTGCTCGTCCTCGACGAGGCGTGGACCGGGCTCGACCAGGCCGCGCGCGGCGCCCTCGACGCCGCGGTCACCGAGCGCGTCGCCGATGGCGGTGCGGTGATGTTCGTCGATCACGAACAGGCGCGGCTGGCCGGCCGGATCAGCGAGCGCTGGCAGCTCGACGGCAGCGGCCGGGTCACCGTCGTCGCGGGCGGGTCGGGCGCCCCCGCCCGGCCCGACGAGGACGACGACACCGTCGTCATTGACCTGGACGGCGTGGAGCCAGAGACGCTTGCCCGGATCGAGAGCCTGCTCGGCGTGCTGTCCTGCACGGCGGCTTCGCCAGGAAGCGCCACCGTTCGGGTCGGCGCGTGGGGGTCCGACGCCTTGCTGCGGCAAGTGCTGACCTGGGACGGCCTACACGTGGCGGCGGTGCGCGCGGAAAAGGAGGGCGGCCGGTGATCGCGCTGCTGCGGTACCAGACGGCGATCATGCTGCGGTCGCACCGCTGGATCTTCCCCGCCATCGCCTACGCCGCGCTTATCGCCGTCGAGGCCGCCGGCTCGGCGACGCTCGCAGAAGGGCTCGGCTGGAGCGCGGCGATGCTGGTCCCGGTGGTCGCCTTCCTCACGCGGTCGATGCTGATGGCCGAACCTGACGCCGCCCGGGCGTGCGTCGCCGCGGCGGCCGGCCCGATCCGGGCACAGCTGGCGACCTTGCTGACCGCGTTCGGCGGCGGGATCGTGCTCGCCGTCGTCGGCGCCTGCTTCACGCTGTTGACCAGCGAGTCCGTCGCGACGAACCCCCAGCGGGGGCTGCTCGGCAAGGTCACGGCGACGTTCGCTCATCCGCAGGTGCTCGCGGCGGGGCTGCTCACGGCCGTGATCTGCCTGCTCGTGGGGGCGGCCGTCGGCGCGCTGTGCAATCCGCCGCTGTTGCGCCACCCGGCCGCGGCCATGCTCGCCACGCTGGCGGCGGCGATTTTCGCGCTCGCCTCCGACGTCTCCCCGGCGGGCGCCGCGCTGCGGCTGAGCAGCGCGGCGCAGTCACAGCCGCAGGCGGCGCAGTGGCCGGGCCTCGTCCCGCTGGTCGCGTCCGTGTGCCTGGTGGCGGTCACGTGGGGCGCTTCCGTCGTCGCGGCCGCGAAGCGCGGCTGATCCTGGAGGCCGATGATGCGGCGGACCAACCCGTACGCGGTGGCGGCGCTCGTCTGCGGGATCGGCCAGTTCTTGGTGCTGCCGGTAATCGGGACGGTACTCGCGATCACCTTCGGGTACACGGCGCGCGGCCAGATCCGGCGGACCGGGGAGAACGGAGGCGGGATGGCCACCGCGGGCATCATCCTTGGCTGGGTCGGCCTGGCCCTCACCATCGTCGCCATCGTCGGCTTCATCGCGCTGGTGGCCATCTTCAACAGCGCCTGGCAAGGCGGGTAGGCCCGCCCGTCTTCCCCACCCGGGGCGGAGTGCGGGCGGCTGGAGAGACGGGCGGGGACCGTTCGGGATAATGGGTTGGAATTTCTTACCAAGCTCCGGCGGGTTGCCTGGTGACTTTGTTCAGGCGGTTGAAGACGTTGACGACCGCGATGGCCAGGACGAGTGCGGCCATGCCCTGCTCGTCGTAGTGCCTGGCGGCTTCGTCCCAGATCGCGTCCGGCACCGGGTCGGGGCTGTCGGCGAGCCGGGTCGCCGCCTCGGTGAGGGCGAGCGCGGCGCGCTCGGCGTCGGAGAAGTACGGCGCCTCGCGCCACGCGGCGACGGTGGCGAGGCGCTCGGCGGTCTCTCCGGCCTTCGTCGCCGACTTGACGCCGCCGTCCACGCAGGCGCTGCAGCCGTTGATCTGGCTGGCCCGCAGGTGCACGAGGGCGAGCGTCGGCGCGGGGACGCCGCCGGTCTTGGTGATCTCGGCGAGCGCCGCGACCGCCTGCCAGCCGCCGGGGAGGACCGCGGCCGGGTTTTTCATGCGTGGTTCCATGATCTTCTTTCGGGTCGGTTATCCTTGCGGCGGTTTCTCTCATAGGCCCCGCCATCTGGACTGACCGATCTGGGGAAAGGAATGTGACAGATGGCTGACCAGGACTCGCTCGCGTCGCTGTTTGAGGAGCACCGGGCGCACCTGCGCGGGGTGGCGTACCGGATCCTCGGCTCCGTCAGCGACGCGGACGACGCGGTGCAGGACACCTGGCTGCGGCTGAGCCGTTCTGACGTTTCGGACGTCGCCAACCTGGGAGGCTGGCTTACCACCGTGGTGGCGCGGGTCGCGCTGAACATGCTCCAGTCGCGCAAGACCCGGCGCGAGGAGGTCGGGGCGGCGTGGTCGTCCGAGGACGCGGTTGACCGGCTGCCCGGCGGGCCGTCGCCCGAGGACGAGGCGCTGCTCGGCGACTCGGTGGGCGCGGCGCTGCAGGTCGTGCTCGACACGCTGGAGCCGCGGGAGCGGATCGCGTTCGTGCTGCACGACCTGTTCGGGGTGCCGTTTGACGAGGTCGGGCCGGTGGCGGGCGCGTCGGCGGCCGGGGCGCGCCAGCTCGCGAGCCGGGCGCGGCGCCGGGTGTCGTCGTCTTCGCTGCCTGGCTACACGGCGCGGCAGGCGCGGCACCGCGAGATCGTGGCGGCGTTCTTCGCCGCGGCGCGCGAGGCACGGTTCGGCGCGCTGCTCGAGCTGCTCGACCCGGACGTGGCGATGCGCGCCGACGAGGCCGCGGCGCGGCTGGGCGCCGCACCAGAATCCGCCGGAGCGGATGCGGTCGCTCGCTGGCTGTCCGGCCGGGCGCGCGGCGCGCGGCTCGCGCTGCTCGACGGCGAGCCCGGCGCGGTATGGGCGGTCGGCGGGAACGTGCGCGTGGCGTTCTGGTTCACGATCGCCGCGGACGGGCGGATCGCGCGCATCGACCTGATCGGCTCGCCAGACGAACTCGGCACGCTGGACATCGAGATTGCGGACGTGCCTCGATAGGGTACGCCATGTCACGTCACCGCATGACGGAGGGAACGATGGCCGACCCGAGAGTGCTTGGGATTGTGCTGGCAGGCGGCGCGGGCACCCGCCTGGCCCCGCTCACGGACGACCGGGCGAAGCCGGCCGTGCCGTTCGGCGGCGTGTACCGGCTCGTCGACTTCGCGCTGTCGAACCTGGCCAACAGCGGCATCAGGAAGATCTGCGTGCTCACCCAGTACAAGAGCCACAGCCTGGACAGGCATATCTCCACTACCTGGCGGATGAGCGACCTGCTCGGCAACTACGTGACTCCGGTGCCGGCCCAGCAGCGGCTCGGGCCGCAGTGGTACACCGGGTCGGCGGACGCGATCTTCCAGTCGATGAACCTGATCAACGACGAGAACCCGGACCTGGTGGTGGTCGTCGGCGCCGACCACGTGTACCGGATGGACCCGCGGCAGATGATCGCGCAGCACCTCGAGTACGGCGCCGGCGCCACGGTCGCGTCGATTCATGTCTCGCGGCAGGACGCGAAGTCGTTCGGGATCGTGGGGGTGGCCGCGGACGGCCGGACGATCGACCGGTTCCTCGAGAAGCCGTCCGATCCGCCGACGCTGCCGGACAACCCCGAGGAGTCATACGCCTCGATGGGCATCTACGTGTTCGACACGAAAGTGCTCGTCGACGCGCTGCGCCGGGACGCCGCGAACCGCGAAAGCCGACACGATATCGGCGGCAACATCATCCCGCTGCTTGTCGGCGACGGCGCCGCGCTGGCGTACGACTTCGAGCTCAACGAGGTCCCGGGCGCCACGAGCCGCGACCACGCGTACTGGCGGGACGTCGGGACGATCGACGCGTACTTCGACGCCCACATGGACCTGCGCACCGTGGACCCGGTGTTCAACCTGTACAACTACCGCTGGCCGATCCTGACCCACATGTCGGCGTTGCCCCCGGCCAAGTTCGTGCACGAGGAGGGTGACCGGGTGGGGCGTGCGATCGACAGCATGGTCAGCAACGGCGTGATCGTCTCCGGCGGCCTGGTCAGGCGGTCCGTGCTGTCCCCCGGGGTGCGGGTGAACAGCTGGGCCCAGGTCGACCAGGCAGTGATCTTGCACAACGTCGTGATCGGCCGGCACGCGGTCGTGCGGGACGCGATCATCGACAAGAACGTGGTGGTGCCAGAAGGGGGGCAGGTCGGGGTGGACAAGGAGCACGACAAGGCGCGCGGGTTCGCCGTGTCACCGGGCGGAATCACCGTGGTCGGCAAGGGGCAGGAGGTTCCGTTGTGAGGGTGGGTTCCGGGGCGGGCCAGCTAAGAGTCGCGCTGCTCACCCGCGAGTACCCGCCGAACGTGTACGGCGGCGCGGGGGTGCACGTGGAGTACCTGTCCCGCGCGCTGGCCGGGCTCGTCGACCTGACGGTGCACTGCCAGGGCGGCCCGGACAGGGAGGGGGTAGTGGCGCACCATCCGTGGGCCGCGCTCACCGACCAGGTGCTGCGGATCTTCTCGATGGACCTGTCGATGGCCGACAGCGTGGCCGGCGCGGACGTGCTGCACTCGCACACCTGGTACGCCAACCTGGCCGGGCACCTAGCGTCCCTGCTGTACGGCGTGCCCCATGTGGTCACCATGCACTCACTGGAACCGCTGCGGCCGTGGAAGGCCGAACAGCTCGGCGGCGGGTACGCGCTGTCTTCGTGGGCCGAGCGGGTGGCTGCCACCTCAGCCGCCGCTGTGGTGGCGGTCTCGGAAGGCATGCGCGCCGATATCCTCTCTGTTTACCCCGAGATTTCGTCCGAACGGACGCGGGTTATCCACAACGGGATAGACACCGCTGAGTACGCGCCGGACGACGATATCGGGGTGCTGTCCCGGCACGGCATCGACCCCGGACGGCCGTACGTGATCTTCGTGGGCCGGATCACTCGGCAAAAGGGCGTGCCGGTGCTGCTGCGGGCCAGCGCCATGCTCGACCCGGCCGCGCAGCTCGTGCTGTGCGCGGGCGCGGCGGACACCCCCGAACTGCTCGGCGAGGTGACGTCGCTGGTGTCCGGGCTGCAGGCGTCGCGCACCGGTGTGTTCTGGATCCCGGAGATGCTGCCCAAGCGGGAGATCATCCAGCTGCTCTCGCGTGGCACCGTGTTCGCCTGCCCGTCGGTATACGAGCCGCTTGGCATCGTCAACCTGGAGGCGATGGCCTGCGGGACCGCGGTGGTGGCCTCGCGGGTAGGCGGTATCCCCGAGGTCGTCTCTGACGGGGTGACCGGGCTGCTGGTGCCGCCCGACGACCCGGCGGCGCTGGGCGACGCGCTGAACGCGCTGCTGCGGGACCCTTCGCGGGCGGCGATGATGGGCGAGGCCGGACGGGCGCGCGCCGTCGAGGAGTTCAGCTGGGATTCGATCGCGGTGCAGACCGCGGCGCTGTACGAGGAACTGGCTCTGGCGTTACAGGTCTTCACAGGATCCGGACGGCGAGCAGGCACGCGTCGTCGCCGGTGTCGGAACCGGCGCTGGCCAGGATCCGCGCGGCGTAGCTGTCCAGGTCGGGGTCGACAGGGACGGCCTTGGCCGCGAACTCGGCGAGAGCGTCGCTGATCGAGGCGGCGCGCCGCTCGATCAGCCCGTCGGTGTACAGCAGCAGGATGTCGCCGGAGCGCATCGGGAGGGTGAGCTGCTCGTACCGGGCGGCCATGTCCACGCCGAGCAGCATCCCCTCGGGCATCGGCTGCACCGCGGCGACGCCGCCGCGCACCAGCACCGGTGGCAGGTGCCCGGCCCTGGCCCAGTGCAGCATGCGGCCGTCCGGCTCGTACCGGCAGCACACCACGGTCCCCGTGTCACCCTCGGTGAACAGGGTGGCCGCGAAGTTCAGCTGGGTGACCAGTTCCAGCGGCTCCGTCGTGGTGGCGGCGAGGCCGCGCAGCGCGTTGCGGGCCGCCACCATGCCGGTCACCGCGTCGATGCCGTGCCCGGCGATGTCGCCGACGACGAACAGCAGGTCGCCGCCCGGCAGCTTGAGCGTGTCATACCAGTCGCCCGCCACCAGGTAGCCCGCCTGCGCGGGGCGGTAGCGCACCGCTATCTCGACCCCTTCGGCCTGCCCGAGGCGCGTCGCCGCCGGCATGATCGCGCGCTGCAGCCGGATCGAGAGCTCGTGTTCCTCCGCGGCACGCTGTTCACTGTCGGCGAGCTGGTCGCGGGCCGCGGCGAGGGCGACCTGGGTACGGTACAGCGGCGAGACGTCCTGGAACGCGCCGCGCAGCGCCACCGGCTCCCCGTTCTCGAGCACCGGCTCGGCGAACACCCGGAGCTGCCTGACGACGCCGTCGTCTGGACGCACGATCCGGAACAGCGCCGCGGCCGGCTCCCGCTGCCGCAGCAGCGACTGCCGGAACCGGCGCAGCAGCGGGCGGTCGGCGGGGACCACGTAGTTGTTCAGGTCGGCCATCGGGATCGGCGCCTTCGTCGGGTCCAGGCCGAAGATGGTGTACGCCGTCTGGGTCCAGCGGACCGTCCGCGTCCTGAAGTCCTCGTCCCAGCCGCCAAGCTGGCCCAGCCGCTGCACGTGACCGAGCAGTTCGGCCAGGCGGCTGTCCTCCCCCGCCGATCTCCGGCGCCAGGTGAAGACCACGTATCCGGCATGGCGCGCGGCGTGCAGGTCCGCGATCTTCGCGGTATCTGTATCCCCTGTCAGCGGGCCTGTGCGCGGCATCGCGACCGGGCCGGTCACCCGCTGCGGGACGCCGTCCGCGAGCACCCCCGCCGCCCTGGTGAACAGGCCGTCGTCGGACTTGCTGGCCGGGTAGGCCTGCAGCAAGGTCAGGCCCGCCAGTCGCGTGACGGGACGGCCAGCGGGGTCGACGTAACCCGGGCTGAGGTGCACGATCTCGAAGTCGGTCGGCGTGCCGCCTGTTATCACCGGGCGGACGACGAGGACCGACTCTGCCACCTGGTCGAGCAGCCCGAACACAGCCGGGTCGACGCTCTGGTCCGCTTGAGACGGATCGGAGCCGACAGCCCGGTTAGGCAGCTGTTCATTGGTGGCCGTCAACAATCGCCTCCCGTGCCGCAACCTCCCCCGTCGCGATGATGCCAGCACGCTATCACTACGCCAAGACAGTGACCGGTCGCAGCGCCGTTGCAACGGCAAAGAAATGCGGCGTATGGGATTCCGTTATGACTGACACGCATTTGTGGTCATTGCAATCATGGTGGCCGGGCGCGCGGGGGGTCGGG
>DATMKQ010000351.1:0-7421 GCA_035571275.1 Trebonia sp.
CGTTGCGATGTGGGGGGCGCGGGTGGAGGGCCTGCCGTTGCGATGTGGGGGGCGCGGGTGGCTATCCTTGTCACCGCGTTCGAGAGCGAAGGGGGCTGTCCGGTACTCGTGGAGACTGGAACGAATACCCATCCCGCGCGCCTGGCCGTCGGAGTGATCGGCCCCGGGCGGGCCGGTACCGCGCTGGCCAGGGCGCTGGCCCGGGCGGGTCACCAGGTGGTCGCGGCCGCCGCGGTGTCCGAGGTGTCCAAGGCGCGGGTCCGCGAATACTTCCCGCGCGCGCGGCTCGCCGACCCCGCGGCCGTAGTCGAAGCCGCCGACCTCGTGCTGCTGACCGTCCCCGATGACGTCCTGCCCGGCCTCGTCGCCGGGCTCGCCAGCACCGGCGCGCCGTTCGCCGGGCGACTCCTCGCCCACGCGAGCGGTGCCCACGGCATCCGCGTGCTCGAGCCGGCGACCCTGGACGGGGCGCTGCCGATGGCGCTGCACCCGGTCATGACGTTCACCGGCAGGGACGACGACGTAGACAGGATCAAGGGCGTCAGCTTCGGCGTCACCGCCCCCGACCAGATCAGGCCCGCCGCCGAGGCGCTCGTCATCGAGATGGGCGGTGAGCCCGTCTTCATCGCAGAACACAACCGCGGCCTGTACCACGCCGCGCTAGCCTTCGCGGCCAACCATCTGGTCACGCTCGTCACCGAGGCCGAAGACCTGCTCAGGAAGGCAGGCGCGGACAACCCGGAACGGATGCTCGGGCCCCTGCTAGGCGCCGCCTTGGACAACGCGCTGCGGTTCGGCGACGCGGGCCTCACCGGACCGGTCGCCAGGGGCGACGACGGCACCGTGGCCGCCCACGTGGCCGCCATCAAGAGCGCCGAACCTGGCGCGCTCAACGCCTACCTGGCGTTGGCACGGCTGACCGCGGACCGTGCGCTCGCGGCGGGGCTGCTTACTCCGGAAGACGCCGCACGCCTGCTCGACGCGCTGGGGGACCGGTGATCGTCGCCACCACCCGCGCCGAACTCAGGGCGGCCCGCGAGAGCATGCCAGCCCCCGTCGTCCTGGTGCCAACGATGGGCGCGCTGCACGACGGTCACCGCGCGCTGCTGCGGCGGGCACGTGAGCTGGCCGGCCGCGACGGCACGGTCGTGGTGACGATCTTCGTGAACCCGCTGCAGTTCGGCCCGAACGAAGACCTGGACCGCTATCCGCGTACGCTCCACGAGGACCTGAAGGTGTGCGCGGCCGAACAGGCCGGCCTCGTCTTCGCGCCAGGCCCGCGCGAGATGTACCCGGACGAGCAGTTGGTTACGGTTGATCCCGGTCCGGCCGGAGAGGTTCTGGAGGGCGAGTTCCGCCCCGGATTCTTCCGCGGCGTGCTCACCGTGGTGCTCAAGCTCTTCAGCCTGGTCCGGCCGGACACCGCCGTCTTCGGCCAGAAGGACGCGCAGCAACTGACGCTGGTGCGCCGCATGGTGTCCGATTTCGCGCTCGGCATCGAGATCGAGGCGGTGCCCACGGTAAGGGCCGCTGACGGCCTCGCCCTGTCCAGTCGCAATAAATACCTTTCTTCTCCGCAGCGGTTGGTGGCGCCTCTCCTGCACGAAGCGCTCGCGGCAGGCGAGGCAGCGGCGACGGGAGGTTCCCGCGCCGCGCTCGACGCTGCCCACGGGGTCCTAGCCAAGGCTGGCGGCGCGCTCACCCTCGACTATCTGGCTCTGGTCCAGAGGGGAACCTACGCCCCCGTTCGGAACAATGATTTCTCTGGACCCGCAGTCCTAGCCATTGCCGCCCGGCTTGGAAACACGCGGCTGATAGACAACGTGCCAGTCGAGGTCGGGACGGAACGCGATGCTGCTGACGGTTGACATCGGGAACACCAATACGGTGCTTGGGGTGTTCGACGGCGAGACGATCGTGGAGCACTGGCGGATCGCCACGGTGCCCGACCGGACCGCGGACGAGATCGCCGTCGTGCTGCACGGCCTGCTCTCGCAGTCGGGTGCGTTCAAGGAATCCGATCTGCACGGGATCTCGCTGTGCTCCACGGTCCCATCGGTGCTGCACGAGATGCGCGAGATGTGCCGCAGGTACTACCCCGACGTGCCGGCGGTGATCGTCCAGCCGGGCGTGAAGACCGGCGTGCCGATCCGGATGGACAACCCGAAGGAGGTTGGCAGCGACCGCATCATGAACTCGCTGGCGGCCGTGCACCTGTACGGCGGGCCGGCGATCGTGGTGGACTTCGGCACCTCGACCAACTTCGACGCGGTAAGCGCGAAGGGCGAGTTCGTCGGCGGGGCGCTCGCGCCGGGCATCGAGATCTCGGTGGACGCGCTGTCCCGGCGCGCCGCGCAGCTCCTCAAGGTGGAGCTGACCAGGCCGCCGCGGGTGATCGGCAAGAACACCGTGGAGGCGCTGCAGTCTGGGATCGTGTTTGGCTTCGCCGGCCAGGTGGAGGGGATCACGCGCCGGATGGCGGCCGAACTCTCTCCCGACGACCCGAGCGCGGTCACCGTGATCGCGACCGGCGGGCTCGCGCCGCTGGTTATCGAGGAGGTGCCGGCCATCGACGCGCATGAGCCGTGGCTCACGCTGATCGGACTGCGCCTGGTCTGGGACCGCAACATCGGCCCGGCGGCCGGAAACTGATGTGCTGACGGAGGGCGTCGCCCGGTAGCCTTCGGGCGTGGCAGACGACAATGTTCCCGAGCAGGTTCGCGTCCGGCTGGAGAAGCGGGCCCGGATGCTCGAATCCGGCATTGATCCGTACCCCGTGGGCTACCCGCGTACGACGACCGCCGCCGCGCTCCGGGAGAAGTACGGTTCCCTGCCGCCCGACACGGCGACTGGCGACGTGGTCGGCGTGACCGGCCGGGTCATGCTGTCCAGGATCGGCGGCAAGCTGTGCTTCGCGAAGCTGCGCGATGGCCGCACGGACATCCAGGTGATGATCCGCGTGGACAAGGTAGGCGAATCCGCGCTCGCGATGTGGAAGCGGGACGTCGATCTCGGGGACCACGTCGGTGTGACCGGCGAGGTGATCACGTCGCGATCCGGTGAGCTTTCCGTGCTCGCCGACTCGTTCGCCATCACCGCGAAGTCGCTGCGGCCACTGCCGGAAAAGCATGCCGGGCTGGCCGATCCCGAGTCCCGGGTGCGGCAGCGGTACCTGGACCTGATCGTGAACCCGGAGTCGCGGCGCCTCGCGCAGATGCGTTCGACGGTCACCCAGTCGGTTCGGTCCTCGCTGCTGGCGCGGGGCTTTATGGAGGTCGAGACGCCGATCCTGACCCCGTTGCACGGCGGGGCGAACGCGCGGCCCTTCACCACCCATTACAACGCGTACGACGTGGAGGTCTACCTGCGGATCGCGCTCGAGCTCTACCTGAAGCGACTCGTCGTCGGCGGGATCGACAAGGTGTTCGAGATCGGCAGGAATTTCAGGAACGAGGGCGTTGACAGCACCCACAACCCCGAGTTCACGATGCTCGAGGCCTACGAGGCATACGGGGATTACACGACGATCGGGGAGCTGACCCAGTCGCTGGCACAGGAGGCGGCGGTCGCGGCGTTCGGATCGACGGTGATAAGGCGGGCCGACGGCAACGAGTATGACATCGGCGATCCGTGGCCGTGGGTCACGGTACACGAGGGGATCTCGCTGGCGCTCGGGGAGGAAGTGACCCCAGACATGGAGCTGCCCGTCTTGCTCGAGCTGTGCGCCATGGCGGATGTGCCGCTGCAGCCGGGGTGGAACCGCGGACAGGTCATCCTCGAGATGTACGAGCGTCTCGTCGAGAAGCAGACGGTCCAGCCGACGTTCTACAAGGACTTCCCCGTCGAGGTGGCCCCGCTGACGCGCCAGCACCGGGCTGACCCGCGGCTGGCGGAACGGTGGGACCTGGTGGCGTTCGGGGCGGAGCTCGGAACGGGATACTCGGAGCTGGTCGACCCCGTGGAGGAGCGGGCCCGGCTTACCGCACAGTCGCTGCTCGCCGCGGGCGGCGACGCCGAGGCGATGCGGCTTGACGAGGACTTCCTGCTCGCGCTCGAGTACGCGATGCCGCCGACGGGCGGCATGGGCATGGGGATAGACCGGCTGATGATCATGCTGACCGGCGAGAGCATCAGGGAAACGATCCTGTTCCCGTTCGTCCGGCCAGGTGGCTGAGCCCCGCCCCCCTAGGCGATGCGGACGGCGCCGACGTACGCGTCCCAGAAGACCGGCTGGACCTGGACGTCCTGGCCCGTGCTCGGGGCGTCCACCATCAGCCCGTTGCCGATGTAGATGCCGACGTGGCTGATGTCAGCGAAGAAGAACACCAGGTCGCCGGGCTCGAGGTCGGCGCGCGACACATGCATGCCCGAGTTCCACAGGTCGCCTGTGTAGTGCGGCAGCGTGATCCCCTCTTGCGCGAACGCCCAGACGACCAGCCCGGAGCAGTCGAACGCGTACGGCCCGGCGGCGGCCCAGACGTACGGGTACCCGCGCCGGGTCAGCGCGGCCCGCAGCGCTACGGTCCCGACCGTGGTCGCCTCTGGGATCACGAGGTCCGGGTAATTGCCGGTCTGGTCGAAGATGGCCATCGCCTGCGCGTACGCCGAGCTGTTCAGGACGTCGAGCTTGGCGTGAATGGAAGAGACCTTGCTATTGATCTCCACACGCAGCTGGTCGACCGTGACGATTTCTTCCTTGGCAGTCACCTGCGCCCGCACGGACGCGATCTGGTCCCGCTGCAGCGTGCTGAGCCGCTCGCTGGCCTGGTTGTCCAGTTCCTGAACGGTAGACGCCTGGCTCAGGAATTCTCCGGGGTTGCCACTGGTAAGCATCTGCAGGGTGGGGTCCGCGCCCTGGTTCATGTAACCTATCGCGGCCAGCTGCGCGACGGCCTGCTGGCTGCCGTTGACCGCCTTGGCCGCCCGGTCGGCTGCGAGCTTGGCCAGCTTCTCTTCGGCTCGCGCATGTGATAGCTGGAGTTGCAGCCCGTCGTACTGCTGGCCCAGCGAGTCCACCTCGTTGGACAGCTTGGTCGCCTCAGCGACCAGCTGGCCGAGAGACGGCCTCGGCAGGGCGGTGGCCGCGTCGCTCGCGCCTCCCGGTAGGAGGACGGCCACGGCGACAGCCATCGCCGCGAGCGACACAACTCCTCTTACTGTCTGCACATTCGAGCACAATATTGGATCTGCCTGGGTCCTGCCAACCGACTCGGCGAAAGTTTTGCCATTCTGACGGTCCGCGCGTTCTGCCCCCATCGATTGACGCGGTGTGGTATACGTGCCCGGCGCCGACGGCAGATCGTGATGGGCCGATTGCACGGCGGAACGATTTCCCCCAGTAGCGCACGAGTAGGCCCGGTCATGCCATTGATATATGAGGCTACAGTGGTCGCGATGAGCTACATAGTCAGGCAAGCGCGGACCAGGGACGTTCGGGTAATCCGTACCCTGATCGACCAGAACGTGGACTCGGGGCGGTTGCTCGACAAGGACATGGTGAATCTCTTCGAGGACATCCAGGAGTTCTGCGTCGCCGAGAGTTCCGGCGACGGAGCGGTCGCCGGGTGCGGGGCGTTGCACGTTATGTGGGAGGATCTCGCCGAGATCCGCACCCTCGCGGTTGACGAGAGCAGGCGCGGCGAGGGCATCGGGCACATGATCGTGGCAGAGTTGCTCGAGCGCGCGCGACTGCTCGGAGTGGCGCGCGTATTCGTACTGACCTTCGCCGTTTCGTTCTTCACCGGGCACGGATTCGCCGAAATCAGTGGCACGCCGGTGGCACCTGAGGTGTACGCGGAGTTGCTGCGTTCTTACGACGCGGGAGTGGCCGAGTTCCTGGATCTGGACCGCGTCAAGCCGAACACTTTGGGCAACACGCGCATGCTCCTTCGGTTGTGAGTGCCGTAATTCTCTGAGGTACAGTGCCAGGTAGGGCGGCCTTTCGCCGGGCTGCTTGGCCCCCTGCGCGCTGCCCGCGGCGCCGGCTATGGACCACGACCGATCACGGGTGGAGGTGACCTGCTTTGGCATCAGATCTTGCCGCAGTCGCACCGTCAGCGATTGTCTGCGCGGCTTTCCTCATCGGTCTGGGGATGCTGCTCCGCCGTGAGCTGGGGCCGAAGCGCCGCGCCAGGAGCGAGGACGATGACGTCCGCGATGAGTCCCGGACAGTGGATCGAAGCGAGGGAACCGAAAGCTGATATTTCGTGCAACGGCACGATTATCTACTCTTGTGGTGATCCTTCCCGCTGCCCGCAAGCGGTCGTCGAGTTTGCGTCCTTGGCGAGGACTGGTGGGCGTAATGCTAACTGTGCACCTAATGCCTGATTACGCTGAGTGGTTGCAACCGGTTGGCGCGTCGCGTTCTCACAGATGTTCTAGGAGAAACTGCACTGAGCTGAATTGTGTACGCGAAGAGCTGGGTATATGTTTGGCATCCGAAATAGTTGCTCCGCGGAAGGGCTGAATCCATGGCACAGAAGGTACAAGTGCTTCTCGTCGACGATCTCGATGGGA
Organism: Trebonia sp.; assembly: GCA_035571275.1. GTDB lineage: Bacteria > Actinomycetota > Actinomycetes > Streptosporangiales > Streptosporangiaceae > Trebonia. Next base: position 6,517 of record DATMKQ010000351.1, read on the forward strand.
GCGAGGCGACCGAGACCGTGACCTTTGGTCTCGACGGAGTCTCCTATGAGATAGACCTCAGTTCCGGCAACGCCGGCAAGCTACGCAAAGACCTCGCCCAGTATGTGGAGCACTCGCGTAAAGCCAGCGCCCCGTCCCGGCGCCGTCGCGCGCGCAGCGGGGCAGGCCGTGAGCAGAGTGCGCGAATCCGCGAGTGGGCCAAGTCACGCGGTTTCAAGGTCAATGAGCGCGGTCGCATTCCGGCCAACATCGTGGCCGAGTACGAGGCTGCTCACTAGTTTCTCTCTACCTTCCCGCTCGCCTCCGGGCGCTTGAGCCCGCCGGCTCTGCTATCCCGCTCGCCTCCAGACCGCCGGAGTCCGCTGTCGACGCTCGTCGCTCACGAGCTCTGCTCGCTCGCTCCTCACTTACGACAGCGGGGCGGTCCTTTGGCTCGCGGGGACTGGGACTCCCTAGCCGAGAGCGCTAGCGAGTCTGGGGCTGGCTCGTGGGGGCTGGCTCGCAGGGGGAATGCGCCTGCCACCTCTGGGCGCTTCTTCCCCTTGGTCCTCGCTTGTCACGGTGGGGGGCGGCCCTTTGGCTCTGGCTGGGGGCCGTCCTGGGAGCGGCTGGTCACGGGGCGCGTTCGCTTGCGGCGTACTTGGAACATCGTTGCCAGTTTGCGCTGTTGGATGGGGTGAAGGCCTAGTGTCCGGGGAACTTCTCCTGTAGTTGGCGCATAATCGCGTTAAGTACAGGGTCGGGCACGCGGCTACCATGCGGAGCAGGCAGGCACGCCGGAGCCTGCCGGATCCCCGCTGTGAGGAGAGCGACGACATGTTCGAGAGATTCACTGACCGGGCGCGGCGGGTTGTTGTCCTGGCGCAAGAAGAAGCCAGGATGCTCAATCACAACTACATTGGCAC
>DATMKQ010000352.1:0-18560 GCA_035571275.1 Trebonia sp.
CCGGCGTCATACACAATCCACTCACGGAATGGCCCCCAAGCCGGCTCCGAGCCATCCCAGCGCCAGCAGCTCTCCCGGAGATAGCCGTACCACGCATCCACGTCATAAGCAGGCGCAGGCGCCGTCTGGCTGGTGCCTTGCTGCGCGGCAGCCCCGATGGTGACGCCGTACTGCGCCAGCTTGGCGACCCGCTGCGCCGCCGCGTCAGCGGTCAGCTCATCCATCAGCGCCTTGGTGGGCATCCCGAAGCCCCGCTGACCGGCGTCATACACAATCCACTCACGGAATGGCCCCCAAGCCGGCTCCGAGCCATCCCAGCGCCAGCAGCTCTCCCGGAGATAGCCGTACCACGCATCCACGTCATAGGCGGACGCCGCCTCCTGGGCCAGACCCTGATCATGGCTTGCGGTGTACTGGCTGATCAGCTCGTCGGCTTCGGAGTTGAGCTGACCGCTGGTCAGCATGCTCGTACGGTCATTCTCGGAAGAGTCGTCCAGCCGGTCAAGCAGCCGCTCCATTACCGCATGGTTGGCAATCCCGCGTGATTCCAGGGTCTGGACAAAGCATGCGCGTCTGTTCTCCCACGGCGTGTCAGGCGCCTGGTCGTAGTCGCCCTTCAGCTCATCGAGCGCAACGTAGATCAGCCGGCTGACGTCATCGCCTGTTGTCATCACGGCTCCTTGCTGCTGGGATTCCAGCGGTTGGCGTCAGGCCCGATAAGCAAGCACACTAGGTGGCGCGCCGGTGTCGGCCCACGCTGATCACCGCAGAGTTCCGGGCAGAGTGCTTCTGCGCTCTCTAGCAGGGCATCCTTTGCTTTCTGGCAACCTCCACGACCTGATAGCGTCGCCAAGCTGCTAGCCGTGCCGCGAAATCGTGGCGCCGGCCGCTATTCACGCGACACTGCCCCGCCGTACGCTTTGCCGCGTGGAGGGGACCAGGCACTGGGTCCGCGTCGGCCTACGTGACGTCCTGCATGACATCCCCGGTGGCGGCGCGGATCTTGTGCAGCACCGCGGTGATCGCCGCGGCCTCGGGCTTGCTGTAGTCGGGCAAGCCGAACCACGCCCCGTTGAGCGCTACGGTCGCCTCCCGCACCACCGCGCGCCCCTCGTCGGTGATCGTCGCGAGGACGATCCGCCGGTCATCCGGTGACATCTGCCGCTGGACGAGCCCGCGCTGCTCGAGCTTCCTTATCGCGTTCGTCACCGAGGCGGGGTGCACCATGAGGCGCACGCCCATCTTGCCCATCGGCAGCGAGCCGGTACGGGTGAAGGCCAGCAGCTGGAGCGCCTCGTAGCCCGCGAACGTCAGGCCGTGCGGCTTGAGCGTGTCCTCTACCTTGCTGAGCAGGAGCTGCTGCACGCGCATCACCGACGTGACGGCGGCCATGTGGTCGGCCTGCTCCGGCCAGCGGGCGGTCCACTGACGGTGCGCCTCGGCGATGGGGTCGAAGGGCTGAGGAGTAGGCATGCGGCAACCGTATGCGAAGCCACGCTTCTAGACGACTGCTAGCATTTGCTTTAGCGTCCAAATCTTTAGCGTCCAAATATTGGATGTTCAAGGACCTGGGAAGGTGGTCGTACCGTGACAGCTACTCCGGAAGGCACCCCGCTGCACGTGCCGGTTCATCCCGTCCGGTTCGTGACGGCGGCCGCGCTGTTCGACGGGCACGATGCCGCGATCAACATCATGCGGCGCATCCTGCAGGCGCAGGGTGCCGAAGTGGTGCACCTGGGACACGACCGCTCGGTGCGCGAAGTGGTCGACGCGATCCTCGAGGAGGACGCGCAGGGCGTCGCGGTGAGCTCCTACCAGGGCGGGCACGTCGAGTACTTCGAGTACCTGGCGAGCAGCCTGGAGGCGGCTGGGGCCGGGCGGGTGCGGATCTTCGGCGGCGGCGGTGGCGTGATCGTGCCCGAGGAGATCGACCGGCTCGCGAAGGCCGGGGTGCGCATCTTCACTCCCGAGGACGGCCAGCGGCTGGGCCTGGCGGGCATGATCAACGAGCTGATCAGGGACTGCGACGTCGACCTGGCCGCCGAGCCGCCCCCGCTCGAGGCGGTGCTCGCGGGGGACCGCAGGGCGCTGGCGCGCGCGATCACGTGCGTGCAGGCCGGTGCGCTGCCGCCCGCTGACGCGCAGGCGCTGGCGGCGGCCGCGGCGGCGCGCCGGGTGCCGGTGCTGGGGATCACGGGTACGGGCGGGTCAGGAAAGTCGTCGCTGACCGACGAGCTCGTGCGGCGGCTGCGGACCGACCAGCAGGACAAGCTGCGCGTGGCGGTGCTCGCGGTCGATCCGACCCGGCGCCGCGGCGGCGGCGCGCTGCTCGGCGACCGGATCCGGATGAACGCCCTCGACGGCGACCACGTGTTCTTCCGGTCGATGGCCACCAGGGGCGCGCGGGAACTGCCGGAGAACATCGAGGCCGTCATCGGCGCGTGCAAGGCGGCCGGCTACGACCTGGTGATCCTGGAGACCCCGGGGATCGGGCAGGGGGACGCGGCGATCGTGCCGCTGGCCGACGTGTCGCTGTACGTGATGACGCCCGAGTTCGGCGCGGCGACGCAGCTCGAGAAGATCGACATGCTGGACTTCGCCGACGTGGTGGCGATCAACAAGTTCGAGCGGCGCGGGGGCGCCGACGCGCTGCGGGCCGTGTCACGGCAGCTGGTCCGCAACAAGGCCGAGTTCGGGGCCAAGCCCGCGGACATGCCGGTCTTCGGCACCAGCGCGGCGACCTTCAACGACACCGGCGTCACCGCCCTCTACCAGCACCTGGCCCCGCTGCTCGGCGACGCCGGGCTGCCGCGAAGCGAAGGGGTGCTGCCCGCGGTCGCCGGACGCACGTCGACGGACGCCGTGTCGGTCATCCCGCCCGCGCGGACCGGCTACCTCGCCGAGATCGCCGCCAGCGTGCGGGGCTACCACGCGCACACCGCCGGGCAGGCTGCGGCGGTGCGGCGGGTGCAGCAGCTTGCCGCCGTGCACGCTGAGCTCCGTGAGGATGATTCGGAACGAATGGTGGCTCCTCCCCACGGCCACGCTGACCCCGAGGCCGCCGAACGCGCCGTGGCCTCTCTCCTCGACCGTGCCGCCCGCGAGGTCACGGAAGACAGCCGTGCGCTCATCGAAGGCTGGCCGGCTGTCGTCGAGTCGTACTCCGGCGAGCTGCATACCGAGATGAGTTGGGAGTCGCTGTCCGGCAGCGTGATCCCGCGGGTGGCGCTGCCGCGCTGGACCGATCACGGTGAGCTGCTGCGTTTCCTGCGGGAAGAGAACCTGCCCGGCTACTTCCCGTTCACGGCCGGCGTGTTCGCGTTCAAGCGGGCGGGGGAGGACCCGGCGCGGATGTTCGCGGGGGAGGGCGACCCGTTCCGCACCAACCGCCGGTTCAAGCTGCTGTCGGCGGGCAGCCAGGCGACCCGGCTGTCGACCGCGTTCGACTCGGTCACTTTGTACGGCCGGGACCCGGGGGAGAGCCCCGACGTCTACGGCAAGGTGGGCACCTCCGGGGTGTCGATCGCGACGCTCGAGGACATGAAGGCGCTGTACGACGGGTTCGACCTCGACGCGCCCACCACGTCGGTGTCGATGACGATCAACGGACCCGCCCCGACCATATTGGCCTTCTTCCTGAATACGGCGATCGATCAGGCAGTCGCCACCATTCGTTCCGAGAAAAGAAGAGAGCTCACGCAAGCCGAGGCGGAACAGGTGCGCGCCCGGGTGCTGGCGACGACGCGGGGCACCGTGCAGGCCGACATCCTCAAGGAGGATCAGGGTCAGAACACGTGCATCTTCTCCACCGAGTTCTCGTTGCGGATGATGGCCGACATCCAGGAGTGGTTCATCGCCAACAAGGTCCGCAACTTCTACTCGGTGTCGATCTCCGGGTACCACATCGCGGAGGCCGGCGCGAACCCGATCAGTCAGCTCGCCTTCACGCTGGCCAACGGGTTCACGTACGTCGAGGCCTACCTCGCCCGCGGGATGAACATCGACGACTTCGCGCCAAACCTGTCGTTCTTCTTCTCTAACGGCATGGACCCCGAGTACACGGTCATCGGCCGGGTCGCGCGGCGGATCTGGGCGGTCGCGATGCGCGACAGGTACGGCGCGAACGAGCGGTCGCAGAAGCTCAAGTACCACGTGCAGACGTCGGGCCGGTCGCTGCACGCCCAGGAGATGGCGTTCAACGACATCCGCACCACGCTGCAGGCGCTGTGCGCGATCTACGACAACGCGAATAGCCTGCACACCAACGCCTACGACGAGGCGGTGACGACGCCTTCCGAGGAGTCGGTGCGCCGGGCGCTGGCGATCCAGCTGATCATCGGCAAGGAATGGGGGCTGGCGATGAACGAGAACCCGCTCCAGGGCTCGTTCATCGTCGACGAGCTGACCGACCTGGTGGAAGAGGCGGTGCTGGCCGAGTTCGAGCAACTGAGCGAGCGAGGCGGCGTGCTCGGCGCGATGGAGACCGGCTACCAGCGCGGCCAGATCCAGGACGAGTCCATGCTGTATGAGCAGCGCAAACACGACGGATCGCTGCCGCTCATCGGCGTCAACACGTTCCGCAACCCCAACGCGGAGGCGCAGGCCGCGCCGGTCGCCCTGGCCCGCGGCACAGAGGAAGAGAAGAAGTCCCAGCTCGAACGTGTCCGCGACTTCCAGGAGCGGCACGCCGACCAGGCCTACGCGGCGCTGGCGGCGCTGAAGGAAACCGCCCGGACCGGCGGCAACATGTTCGCCGCCCTCATGGACGCGGCGCGGGTGTGCAGCCTGGAACAGGTCACCGAGGCGTTCTTCGAGGTCGGCGGCCAGTACCGGCGCAACGTCTGAACCTTTGTCGGGGGTGCGGGGGTCGTCCCCCGCGAGTAGCTGACAAGCTGGTGCCCATGCTCGCGGACGACGATCTCGGGCATCCGGTCGAGGTGCCGCGGCCGGGCCGGGGCTCCCGCCGGGTGGTGTCCCTTGTCCCGTCGCTGACCGAGTCGGTGGCAGTCACCAGGCCAGCGGCGCTCGCGGGCGCCACGATCTGGTGCACCCATCCCGCGGACCTGGACGTGCCGCGGGTCCGCGGCACCAAGAACCCCGACCTCGCGGCCATCGCCCGGCTGGAACCCGACGTCGTGCTGGCCAACCAGGAAGAGAACCGGCGCGTCGACGTGGAACGCCTGCGCGCGGCCGGGATACCCGTGTGGGTGACCGTGATCAGGACCCTGGACGAGGCGATCGCCTCGCTGCGCCGGGTGTTCACGGTGGCGCTCGGCTGGCCATCGCCGTCCTGGCTCGACGACGCCGAGCGGACCTGGCGTTCCCCCGCGCCCGGGCCGCGGGTCCGCGCGGTGATCCCGATCTGGCGCGACCCCTGGATGGTGGTGGGATCGGCCACGTTCACCGGCGACGTGGCGGCCCGGCTCGGGCTCGACAACGTCTACAACGACCACCCCGACCGGTACCCGCACGTCGGTCTCGACGAGGTAGCGGCGCGCCTGCCCGAGCTTGTCGTGCTGCCCGACGAGCCGTACACGTTTGGCCCGGACGACGGGCCAGAGATGTTCCCGCGCCAGCGTGTGGCGCTGGTCGAAGGGCGCAGCCTCACCTGGTACGGCCCCTCGCTCGTCGCCGCCCGCGCCCAGCTGACCGCGCGGCTCGCCGCGGCCCGCCCCGCCGACCTCCCGTAGCCGTACGACCCGGGCGCGCCCCACCCGCCTCACGTGGCTGTGTGACCCCCGACACCTGGTGGGCTTATCAAATACTGATATCATTTTGATAGAAGACAGATATCCCCCTTTGGAGGCTGCCATGCAGGCGTCAACCCCAGCCAGCCAGTCCATGATCGTCACGACTACCGAGAACATCCCGGGCACGCGGGTGGTGAAGACGCTAGGCCAGGTATTCGGGCTCACCGTCAGGTCCCGGAGCCTCGGCGGCAACATCGTCGCCATGCTCAAGGGCCTCGTCGGCGGCGAGATCCATTCCTATGTCAAGCTCAACGAGGATTCGCGGCGCCAGGCGCTCGACCGCATGGTGCAGAACGCGGCCGCCATGGGCGCGAACGCCGTCACCATGATGCGGTTCGACTCCTCCGAGATGGGCGCGGCCATGAGCGAGATCGTCGCGTACGGCACCGCCCGGGTCATCGAGTGGACCGACGTCCAGCCGGACGCGCCAAGCGACCAGGCCTGAGGAGGCCGTCATGGGCGTCACCGGCTGGGTCATCATCGCGATCCTGATCGTGGGGATCGCCGCCGCCCTGTTCGGCTGGGACCGCTACCGCGGCAGCCGCAAGAGCGCCAGCGGCAGCGCCGCGCAGCCGACGGACGAGGTTTTCATCGACCCGGACACGGGCCGCAGGATGCGCGTCTGGTACGACCCGCGTTCAGGGAAACGCGACTACCGGCCCGAGTGATCTAGGGTGACACACCCGAGGCGTGTCATGATCAGGCGGGAAGGGGGCGCCCGTGCGATACCTGATCGTGGCCGAGGCCTACCGTGACCTGGAGCAGCTCAGCAGTCGGCTGGCGCTGACGGACCGGCTGGCCGCGCTGCTGGCGCAGACTCCGGCGGAGCTGCTGCCGACCGTGTGTTACCTGAGCCAAGGGCTGATCGCGCCCGAGTTCGCCGGAGTGGATCTTGGCCTGGCCGAGAAGCTCGCCGTCCGCGCGGTGGCCGCCGCGGCCGACACGGACGCGGCGCAGGTCGCCGCCCTCGTGCGGGAGACCGGCGACCTTGGTCAAGCCGCCGAGCGGCTGCTGGCCCGGCCGGGCGAGGCGGGGGTCGGTGGCCCGGCGGCGGCCAGCCTGGAGGTCACCGAGGTGGTGCGCACGCTCAGGGAGATCGCCGCCGCCGAGGGCGCGGGTTCGCAGGGCCGCAAGCTAGAGCTGCTGGCTGGGCTGCTCGCTGGGGCCACCCCGCTGGAGGGCCGGTACCTGCTGCGGCTGGTCACCAAGAACCTGCGGCTCGGCATCGGCACGCCCACCATCTTGGACGCGCTCGCCCAGGTGTACCTGGGCGGCAAGGCCGCCAGGCCGGTGCTCGAGCGCGGTTACAACATCTGCTGCGACCTCGGCAAGGTGGCGGCCGCCCTGGACAGCGGCGGCCTGGCCGCGGTGGAGCGGCTGCGGGTCCAGCCGGGCAACCCGGTTCGGGTCATGCTGGCGCAGCGGCTGGCCGACGCCGGGGAGATCCTCGCCCGCCTGGGCGGGCGCTGCGCGGCCGAGTACAAGTACGACGGCGTCCGGGTCCAGGCGCACCGCACCGCCGACGGGAGGATCGAGCTGTTCACCCGGCGGCTTGAGGAAATATCCGACCAGTTCCCCGACGTCGTCGAGCTGCTGCGGGCGGGGTTGACGCCGGCCGAGGCGATCGTCGAGGGGGAGGTCGTCGCGTACGACGCGGCGGCGGCCGAGCTGCGGCCGTTCGGCGAGGTCATGCTGCGCCGCCGTAAGCACGGCATCGACCAGGCCGTCAGGGACGTGCCCGTAGGCCTGTTCTGCTTCGAGCTGCTGTACGCCGACGGCGAGGACCTGACCATGCTGCCGTATCCGCGGCGGCGCGCCGCGCTCGAGGCGGCCCTGACCCTGTCGCCCCGGCTGCGGCTCACCACCGCCGCCGAGGTCACCGACCCGGCCGCGCTTGACGCCATGTTCGCCCAGGCGGTCACCGACGGGTGCGAGGGCCTGGTGTGCAAGTCGACCGGGCCGGACTCGGTCTACCAGGCCGGGGCGCGCGGCTGGCAGTGGATCAAGCTCAAGCGGGACTACAGGACCGAGCTGTCCGACACCGCCGACCTGGTCGTCATCGGCGCGTTCGCCGGGCGCGGCCGCCGCGTGGGGGTCTACGGCGCGGTGCTGCTCGCCGCCTACGACCCGGACGCCGACACGTTCCGCGCGGTGACCAAGTGCGGCGCCGGGTTCTCCGACGCCGACCTGGCCGCGCTGCCCGCCCGGCTGGCGCCGCTGCTGAGCCAGCACAAGCCCGCCCGGGTCGACTCACGCCAGGAACCTGACGTCTGGTTCGAGCCCGGCCTGGTCCTGGAGATTCTCAGCGCCGAACTGACCCTGTCCCCGAACTACACCGCCGCCTGGGGCCTGATCGAGGACGACGCGGGGCTAGCCATGCGCTTCCCGCGGTTCACCGGTCGCTGGCGCGACGATAAGGCGGCGGAAGACGCCACCACGACCCGCGAGCTAGCCGAGCTGTTCCTCACCGCCAGGCGCACGCCCACCGGCGGCTAGTCTGCCCAGGTCAGGAGCGCGCGGATATGCTGCTGTCTCATGCGCGCTGACGATCTTCGCTTTTTCGCCCTCTTCGACGGCCTGACCGTCGACCAGCTAACGGAGCTGGTCGACGGGAGCGACGAGGTCCGCGTCGAGCCCGGTGTGGAGCTGTTCCACGAGGGCGAGCACGCGGATTACTGGTGGGTGCTCGTCGACGGCGCCGTCGACCTGGTGCGCCACATCGGCCGCGAGGACACCGTGGTCGGCCGGATGGACGTGCCGGGCCGCTGGGCCGGAGGGTTCCGGGCCTGGGACGAACACGGCGTGTACCTCGCCACCGCCAAGGGAGCGACCGCCGGGCGGGTACTCCGGGTGCCCGCTGAAGTGCTGCGCGACAGGCTTAACGCCTGGTTCCCGCTCGGCAGGCACCTGATCGAGGGCCTTTACCGCACCGCGCGGTCCATCGAGTCGACGGCACGGCAGCGCGCGTCCCTCATCACCCTCGGCACGCTCGCCGCGGGGCTGGCGCACGAGATCAACAACCCGGCGGCCGCTGTCACCAGGGCGGTCGACGACCTGGAGATCGCGGTGCAGACGCTGCTCTCCTCCTTGCGGCGGCTCGCCCACGACGAGATCTCGGCGAAGCAGTTCGCCGCGCTCGACGCGCTGCGCCAGCAGATCGAGTCCGCGGCGGGGGTCCGCGACCCGCTGGCCATCGCCGACCAGGAAGAGATCCTGGCATCATGGCTTGCCGACCGTGGCATCGCCGATGAGTGGACGATCGCCCCGCCGCTCGCCGCCGCCGGGGCCGACCTCGACTGGTGTGAACGCGTGGCGGAGGCGCTGGACGGACCGGGACTCCAGGCGGGCCTGGAGTGGGTGGCGAGCACGCTGTCGGCCGCTGCCTTGCTGTCCGAGATCAAAGAGTCGAGCGGACGCATCTACGGACTTGTCGACGCCGTCAAGTCCTACTCACAGATGGACCGCGCGTCGACGCAGCACATCGACGTGACCGAAGGCCTGGAGAGCACGCTGGTGATGCTCGGGTACAAGCTCGGCGGCGGTATCGCGGTCGTGCGGGACTACGCCGCCGACGCCCCCAGGATCGAGGCCTATCCCGGCGAGCTCAACCAGCTGTGGACAAACCTCATCGACAACGCCATCGACGCGATGGACGGCGCGGGCACGCTCCGGCTCACGACGCGGGCCGAGGGAGCTGACGTGGTCGTCGAGATCTGCGACAGCGGTCGCGGCATGCCACCGGAGGTGGTGGCCCGCGCCTTCGAACCCTTCTTCACCACCAAGGACGTGGGCAAAGGCGTCGGCCTCGGCCTCGACATCGCCCAGCACGTCGTCACCGAACGCCACGGCGGTACGATAACCATCGACTCTCGTCCCGGCCAGACGGTGCTGCGCGTCCGCCTCCCCGCCCGCCCCGGCCGACTGAGTTGACGGCGAAGATGGCATATGGAACGCTCCGTTCGTGGACAGGATCAGGATCCGTGTCCGTCGCGAGGGCACGCGCTCGATCAGATTTCCAGCAATAATCTTCGTGGTTTTGTGTGCGGTCGCGGCGACCACGTCGGCCTGCACCGGGTCGGCCGGCGCGGCCCCTGCCGCCCGCGACACAGCGCCCGCCGCCCGCGACACAGCGCCTGCCGCCCGCGACACAGCTCGGGTCGCCAGCGCCGCAGTCCATGGCTGCAAGACGTCCGTCAGCCTGCCGAAGGACGAGGCGCCGCACTCCGCTTCGGTCGAGTGGTGGTACTTCAGCGGGCACCTGAGCGGCACAGACGCCAAGGGCCATGTGCACACCTACGGCTACGAATACGTCATCTTCCAGTTGCTCGGCATCGCGTCGAAGCCCGTCTACCTCGGCAACTTGTCCGTCACGGATCTCGCCCGCAAGGCCTTCAAGTTCGCGGGCGAGGAGGCCTTCTACCCAGTCCCGAAGACCCCCAACAGGTTCGCCCTGCACGCGGGGAGCTGGACGATGAGCGGCGCGTCCGGGACAGACACGCTCAAGGCGGCCGTGCCCGATTACAGTCTCCAACTCGGGCTCCGCACCACAGAGCCCGCGGTCCTCGAGGGCAACAAGTGCGGCTATATCTCGCTGGCCTCGCTCGGGTCGTCGTATTACTACTCGTGGACATCGCTGGCGACCACCGGCACGATCGTGGACCACGGCGTCACGTTGAAGGTCACGGGGAAATCCTGGATGGACCACCAGTGGGGGCCGATGAACCTGGCCAGCGGTGGCGGCTGGGACTGGTTCAGCACGCAGCTGTCCAACGGGCAGCAGTACATGCTGTTCTTCATCAGGAACAGCAAGGGCCAGATCGTGGAGACGGCCGGCACCAGGGTCGCCCACGGCGGGAAGGACATCACGTACCTGACCGCCGCCAGCACCCGCGAGAAGGTCACCGGTTCCTGGACCAGTCCGGCGACGCACATCAAGTACGGTTCCGGCTGGCAGATCACCGTCCCCGGCGGCCAGCTGACCCTCATCCCTGACCTGCGCGACCAGGAAGTGGACCTGGTGAACACCCAGGGCACCGTCTACTGGGAAGGCGACGTCGCGATCAAGGGCAAGATCGGCAGCGCCACGGTCAGCGGCGACGGGTACACGGAGCTCCTCCCGCCGGGTTTCTGACCCTAACGCGCCCGCTCCTTGAGCGCGCTGAGGTACCGGGCGATCGCATCCCTGGTGCGATCCGACGACCACAGCTCCGCCACGGCCTCCTCGTCCCCGCCGCGCGCGGCGATACGGTCACGAGCCGGCTGCTGTAGCTGGCGCTTGCTGACCGCGAACACGTCGGCCGGAGTCCGCAGCATCTGACGCGCCCAGTCAACCGCGGAATCCAGCAGGGCCTCCGCCTCGCAGACATGATGAACGAGCCCGATCGACTGCGCCTGCGCCGGATCCAGCAACGCGGCGGTGAGCACGAGATGGCCGGCGGCGGGCCCGACCGCATACCGCATGATCTCCATCGCGACCGGCGGGAAGGGAACGCCGACGCTGAGCTCCGCCAGGCCGATCCTGCCCCGCGCCATCAGGCGGACGTCGCACGCGGCCGCGATGACGCACCCGCCGGCGATGGCGTGACCGTTGACAGCGGCCACCACCGGGCCGCGGTGATCGAAGACGGCCAGGAAGCAATCCGACAGGACCGGAAGGAACTCCCGGACGTAAGACGGCCCGCCCTCGACGATCCGCCGCAGGTCGACACCGGCCGAGAAGGCCGATCCTGACCCCGTGATCACCACGCCGCGGGCCTGATCGACGCCTCGCATCGCCTCGGCGATTGCCAGCAGCAGTTCAAGGTCGAGCGCGTTGACCTTCCCGTGCTGGAGCCGCACGATCGTGACATCGCCGCGTTCTTCGAGGTTCAGCATTCGTCTCCTAGCGTTCGGCCCGCGCGAGAGCGATCGTCGCCGCGGTAGCCCGCTGAGGCCGGCGTGTGACTTCGATCCGGTCTACGGACTTGACGCTCAGGAAGCAGTCCCACTCGGACGGTCCGACCAGCCGCGGGAAGCCGGCCCGCCGGGGGCTCGCGGCGCCTTCGTGCTCGAGCGCGAGGAGCACCCGCTCATCCTCCGCTTGCTCGCGGGTGAGCACGGCGGTGTACTCGCCAGAGCCGATCGTGACATAGCCGGCCGCGTCGGCGGCCCCGGCGAGCGCGAGCAGGGTCCGAAGCCGCACGCCGTGCCAGCGCTCGCCGAGTCGGCTCCAACCCTCGCGGCAGTGAAAGTCCGCGACCACTTCGGCGTCCATCAACGAGCGCAGCTCGTCAAGCGCGAGGCAAGCGGGCCGCTCGACGTCGCCACAGATTGAAACCGGGACGCTGGAACTCATCAACGCCCGATTCTAGGGTCCGCCGCTGCCATGGAGCCATCGTTCCAATGGCGGGATAGCGTCGCGAAGGTCGATGCTGTCGATCTGAACGTGGGCATGAGCACGAGTGTCGCGGTCAGCGTTGAAGGCGATCGCGAGGCCGACTTGACCGAAGAGAGGGAGGTCGGAGCGGCTGTCCCCGATCGCCGCACATCGGTCTAGCGACAGGCCGTGCTGCTCGGCCAGGGCCTTCGCGAAATCACTCTTGCCGTATTCGTCGCAGGACCCGAGAGCGACGCCGGTGAAGACGCCGTCGCGGACCTCAAGCGTGGGTCCGCAGCAGTCGTCGAATCCGAAGACCTCGCACAGGTAGGTGCCGACCGGGCGCCAGGCGAGGGTCGCCAGGGCAGGGACGACGTCGTGGTCACGGCACCAGCGGACAACGTCGCCGATGCCGCGCACGAGGGGAAGCTTCGCCAGCCAGTCGCTGACCTGCGCCTCGGTGGTCCCGGCCCAGCCTCGCGCGTCCAGTTCCTCGACATGCCTCGCGGTCACCAGCCCGGCGTCCCAGGCGGCCTCAGCTTCCACCACTTGCTCCGCGTGGCCAAGCCTGGCGGCGAGAAAGATCGCCGAGGAAGTCTCCGGGACAAGAGTGCCATCGACATCAACGAAAAGGACCGCTCGCATACCTCATCTACCAACTCCGGCGGGAACACCCTCGTCAGCACCCCGACCGGGCCTGTATTGCCAGTGCCATGGTTCAGCCCGCATGCCGAACTCATTGCCTTCGGGCCAGGATTCATAAAAATTAAACTCATTGCCGTGCCGGCGCAGCCACGCGTACTCGACTGTATCTTTGAAGTCCTCCGGGTGATAGCCAGAGGGAGATCCATCGACGTTCTTGAAGTCAATCGCCGCTTTGCTGGCGATGGTGTGCTGCGAGTAGCTCGGTGGCGACGCGTGCCGGATAGTCCTGGCGATATCGCCATCATAGGCGTTGATGAGCCAATCGACGAAGACAGCAACTTGATACGCCGGGGAACGATAGCACGATTGAACTAGCAGCTTACGGTCCGGATGCTCGGTCATGAACGCTTCGTTCATACGAACGTATGCTTCGAAAATGTGTCGCGGAACATATTTCTCGGCTATGGTCTTCCGCTCGCCCCGCTCGATGTACTGCTGGTCGCTTATCTTTACGAAATCGGTCGGCACAGGCTCGAGGTCACCAGCGTACGGTGTGTTAACACCATAATCCCGCGGCTTGAGATTGATGATTTGATCAACGATGGCCTGCTGGTCGGTGCTCAGCGACGACCTCAGCTGGTCGAGCGTGATGGTAGGTCTCAGTACAGCTCGTTCCTCGAGATGATTGAGCGTTGCTAGAAGCTCCCTCAGCGTTGATTCGTCGAATGAGGCAATCGGTTGATTCATGCGTACGCTCATCCCCCTCGTCTCCGCCTCAGTCGGCATAGTGGTCCAAACACTGTGCCTCGACGCTGTGCCTCGCCACGCTGCCCCGACCGTGCCGCTATCCGTGGGTCCAGCTGGTGGCGGCGAGGAACAGTATCGCGGCCACCACGACGCACATGACCACGATGCGCAGGGCTCGGCGCCCGCGCGGTACGCGCATCCCCGGGTTCGTCTCGTTGTCTGGTGTCGTCATCGGGGTTACGCCTCCTGCGGTGGTACGGAGTTCGGGGTCAACGGGCCAGTGGCGGTCGGGGCGCGGTGAAGGAGCCGCCCGGCCGCGGCGGCGCCGCCCCATCCGATGGCGGCGAAGACCACGATGGTGAAGCCCAGCAGGACCAGGTTGTGGCCGATCCGGTCACTGATGGTGCCCGGCAGGGTGAAGCCACCGTCCGCGTCGGGCGGGCCGCCGCCGCCGATCACGGCGACCGCGATGGTGGCGTAGACGAACAAGCCGAGGCTGCTGGCGATGGCGGCGAGCCGGGCGATGCGCTTGCCAGCGATCGGGTCACGGCTCCACAGGGTGCCGGCGGCGCCCACGAGGAACGGCACCGCGATCACCTGCACCAGCCGGTGCCAGCCCACCGTGTTCGGCAAGATCTGGTCGAGGAAGGTGAACCCGGACACGGTCAGGAAGATCACCGCGATGAACAGGCCGCCGAGCAGGCCGGGAAGTGCGACGCCGGGCCGGCGTACGAGAGCACTGGCACCGAGCAGGACACCGAGCATGAAGACAGTCAGGATCGACACCGCGATCCATTCGCCGCCGCCGAGACCGTAGTGGACCGCCATTGCGGCGTCCAGGCCGACGGCGCTGGCCGCGAGCACGATCATCGCCCCGGCGCCGGTCGCGGCCCGTCCCCACGGGGGCAGCACGAGGGCGGCGCCGACGCAGCCGAGCGCGAAGCGCATCCGCCGGATCCAGCCCTCGATGTGGCCGAGTTCGCCGAGCATCGCCTGGCCCCACTCGGCCCGCTGCGGGGCCAGCAGGCCGATCGCCCAGCGCGTCAAGCGCAACGGCGCGTCCTCCGCCGGGCCGTCCAGGAACCTGCGCGGATCGCGCCGGTACCACGCGATGAGAATGCCCAGCAAGCTCACCATGGGGACGAAGAACAGGCCACCGAGCATTACGCCTCACTCCAACGGTTGTGCGTGGTCGGGACGGTCCGGTCGGCGCGGGCGGCAGTCAACGCCGCCACAAACTCGCGTCCCTCGCCGGTCAGCCGGTACAGGTGGCGCGGCGGCCGGCTGCCCACGCCGGGCTCCCACGACGTTTCCAGCAGGCCGCGATCGGCCAGGCGGACCAGGATCGGATACAGCGAACCCGACTTCAGGTGCACTTCAGCGGCCAGATCGTAGCCGTAGCGCCACCGGGCCGGGTCGGCGGCCAGCGCCCGCAGGACGTTGATCGCTTGTGGCGACGGGGGGCGGTTACGCTGCATGGGGCTTAACTCTACTCATGTAGCCATAATCGTCAAGGAGCCAGTCCGCGCCGTCCAATGGCCGCTCTGCCTGCACTGACCGCGCAAGGAGGAGTGCGCCGTGTGCGATCCGGGAGCGAGTGGCGAGCAGGTCTTGAGGACAACCGCCCTTCGAGCCTGTGCAGACCAACGGGCACCCATGTCGTGGACGGCGAAGGGGTCAGTATCGGCGATCCAGGTGACACGGTCGGGTGACAGGCCAAGATCGCTGATGCGCTCGATGACAAGTACTATCTCCGCGCAGGCCGACACGATCCGCGCGCGAGGTTGGCGACCCCGAGGCCGTCCGCTTGCGGACCAGAGCCTCCAGCGCGCACTCAGAATCGGTCAGCGGCTTAGGGCCCGGCACTCCACAACCTGCGACGATACTCAGAACACCAGTGGTCGCGCCTGTTAATTTGTCGGGGTTCATGCGGCCAGTGGGTGGGGTGCGTGGCGCTCGTGCTGCTTAACACGTGCCTGGAGCTGGTTGAGGTCGGTGCGGGTGAACTTCCAGTCGAATGGCCTGGCGGTGGCGTTGTAGTGCTGTTCGAAGGCGAGGATCTGCTCCGCGAGCTCGTCCAGGCCCTCGAAGTCGTCGGGGTGAGGAGCTTGCGCTGGATGACGGAGAAGTAGATCTCGACCCGGTTGAGCCAAGATGCGCGGGGAGGTGGGCCATCTGGGCGTTGGGGCAGGCGTCGCTGAGCCGGGCCGCCGCCGCTTAGTTCTTGTCTGAGGCGCTGCTGTCCGCGACCCAGAAGACCCGCTGTGCCGAGGCGTACGGCTCGGCGCTGATGACCTGGTCGACGAGCGCGGTGAACGGCTTTATCCCCGTGGGCGGCTCGCACCATGCGGTACGGTGCCGTGGCCCGGCGGGACAGCGACTCCAGCTCGGACGGTCACCGCTCCAAGCCCGTCACCTGTAACGGGGCATACACGTACCACATCTGGCTGGAAACCCCCGGCGCGCAGGTGGTGAGCGTCACCGGGACCGTGCCCGATCCCGTCCCCGCGGACACGCAAGACCCGGGCGCCGCGGCGGCCTTGAGCTGGAGATAGGAGATGCCGTCCCCGCCAACCTCCGAACTGAATGTGAACTCCTGGCTTGTGGCGCCGTTGCATGCCTGCGCTGTCACCGCGGTGGTGGTCGCGTCCAGGCACCATCCGGTGCGGGCCGCGAGCCGGAACGTCTCGTGCGTCCCGTCCGATGACGTCACGGGGAACCAGGCCAGTGAGGTGCTGCCCATGCTGAACGGCGCGGTGGCCGCCGTCGCGCTCGTCCCGGGGAGCGAACTAACCGTGAGCATGCGCTGCGGCGGGACGCCCAGCGGGTACGCGTTGACGCCGGCAGGCTCGCCGCCCCAGAGATACCAGGCCTCCATCGGGTTCCATGCCTGAGCTTGCGTGCGGCTGCACGGGAGCAGGGTGACTGCGGCACCCGCTTTCAGGCCCTTAGGCATGCCAAGGCAGAGTTCGCCATCGCCGTAGGGCACGAGTTCCTGTTGCTGCGCGCCGTTGAAGGAAATTGAGGGCATCCGGAAGAACTCCTGGTCCAGGTTCCCGGTGCACGGCTCAGCGGCGAGTTGCTGTCCTGAGGCGTACTTACCGCCTGGCACGGTCAGGCAAAGCCCCTGGTTGGATAGCGGCCGCAGGCTCATGGACCCGTCTGGGTTGCCGACCCGCCCGGATGGGCCCCGGTCCGTCCATACCTGACTGGCCAACTGCGAATCGCCCGCGAGCACGGTCTTCGCGCCCGCGCCCGTGCCGGTCAGGCTCAGGTTGTACTGCGGCGAGACATATCCGTCGGTATAGATCTCCTGATACTGATACGACTGCTGCGTTGTCAGGTCCATGCCGGTGATCCAGGTCGCCGCCGTCCACAGGTCGGCCGCGGTGCCCACGCAGTGCCCAAGCGCCGCGTGGTGCCCGATGACCGCGCCGGACGTGATGGCGACACAGAACCGCCCGTCCGGCTCGGTGACGTAGTACGCGGGATTGTCGATGTTGTAGAGAACCTCGATGCCCATGAACGCCTGCGCGGGGGAGCCAGAGCAGGTCTCCAGGCGCAGCGCGGCTCCCGCCGCCTCGGCACCGACCCTGGTCAGGCAGAGCGACGTGTTGGCGACCGAACGCAGAACACGCTCCTGCCCGAACGGTGCCACGTTCTCGGTGCCGACCTCCCACAGCGCGCCCAGCGGGAGAGCCCACGGCTGCACGGCTTGCGCCGACGACCCAGCCGTCGAACCCGCTACGCCGAGCGCGATCGTCGAGTTGAGCTCCCCGGCCGTGGCGTCCAGGTTGGTCGCGGCCCACACCTCGGTACCTGGTGCGGTCAGCACCGGCCCGCACTTGTCCAAGGTGACCGCGTCACCTGCATCGAAGAAGCCGCTGGACAGCGACAGGCACAGCTTCCTATCGCCGATCGGGGAGATGAAGAACATCGGGGTGGACCCCGATGACCGGAAGGTCGCGAACCGCTGGCTCCTGATGCCGCGGCAGGTCGCCACATCGAGCGCGGTGCCCACCTGGTACCTGGCTCGCGGCACGTCGAGGCACAGCCTGGTGTCGTAGGCGGGCCTGATAGTCAAGTCCTTCTCCCGCAGCCACCGCTTCCCGTTCGCGGTCCCGTCCTTGTGGACCCGGACGGTCACACCGGACTTGCGGGCACCGCCCGCATCCATCACCAGCCCGCTCGCGTTCGCGTACAGCCCGGTCGCCGTCACCGTCGATGCCGTCATGGTGACTGCCCGGGCGGCCGCCGCGCCCGTACCTGGTGTGAGGACCACCGAGGCTCCCGCCGCGACCACCGCCACCAGCGACGCCGCTATGACCGTCATCCGCTGCCTGAGTGTCATCACGCCGCGTACCCGCATCCTGCCACCCATCGCGCGCTCCCGACCGAGCCTGAGAAGGCCACACGACTCCGCAACTCAGCACAGACATGTGCCGGATGTGATCCTGATAGCGCGTGCAAACACGGTCAACTACCTGAGGCAGTTGTTAGGCATTCGGCTCTAGTGGTCGCGCCTGTTCATTCATCGGGGCGGGGTGATCCAGGCGGTGGTGTCGCCGAGGTAGAGGCCGCAGGCGCAGTCGAGTGCTTCCTGGGGTGTGCCGGCGGGGTGGCCGCTGGGCAGGACGGATTTCTCGTAATCGTCGTGGCTGGCCCGGTAGATGGCAAAGCCCCAGGTAGAGGCCGATCCGGCGTCTCGCAGGCGCATCAGGGGCAGTGCCGTCGGGGAGGTGCCCGGCGACATAGGCGAACTCCCCGTGGTAGCGGACGGCGATGCAGGCGAGCTGGGGCCAGCGCTCGGCTCCCCTGGCGGCCAGCCGCTGGCGCAGCGAGGTCCTGATCGACTCCGGTGGCTTGGCCATGCGGCCATCATGCCCTGCCCGCCTGGCTGCACCATGGAGCGCGTGCCTTCCAGTCCCTATGTCATATGCCTTGGCGCCGCTGACCGCACCGGGCTGCGAACAGCACTACAACGCCACCGCCAGGCCATTCGACTGGAAGTTCACCCGCACCGACCTCAACCAGCTCCAGGCACGCGTTAAGCAGCACGACCG